>JBJXGF010000165.1:0-3673 GCA_046153015.1 Acidimicrobiales bacterium | reverse complement strand
CTGGGCGGGCGCCGCCGCGCTGCACCCCCTCGCCGCCGTCGGCGCGCCCACCGGCCCGGGCCTCGTTGCCGCCTGGCGGCGGGAGCGGCGCGGGCTGGACTGGGAGGCGGTGCTCGGCTGTCTTCGCGAGGGCCCCTCGCCGCCGGCGGAGCTGGCCGCGGCCGCCCCGCTCGCGGCGTGGATGGACGCTGGGATGCTCGCCCGCAAGGCCTTCGCCGCGCTGCGGCCCGAGGCCGAGGTCGGCCGCCAGCTCGCCGAGCACGTGGACGGCGCGGTGCTGGCCGAGGTGATCCGGGTGGTCGACGTGTGCCGTCGGCTCGACGCCGAGCGCGGCCGGTGAGCGCCCGGCGCCGGGTCGATCGGGGGCGCGCGGCGCCCGAGCTACGGTGGGGCGGTGAACACGCAGATGCCGTGGAGAGCGCAGGAGTTCGCCCCGCTCACCCCCGAGAAGGAGCGGGCCTGGAGCAAGTACACCCGCTGGGAGCGGGTCTATTTCCCCACCTACATCGGGCTCTCGATCGAGGAGCTGCGCACCGGCTACGCCCGCCTGCGGCTGCGTTTCAAGCCCGAGCTCGAGCAGGCGGCCGGGTTCGTGCACGGCGGCGCCATAGCCAGCTTGATCGACACGTGCGCGGTGCCCGCCGTCGGCACCTACTACGACGAGCACCTCGACTCGCTGACGCTGAGCTTCACGGTCAACTACCTGAAGGCGGTCGCCGGCCAGGACGCCATCGGCGAAGCCTGGGTCGAGCAGGGCGGGCGCTCCGTCGCCTTCTGCCGGGCCGAGGTGCGCACGGAGGACGGCGAGCCGGTGGCCAACGCCAGCCTGGTCTTCCGGGTGCTGCCCAAGAGCCGCTGAGCGGCGCGCCCGCCGGCCGCCCCTCCCGCACCGGCGGCCCGGGCGCAGCGTCAGTCGAGCACCTCGTCGAGCGGGGTGTGGGGCCGGCCCAGCGCGTGGGCCACCGCCGCATTGGTCACGCAGCCGTCGACCACGTTCACGCCGCTGGCCAGCTCGGGCTGGCGGGCGAGGGCCTGGCGCAGCCCGCCGGCCAGCGCCACCACGTAGCGCATGGTGGCGTTGGTCAGCGCGAAGGTCGAAGTGTGGGGCACGGCCCCGGGGATGTTGCCCACCGCGTAGTGGGTCACCCCGTCGACCACGTAGGTCGGGGCGTCGTGCCGGGTCTCTCGGGAGGTCTCGAAGCAGCCGCCCTGGTCGATGGAGATGTCGACCATCACGCTTCCCTGCTCCATCTTGGCCACCATCGCCCGGTCCACCAGCACCGGCGCCCGGTCCCCCGCCACCAGCACGGCGCCCACCACCAGATCGGCCCGGGCCATGCAGGTGTCGATGGCGTTGCGGGAGGAGTAGATGGTCTCCACCCGCCCGCCCCACATCTGCTCGACGGCCTCGAGCTTGGGCAGGTTCACGTCGAGCACGGTCACCGCCGCCCCCATCCCGACGGCCACGTCGGTTGCATGCCAACCGGCCACCCCCGCGCCGATCACCACCACCTGCGCGCGGGCGACCCCCGGGATCCCGCCCAGCAGCACGCCCTTGCCGCCCTGGGCCGACTCCAGGTAGTGGGCGCCGGCCTGCACGGCCATCCGCCCGGCGATCCGGCTCATCGGGGCCAGCAACGGCAGGCTCCCGTCGGCCAGGCGCACGGTCTCGTAGGCGATTGCGGTGGCGCCGGAGGCGAGCAGCGCCTCGCCCACCGCGGGGTAGGCGGCCAGGTGGAGATAGGTGAACAGCACGTGATGGGGCGCCAGCAGCTCGAGGTCCCGGGGCTGGGGCTCCTTTACGTGGAGCAGCAGCTCGGCCCGGCCGTAGACCTCCTCGACGGCCCCGACGATCTCGGCGCCCACCGCCTCGAACTGGGCGTCGGAGATGGCCGAGCCGATCCCGGCGCCGCGCTCGATCAGCACAGCGTGGCCGGCGGCGACCAGCTCCCGCACCCCGGCCGGGGTGATCGCCACCCGGGCCTCGGCCGTCTTGGTCTCCTTCGGCACCCCCACGATCATCGCCCGAGCTCCTTCGTCCCTCTGGTCGGGGCCAACGGTAATGGGGCCGAGCCGAACGCCACGGCCGCGTCCTGGCGGCCCCCGCGCCTGCGTAGGGTCGAGGGCCGTGACCCGCCGTTCGCGCCGCCGGCGCGCCCGCCTCGTCGGGCTGTGCAGCCTGCTGGCGCTGGCCGCGGGGTGCGGGGCGGGCGGCGACCCCGCCGAGCCCGGCCAGCGCGGCGCGCCGCTCGACCCGGCTCGGGTGGAGGCCCCGCTCTCGGAGTCCGAGGCGGCGGTGGAGGGCCTGCGGGTGGAGGTGCTGGAGCGGCGCCGCCACCCGGCCGAGCTCTACACGCAGGGCCTGGTGCTCGACGCCGGCCGCCTCTTCGAGAGCGCGGGGCGCTACGGGGCCTCCTCGCTCGTGGAGCTGTCCCCCGGCGGCGGCGTGCTGCGCCGGGTCGAGGCGCCGAGGGAGGTCTTCGCCGAGGGTTTGGCCCTGGTCGACGGGCGGCTGGTGCAGCTCACGTGGAAGGAGGGGCGAGCCTTCGTCTACGACCGAGACACGTTCGGGCTGCTGGGCGAGCACCGGTACGAGGGCGAGGGTTGGGGCCTCTGCTACGACGGCCGCCGCCTCGTGATGAGCGACGGCGCCAGCCGGCTGCAGTTCCGGGACCCGGACAGCTTCGAGCTGCTCGGCGCGGTGGAGGTGACCGTCGCCGGCTCGCCGCTGGCGCTGCTGAACGAGCTGGAGTGCGTCGCCGGCGCCGTCTACGCCAACGTGTGGCAGAGCGAGCGGATCGTGCGGATCGACCCGGCCAGCGGGCGGGTCACCGCCGACATCGACGCGGCCGGGCTGCTCGACCGGGCGGCGCATCCGAACGCCGAGGTGCTGAACGGGCTGGCGTACGACCCGGCCGACCAGACGTTCCTCGTCACCGGGAAGCTGTGGCCCGAGCTGCTGCGCGTCCGCTTCGTCCCCTGAGCGCGACGCCGGCCGCTCGGCGCCGGCCCCAACGAAGGGCCCCTTGCCGCCCGCTCGGCGGCGCCTACCCTGCCCGTCGGACGCCGCCAGGGAGCACGCGGCCCAGCCCCAGATCAGCGAAGCGGGAAGCGGGAAGCAGAGACGTGACGAGGACCACCGACGCCGGCTTCGACCGTGAGAAGCAGCTCTGCCGGCTGCTCGCCGCCCGGCTGCGGGGCGAGCTGGCCGCGGGAGACCTGGTCCCCTCCCTCGCCGGCTGCGGCGGCGGCGATCGAACGGCGGCGGTCGACCTGCGGGCGCTCGCCAGCCCGGCGCTGAGCCGGGCGCAGCTCGTGGGGATGAACCTCACCGGGGCCGACCTGCGGGGCGTCAACCTCACCGACAGCCGCGTCGAGTCCAGCGTGCTGAACGGCGCCGATCTCGAGGAGGCGCTGCTGGTCCGGGCGCAGATCGTGGCCGCGGAGCTGGTCGGCGCCCGGCTCGTCACCGCCGATCTCCGCGACTGCCTGCTCGTGGCGTCGGACTTCGCCGGGGCCAACCTCGCCGGGGCCGACCTGCGCCGCGGCGTGATCGTCGGGTGCAGCTTCACCGGGGCCGACCTCGCCGGGGCCGACCTGCGCAGGGCCACGTTCGTCTACGCCGACCTGCGTGGGGTCGATCTCAGGAGCGCCCGCCTCGAAGAGACCCGCG
>JBJXGF010000160.1:0-12291 GCA_046153015.1 Acidimicrobiales bacterium | reverse complement strand
TCACCCGGCTCGGCACTGCTTGCCGTCCCAGGAGCAGTTCGGCGTCTTGCCGTTCAGGTCGATCACCTGTCCGAACGGGATGTTCGCGCCGACGTCCTTGCCCGCTTCGAGGGTGTAGCGAACGGTCACTGCGCCCTCCACCGGGAAGGCGTCCTTCGCCCCGTTCATCGAGTACTTGATGCCCTCCCGGCTGAACGGGCTGAACGACTCGACCTTGCGGGCGGCCAGGATGGCGTTGGTGCGGGTGAGGCCGCCCTTGAGCTGGGCGGCGCGCTTGAGCGTGTCGACCAGGGGCCAGGCGTAGAGGCCGTAGCCCTGGCCGACCAGGCTGTTGTTGGGGTCGTAGCCCAGCTTGCTCGCCTGGTCGCGCATGCTGGCGATGAACGGCAGCTTGATGTGCTCGGGGTCGGCGTTGTCGAGCCGGTCGCTGATCGACACCCAGCCGTCGGCGGCGGCGCCGGCCGGCTTGAAGTAGGTGACGATGTTGCAGGTCTGCGAGATCAGCCGCTCCTTGGGTTTCCACGAGCTCTGGCCCATGTACTGCATGCCGAAGGTGCAGAAGTTGAGCAGCGTCATGAGGATGATCACGTCGGCGTTGCTCGAGGCCAGGTTGGTCATCTCGTTGGTCACGCTGGCCGCCTGCACGTCGTGCAGCTCGTACTTGACGTTGAGGCCGTTCTCCTTGGCGAACACGTCGAACGCGGCCTTGTAGGACAGGCCGAAGTCGTTGTTGGCCACCAGCGCGGCCACCGAGGCGCCCTTGCCGTACTTCTCCACGATGTACTGGCCCCAGATCTGGGCCTCGGTCGAGTACGAGCTCGACGGGACCGGGACGGTCCAGGGGTGGTTCACCGGGTCGCCGAACGCCGGATGCGCGGTTCCCGACGAGAGATGCGGGTAGCACTCCTCGTTGAGCTTGTCGTACACCGCGAGGTTGATCGGGGTGCCGACCACGCCGCCGAAGGCGAACACGTTCGCCGTCTCGATCAGCTCGTCGACCGCGGCTTTGCCGCGGGCTGCCTCGTAGCCGTCGTCGCGCTGCACGAGCGTCAGCTTCTTGCCGGCCACCCCGCCCTCGGTGTTGTTGACGAGGTCGAAATACGCCTTCATGCCGAGGCCGACGTTGGCGATCCCGGCGTTGGGGCCCGACTGCGCCAGGGACTGGCCGATGCGGATCTCGGTGTCGGTTATGCCGGCCGTCTCGCTCCACTTGGCGGGGCATTTCGACAGGTCGATCGTGAACTCCCCCGGGCCGAGCAGCTTCTTGTCGCGGACCCCCCAGGTGGCCGGATCGTCGGTGACCGCGCCGGCGGCCGCCGCCGCAGCGGTCGTGGCCGCCTGGCCTTGGTCGCCGGCGTCGTCGTCGCTGCCGCATCCGGCGGCCACCGCCGCCACGGCCGCGACAATCGCCACGGCCCGCAGTACCGGCCTGCGCGTTCGCATGGTTCCCCCTCCGAGCGTGTGTTGCACCCGGGACCCCGCCCGGGAGGTTAGCCGGCGCGGCGTCTCAGTTGGCCGCGCAGCGCTTTCCGTCCCACGCGCAGTTCGGCGTCTTGCCGTTCAGGTCGATCACCTTGCCGAACGGCACTTGGGTCCCCACGTCCTTGCCGGCCTCCAGCGTGTAGCGCACGGTCGCGCCGCCCTCGATCGGGAAGGCGTCCTTCGCACCGTCCATCTCATAGGAGATGCCCTCCCGGCTGAACGGGTTGGCGCTCTTGACCTTGCGCGCCGCGAGCATCACGTTGGTGCGGGTGAGGCCTCCCGGCAGCAGCGCAGCCCGCTTGAGCGTGTCGACCACCGGCCAGGCGTAGAGGCCGTAGCCCTGCCCGATCAAGCTGTTGTTGGCGTCGAGGCCGGCCTTGGCGATCGTCTCCCGCGCGCTCTTCACGAACGGGACGTTCTGATCCTGCGCGTCGGCTGTGTCGTACCGGTCGCTGATCGACACCCACCCGTCGGCGGCCTGGCCGGCCGGCTTGAAGTAGGTGACGGTGTTGCAGGTCTGGGAGACGATCCGCTCGGCCGGCTTCCACGAGCTCTGCGACAGGTACTGGAACCCCATCGTGCAGAAGTTGGCCAGCGTCATCAGGATCACGACCTGCGAGTTGCTGGACGCCAGGTTGGTGAGCTCGTTGGTCACGCTGGCCGCCTGCGGGTCGTGCAGCTCGAACTTGACCGTGAGCCCGTTGTCCTTGGCGAACTTCTCGAATGCGTCCTTGTTGGCCAGGCCGAAGTCGTTGTTGGCCACCAGCGCGGCCACCGTGGCGCCCTTGCCGTACTTGTCCAGCACGTACTGGCCCCACAGGATGCCCTCGGTCGTGTAGCTGTTCGCCGGCACCGGCACGACCCAGGGGTGGTTCACCGGGTCGCCGAACGCGGGGTGGGCGCTGCCGACCGAGATGTCGGGCAGGCACGATTCGTCGATCTTGTCGTAGGTGGCGAGGTTGATCGGCGTGCCGAGCACCCCGGTGAACGCGAAGAGGTTCGCCGTTTCGAGCATCTCGTCGACGTTGGCCTTGCCTCGCGCCGCCTCGTAGCCGTCGTCTTTGTAGGTGAAGTTGATCTTGCGCCCGCCGATCCCGCCCTCGGTGGCGTTGACGTTGTCGAAGTACGCCTTCATGCCCAGCGCCACGCCCCCGTACGACGCCGCCGCGCCGGACTGGGCGATCGTCTGGCCGAGGCGGATCTCGGTGTCGGTGAGGCCCGCCTTGTCGTCCCACTTGGCCGGGCACTTGGAGAGGTCGATGCCGAACCCGCTCGGGCCCACCAGCTTCTTGTCCTTGACCCCCCACGAGGCGGGGTCGTCGCTGCCGGCGGCGCCGGCGGGCGCAGAGGACGCCGCCGCGCTCGAGGCGGTGGCGGCGCTCTCGTCGTTGCTGTCGCTGCCGCAGGCGGCGGCCGCGGCGAAGGCGACGGCAAGTGCTACGGCGCGAAGAAGCACGCGGTGTCGGTGCATCGAGTTCCCCCTTCGATGGGCGGGAGGCTCCCCCCCGGGACCCGACGCGCAACGTAGCCGGGCGATGCGGTCCGGCGCCGGGGCGACGGCATCGATACGCTCCTCGCCCATGACCTCGACGACCTCCGCGGCGCCGCCCTCCGAGAGCGAGCTGGCGGCGATCCTGGCCACCGCCGACCGGCGCACGCTCGCCGCGGTTGTCACCCACCTCTCGGGTGACCCCAACGCGGTGCCCGACCTGCGGGACCGCAAGCAGATCGAACGGCTCGCCGCCGAGCTCCTCCCCGGCTACCTGGCCGGGGACGCGACGCCGCCGACGCCGAGCGACGCCGTGCTCCAGGCCGCCATGAACCTCGGCGCCGGCGAGAACGTGCCCGCCGCCTACGGGCCCCTCGTCCGCGAGCAGATGGGCTTCGGGCCGAGCCCGGCCCGCCAGCCGCTCGAGCCGCCGCCCGGGTTCCACGTGCTGATCATCGGCGGCGGGGTGACCGGCGTGCTGGCCGGGATCGTGCTCGACCAGCTGGGCCTGTCGTCGTACACGATCGTCGAGAAGAACCCGGAGCCGGGCGGCACCTGGTGGCAGAACCAGTACCCGGGCTGCCGGGTCGACACGCCGAGCCTGCTGTACTCCTACTCCTTCGACCAGGATCCGGGCTGGCCCGAGCACTTCAGCCACCAGCCCGAGCTGCTCGCCTACGTGAAGCGGACGGTCGACTCGAGCGGCATCGGCGCCCGCCTGCGCTGCGGGGTCGAGGTGGCCACGCTCACCTGGGACGACGCCGCCGCCGAGTGGGTCGTCGACCTGCGCGCGGCAGACGGCGGCCCCACGCAGCTGCGGGCCAACTTCGTGATCGCCGCCACCGGGCTGCTCACGGTGGCCCGCTGGCCAGACATCGCCGGCCGCGAGCGCTTCGCCGGGCCGTCGATGCATTCCACCCACTGGGACCACAGCGTGGACCTCACCGGCAAGACCGTCGCCGTGATCGGCACCGGGGCCAGCGCCAACCAGATCGTGCCGGCCATCGCGCCGAGCGCCGGCAAGGTGCTCGTCTACCAGCGCAGCCCGCACTGGATGATGTCCCACCCCCAGTACGGCAAGGCCCTGGCCGGCGACGAGCGCTGGCTGGTCGACCACATCCCCACGTACCGGGAGTGGTACCGCTTCCGCCAGTTCTGGACCTTCGGCGACTCGATCCTCGACGCCATCAAGATCGACCCGAACTGGCGCAACCAGGACCGTTCGGTCAACGAGGCGAACGACAAGCTGCGGGCGCAGCTCACCGAGTACATCGAGAACCAGCTGGCCGACAAGCCCGACCTGATCGACAAGGTGGTGCCCGACTACCCGCCCTACGCCAAGCGGATGGTGGTCGACAACGGCTGGTACTCGGCGCTGCGCCGCGACAACGTGAAGCTGATCACCGCGCCGATCCGTTCGATCGACGAGACCGGCATCGAGACCGCCGACGGCCGCGAGGAGGTCGACGTGATCGCCTACGCCACCGGGTTCACCACCAACCGTCCGCTGTGGCCGATCGAGATCGTCGGCAAGGACGGCGTCGACCTGCGCCGCCAGCTCGACGAGGCGCCGGAGGCGTACAAGGGCATGGCCCTGGCCAACTGCCCGAACCTGCTGATGACGTACGGACCGCACGGCGTGCCCGCCCACGGCGGCAACGGGATGCTGTTCGCCGAGACCGCGGTCGACTACATCGTCGGCTGCTTGCGGGCGATGTTCGACCGCGGCTGGCGGCGTTTCGAGGTCAGGGCCGACGCGGTGCGGGAGTACACCGAGCGGGTCAACGCCGAGGTCATGCAGTACGTGTGGGCCACGCCGGGGGTGTCGAGCTGGTTCAAGGGCGCCAAGGAGACGCCGGCGCAGGTGGTTCCCCGCAAGCTGATCGACATCTGGCAGGAGTCCAAGGACCCCGATCTGTCGCCCTACGTGGGCGCCTGAGCGGCGGCCGGCGATGGCTCGCGCACTGTCCGACCGTTCGTTCCAGACGCTCGAGACGAACGGCATCCGGCTGCGGACGGTCGTGGAGGGCGACGGTCCGCTCCTGATCCTGCTCCACGGGTTCCCGCAGAGCTGGTACCTGTGGCGGCATCAGATCGACCCGCTGGTGGCGGCGGGCTGGAAGGTGGCCGCGCCCGACCAGCGGGGCTACGGCTTCTCCGACCGTCCGCCGGCGGTGAGCGACTACGGCATCGTCGATCTCACCGCCGACATCGACGGGCTGGCCAGCGCGCTCGGCCACGACGACTACGCGCTGATGATCCACGACTGGGGCGCGATCGTCGGATGGCACGTGGCGCTGCGCTACGCCGAGCGGGTCCGGGCGGTCGTGGGCCTGTCGGTGCCGTACGTGCGCGACCACCGCTGGCCGGCCATGTGCACCCAGGCCCATTGGGGCGAGCGGTTCTTCTACTGGTCGTACTTCGCCAAGGAGGGGGCGGCCGAGGCGGAGTTCGAGGCCGACCTGCGCTCGACGCTGCTGCGGTTCTACGTGTCGGCCGCCGGGGACCGGCCCCGCGGACCGGGCCGCCAGCCGCACACCGCCGGCATGCTCGACACGCTGCCGCCCGCGCCGGCCGAGCTGCCCCCATGGCTGACCGAGGCCGACCTCGACTACTACGTGAGCCAGTACGAGGCGAGCGGGTTCCGCGGCCCGATCAACTACTACCGGAACATCCCGCGGCTGCTCGAGCTCACCCCCGAGCTCGAAGGCGTGAAGGTGCGCCCGCCGACCACGTTCCTCATCGGCGAGCGGGACAACGTGCGGCGCTTCATCCCTCTCGAGGGCATGGAGCAGCGCTTCGAGGACCTGCGGGGCATCGAGGAGGTCCCCCGCGCCGGGCATTGGCTGCCCCTGGAGGCGTCCGACCTGGTCACCCAGCGGGCGGTGGAGTTCCTGGCCCAGTTCCGCTGACCGGCGCGCGACGGCGGCAGCGGCATCGGCGGTCGGACGGCGGCCCTTCGAGCATCCCGTGTCGCTCTCCTCCTGGGCGAGGGGTGCTCGGCGCCGTCGAGGTCGATGCCCAGGCCGAGCCGGCAGCCGGCGGCGTCCAACAGCTCGGTCGAGGAGAGCTCCCCGTCTGCGCTGCGGGCAGGGGGACGGCGCGCTGCCAGCCGGCATGTTGGAGGCGAGGAACCGCCACCTCTCTGCCACGCTCGCTGGGACGACCTCGCAACAGCGTCCCCTCTTTGCGCACAGCGGGATCACCCCCGCCGGTCGGAAGTCCTCCAATCGAATGGAGAAATTGGCGTCTAATGACTTCCGATAATTTCGACGAATACTTGTGCAGATTCCTGTTCAGGACCGCTACTATTGGTTGGGTGGAGGCGGGAGAGCTCGTGGTGGAATTGGAGAAGGCGGCCCTGTTGTTGCGTGACCTCGCCGTTCGGGTCGACGAGATCGAGCCGGGCGAGGAGGCCGCAGCGGTGGGCGCCGCGCAGGCGCTGGTCAACAGCGTCGGCGAGCTGGCGCGTCGGGTCGTGTCCGCAGCAGAGCGCAACGGGGCCTGGGCGTTCGAAGGTTGGCGCTCGCCGGTTCCGTGGCTGGCCGCTCACACGGGCCTGCCTCGTGGGTCGGCTCGGGCCCTGCACCACCGATCGACGGTGATGGCCGGGCTTCGCCACGCTCGGGAGGCGGCGCTGGAAGGGCTGCTGAACGAGGCTCAGGTTCGCCGGCTGGTCGACGCGAAAAGCCGCGGCGGGGAGCGCCTCACCGACGAGATCGACGCCGCGCTCACCGAGGTGGCCTGCGGTGGGAATGATGCCCATCTCGGGGTGGCCATACGGACCTTTGTCGACTGGGTGGACGCCGTCGATTCACCCGATCCGGCCGGCCTAGCCGGCGAGACGGAGCGGGAATCGTTCACGCTGACCGAGGGGTTCGACGGCTGGTGGAACGGCGAGCTGCATCTCTCGCCGGAGAACGGTCGGCTGCTGCACTCGGCGATAGAGCGCGAGGTCGGCCGCTGCCTGCAGCGCAGCCGCGACGGCGACCCCACCCTCGCTGGGCTGACCACCTGCGCCATGCGGGCGCAGAGCCTGGTCGATCTGGTCGACGCCGCCCTGCGCGTCCCGGCCGGCAAGGCCACCGCGCCGGATCGCTGCCACATCGCGCTGACCGTGACGCTCGGGGCCGGGGGCCGGTTGGAGCCCGAGGGCGAGTTCCCGGAGCACTACGGCTGCGACGCCAGCTTCTCCCGTCTGGTGCTCGGGGCGGACCGCGAGCCGCTCGATGTGGGCCGCGCCCAACGAGCGTGGCCCCGGCCGCTCGCCCACGCCATCGTCCGCCGAGACGGCGGCTGCCGGTTCCCCGGCTGCGACCAGCCCCCGAGCCGGTGCGACATCCACCACTGCACCGGCTGGCAGGCCGGCGGCGAGACCAGCGTCACCAACGGCGCGCTGCTCTGCCGCCACCATCACACGTTCCTGCACACGCACGGCTGGTCGATCGGGCTGGACGGTCGGCAGCAACCGATCGTCCGGCGGCCCGACGGCCAGCCCCACCGCCACCGACCTCGCCGGCCCGGCGCGCCGTAGCTGGCTGCTGGCGCGCGCCGTCCGCAGGGCCTCGCTTCGCTCAGCCCTTCTTCTGCCGTTGGGCGAGCTCGGCGCGGATGTCGTCGCCGTGCTCGTCGAGCTTGGGCACGCCGCGGTAGATGCCGGCGGGGTCGGCGCTGAACTTGATCGGGCAGTTGAGCGCCACGGTGGGGCGGTGGTGGTCGTGGTCGATGCGCACCAGCATCTCCCGGGCGGCCACGTGCGGGTCCTCCACCCAGTCCTCCGGCGAGTACACGGGGCCCACCGGCACCACGTTGCCGAGCGCCTTGACCACCTCAGCCGTGGTGCGCTCGGCGGCCCAACCGCCCACGGCGGCGTCGACCGCGTCGCGGTTGCGGACCCTGCGGCGGTTGGAGCTGGTCCGCTCGTCGTCTTTCAGCTCGGGGCGGCCGATCAGGTCGCACAGCAGCTTCCAGTGGGGCTCGGTGGGCGTGGCGATCACGCAGTGCCCGTCCTTGGTGGGGTACACGTCGTACGGGCTGATCCCGTCCACGGAGTTGCCCATCGGGCGCATCGGCCGGCCCATGTACGAGTACATCATTTGGCTGGCCTCGGACATCGTCATCATGGCGTCGACCATCGCCACGTCGAGGAACTGGCCCTCGCCGGTCTCCCGGGCCCGGTGCAAGGCCGCGAGCAGCCCGAGGGCGGTCATGAGCCCGGGCACCGTGTCGCCGATGGGCGGGCCGACCTTCATCACGTGCTCCGGGTCCTCCCCGGTGGAGGCGACCACGCCGCCCATCGCCTGGGCGATCAGGTCGTAGGCGGGCCACTCGGCGTAGGGCGAGCGGGCGATGCGCGGGTCGCCGAAGCCCCGGATGGCGGCGTACACCAGCTTCGGGTTGCGGGCGTGGCAGGCGTCCCACCCGGCGCCGAGGCGGTCGAGCACCCCGGCCCGGAGGTTCTCGACCAGCCCGTCGGCGGTCTCCACCAGCTGCAGGAACGTCTCCCGGTCCTCGTCCTTCGTCAGGTCAAGGCAGATCGAGCGCTTGTTGCGGTTCCGGATGGCGTAGCCGCCGGAGTAGCTCTTCTCCTCGTCGTCGCGGGTCCACGGCCCGGCGTAGCGGGTCATCTCGCCCGAGGGCGGCTCGACCTTGATCACGTCGGCGCCCATGTCGGCGAGGAACATCGCCGCGAACGGCCCCGCAAGGGCGTGGGTCACGTCGATGATGCGAAGCCCCTGCAGGGGGCCGGTGGGGCCGGCGGCCATGGGTGCGGCGTGCTCGTGCGCGTCGAGGTGGCTCATCGGCTCATACTGCCCCATGCGGGCGTGACGAGTCAGTAGAGGTGCATCCCGCCGTCGACGTGGAGGATCATGCCGGTGGTGTAACGGGAGCGGTCCGAGGTGAGCCACAGCGCGCCCTCGGCCATCTCCTCCGCCGTGCCGAAACGGCCGAGCGGCACGCGGGCCAGCGCCTCGGCCCGCAGCTCCGGGGCCATCTGGTCGGTCATGTCCGACTCGATCACCGGCGACAGGGCATTGACCCGGATCCCGAACTTGGCCAGCTCCTTCGCCGCGGTGAGCGTCACGCCCACGAGGCCCGCCTTCGAGGCGCTGTACGCCACCTGGCCGATGTTGCCTCGGATCCCCGCCCACGAGATCACGTTGACGATCGCGCCGCCGCCCGCCTCGCGCATGTGCAGGCCGGCGGCCTGCAGCGCGAAGAACGCCGCGGTGAGGTTCACGTCGATCACCTCCTGCCAGCGGGGCGGGGTGACGCCCAGCACGAAGTTGTCGACGGCCACGCCGGCGTTGTTCACGAGGAAGTCGATCCGGCCCGCGGCGGCCACGACCTCGTCGACCAGCCGGGCCGCCTCGCCGGGTCGGTCCAGCTCGGCGGCGGCGAACGCGGCGTTGGGCAGACCCGCCGCCGCCTGCTCGGCCGACTCCTCCCGGCGGCCGTGCACGTACACCCGGGCGCCCTCGGCGGCGAAACGCGCGGCGATGGCCAGGCCGATGCCGCGCGTGGAGCCGGTGACGAGGCCGATCTTGCCGTCGAGCTCACCCATGGCGGCGGACGCTACCGGCCGGTCAAGGCGGCGCGACGCGCGTCCGTTAGGAGGGGCGGACACGGGCCCGCACCGGCGGCGCCCTTGCGGAAAGGAACAGCAGTGGCCAACTCACTCGTGCGGCCGGCCATCGGCGAAGGCGTGGGCGTCGCCGCCCTCAGCCTGGCCGTGATCGGCGGGGGCGAGCTCGCCGCCCGCGCCGGCGCCTCCGGGGGCGAAGCCGCGCTGCTCGGCGTGGCCGCCATCGCCGCGACGGTCGGCGTGCTGCTGGTGGCGCTCGGACCGTTGAGCGGCGGGCACATCAACCCGGCGATCAGCTTCTCGCTGCTGGTGAGCGGCCACATCGACCGCCGCCGCTTCGCCGCGTACGCGGCGGCGCAGACCCTCGGCGGCGTGCTCGGCGCGCTGCTCGGCAACTGGCTGTGGTCGGCGGAGGTGGTCGCGCTCGGCGGGGGCGGGCTCACCGGCCGCAACGCCGTCTGCGAGCTGATCGCCGTGGCCGGGTTCATCGCGCTGATCCACGCCTGCGTGCGCGGCGGCCAGCTCGACCGCCTCGCCCTGGCCGTGCCCGTCTACGTCCTCGCTGTGGGCTTGGCCGCCCCGTTCTGGGTGCTCAACCCGGCGCTGGTGGCTGGCCTGGCCCTGGGCCGGGGCGCGTGGGGCGCGCCGGCCGCCCTGGCGCTGGTGGCGCTGGAGCTGACCGCCGCCGGCGCGGCCGCCTGGTGCGTCGGGCGGATCTACGCCGCCCTCGCAGCCCCCGCCTCGGCCGAGAGCGCGGCCACGCCCGACACCGCGGCCACGCCCGACACCGAGACCGACACCGAGACCGCCGCCGACACCGCCGCCGACCGCGTGCCTGCGCACCCGGCTCAGCAGGTGTTCGAGGTGGTGCTTGAGGGTTCGGGGCCGGAGCGAGTCGCCGTTGCCCAGCTCACGCTCGGCGTCGCGCAGCGGCTGCTGCGCCCGGTGGACTTGGCCCTGGCCGACCGCGCCGGCCGGGTGCTGCTGGCGGTGGAGGGCGCCGACGAGAGCGTGCTCAGCGCCCTCGAGCGCCGCCTCGGCGAGCATGTCACGCTGGCGCTGCTGGCCGCCGGCCTGCCCCACGCGGCGATCGAGCTCCGCCCGGTCGACCCGGCCGAGCTCGCCGCCCGCCGCTGAACGCCCGCCGCCGGCGAACCCCGGGATCGGCGTGTGCTAAGCCTGCCGGCATGAGGGCAGGGGTGATCCGAGGCAAGGGCCAGTTCGCGCTGGCCGAGGTGGCCGAGCCGGCCCCGGGCGAGGGCCAGGCGGTGGTCGACATCCAGCGCTGCGGCATCTGCGGCAGCGACGTCCACGCCTACGTGGAGGGCTGGGCGTACGCCCCCGGCATCTGCGGCCACGAGTGGATGGGCGTGGTGCGGGCGGTGGCGCCGGGCGTGACCGTGGTCGGCGAGGGCGACCGGGTGGTCGGCTCGGGGGTCGCCCCCGGCTGCGGCGCGTGCGAGGAGTGCCGCGCCGATCTGCCCGAGTACTGCTCGACCGCACGGGCCGCCTACGCCGGCCGACGCGCCCCCGCCAACGGCGGCTTCGCCCGCTCGATGGCGCTCGACGCCAACCGGCTGTGCCGCATCCCCGCTGCGGTCAGCGACGAGCAGGGCGCGATCGTCGAGCCCAGCTCGGTGGCGCTGCACGGGGTCCGCAAGAGCCGCCTGCGGATGGGCGACGTGGCCTGCGTGGTGGGCTGCGGGCCCATCGGGCTGCTCACGATCCAGTGCGCGCTGATCGCCGGCGCCGGCCACGTGATCGCCGTGGAGCCCGACGCCGCCCGCCGCGAGCGCGCCCTGCGGATGGGCGCCCACGCCGCGTTCGCCCCCGGCGCCGAGCTGCGCGAGCACCTGAACGAGCTGACCGGCTCGCTGCGGGCCGACATCGCGTTCGACTGCGCCGGCGTGCCCCAGACGCTGCAGCAGTCGGTGGACCTCGTGCGCCGCGGCGGATCGGTCTGCATGATCGGCGTGTCGAACGGCGACGCCACCGTGGCCCCGATGCGCTGGGTCGGCAAGGAGGTGTCGATCGACACCTCGATGGTGTTCACGCTCGAGGAGATGGGCATCGCCGCCGGGCTCGTGGCCGACGGACGGCTCCGGGTGGGCGAGCTGCACGACGCCACCATCACCCTCGACGAGTTGGGCGCCACGATCGACGACCTCGCCAACCGCCGCCTCGACGCGGTGAAGGTGCTCGTCGACCCGACGGCGGGGTAGTTCGCTAGCATCCCCCTCAGCTGCCCGAACCGAGGGGGATCGCATGGCTGACTACGACATCCATATCAAGGGCGGGACCATTGTCGACGGCACCCGCGTGCCTCGTTACCGGGGCGACGTCTGGATCAAGGACGGCAAGATCGCCCAGATGGGTGGGCGCGCCAAGGGCGGCGCGGCCCGCACGATCGACGCCGACGGCTTGATCGTGGCCCCCGGCTTCATCGACCTGCACACCCATTACGACGCGCAGGTTCGTTGGGACCCGTACTGCACCACCTCCGGCTGGCACGGCGTGACCTCGCTAGTGCTCGGCAATTGCGGGTTCGGCTTCGCGCCGGTCAAGCCCGATTTCCGTGAGCGGTCGATGCTCACGATGGTGCGCACCGAGGCCATCCCCTACGAGTCGATGAAGCAGGGGATGCACTGGGATTGGGAGACCATCCCCGAGTATCTCGACAGCCTGGAGCGCGGCCCGCTCGGCGTGAACGTGATCCAGTACATGCCGACCGCGT
>JBJXGF010000342.1:0-3972 GCA_046153015.1 Acidimicrobiales bacterium | reverse complement strand
CGGCCGCGCCCCTGCTCAGCCCCCACGCGCCCACCGACGCCGGCGTGGCGGCGGCCTGGGCCCCGCCCAGCCGCGCCCACCCCTTCGGCGCCGACTCGCTCGGCCGCGACGTGTTCTCCCGCGTGCTCCACGGCGCCCGGGTGTCGCTGAGCGTCGGGGCGTCGGTGGCGCTGGCGGCCACCGCGCTGGGGGTCGTGGTGGGGGTCGCCGCCGCCCGGGGCGGCCGCCTCGCCGACCAGCTGCTCATGCGCACGACCGACCTGTTCCTGGCCCTGCCGCTGGTGGTGGTGGTGATCGTGCTCGCCCGGCTGCCCGAGCGGCAGGGCTGGGCGCGTGCGCTGATCGGCCCGCCGCACAGCGTGCGCTCGGTGGTGGTGCTGATCACCGCCGTGCTCTGGATGCCCACCGCGCGGGTGGTGCGCAGCGAGGTGCAGACCCTCGGGGGACGGCCGTTCGTGGAGGCGGCGCGGGCCCTCGGCGCGTCGGAGCTGCGCATTGTGGCCCGCCACATCCTCCCCAACGCCGCCGGGCCCATCGCGGTGAACGCCGTGTTCAACGTGGTGGCCGGGGTGCTCACCGAGACCACGCTCTCGTTCCTCGGCTACGGGGTCGACCGGGTCCGCACCGCCACCTGGGGCGGTCTCCTGGCCGACGCCAAGGGCGACATGGGCGTGGCCCCCTGGCTGGTGTGGGCGCCGGGCGGGGCGGTGGCGCTCACCCTGCTGTGCGTGCACCTGCTGGGCGAGAGCCTGCAACGCGGGCACGCCCGGGCGGGGAGCGGATGAGCCCGCCGCTGCTCGAGGTGCGGGGGCTGCGGGTGTGGTTCGAGCGCGGCGGGCGCCGGGTCGAGGCCGTGGCCGGGCTCGACCTCGAGGTGGGGCGGGGCGAGGCGGTCGGGGTGGTCGGCGAGTCCGGCGCCGGCAAGTCGCTGGCCATGCTCGCCCTGCTCGGGCTGGCGCCGCGGGGGGCGCGGGTGGAGGGATCGGTCCGCCTCGACGGCGAGGAGATCCTCGGGCTCGGGGCGAGGGGCCTGCGGGCGGTGCGCGGCCGGCGCGTCGCCGTGGTGTTCCAGGACCCGCTCGCGGCGCTCAACCCCGTTTACCGGGTCGGAGCGCAGATCGCCGAGGCCGTGCTCGCCCACCGGCCCGCGCTCGGCCGGCGCGAGGCCCACCGGCGGGCGGTCGACGCCTTGGCCCGCCTGGGCGTGGCCCAGCCCGAGGTGCGGGCCCGCCAGTACCCGCACGAGCTCTCGGGGGGCCTGCGCCAGCGGGTGGTGATCGCCATGGCGGCGGTGAACGAGCCCGAGCTGCTGATCGCCGACGAGCCGACCACCGCGCTCGACGCCACCGTGCAGGCCCAGGTGCTCGACGAGCTCGCCGCGCTGCGGGCCTCGCTCGGCGCGGCGCTGCTGCTCGTGACCCATGACCTCGGCGTGATCGCCCGGGTCGCCGAGCGGGTGTACGTGCTCGACGCCGGCCAGGCCGTCGAGTCCGGCGAGACCGCGGCCGTCTTCGCGGCGCCCGCCCACCCCCGCACTCGGGCGCTGCTCGCCGCCTCGCTCGGGCTGGAGCGGGAGTGCGAGTGTGAGCGGGAACAGCCGTGAGCGCCCTGCTCGAGGTGCGCGGCCTGGTCAAGCGGTACCCGGTGCGGGGCCCGGGGCGCCGCGTGGTGCACGCCGTGGCCGGGGTCTCGTTCGATCTCGCGGCGGGCGAGACGTTGGGCCTCGTCGGCGAGTCGGGCTCGGGGAAGTCCACCCTCGGCCGCTGCCTGCTCCGCCTGGTGGAGCCCGACGAAGGCGAGATCCGTTTCGCCGGGCGCGACGTGCTCGGCGCCCGTCGTCGGCCGCTGCGCCGCCTGCGGCGGGAGCTGCAGATCGTGTTCCAGGACCCGTACGCCAGCCTCGATCCGCGGCTCAGCGTGGGCGCCATCGTCGGCGAGGGGTTGGTGATCCACGGCCGCCGGGCCGAGCGGCGCCAGCGGGCCGAGCGGGTGGCGCAGCTGCTGGCCGACGTGGGCCTGCGCCCCGAGCACGCCGGCCGTCGGCCCGCCGAGCTGTCCGGCGGCGAACGCCAGCGCACGGCCATCGCCCGCGCCCTCGCCCTCGAGCCCCGCCTGCTGGTGCTCGACGAGCCGGTGTCGGCGCTCGACGCCGCCCTGCGGGCCGACATCGTGCACCTGCTCGAAGAGCTGCAGGCCCGCCTGGGCCTGGCCTACCTGTTCATCGGCCACGACCTGGCCGTGGTGGGGCGCCTGGCCGGGCGGGTGGCGGTGATGCACGCCGGTCAGCTGGTCGAGCTGGGCGAGCGCCGCCAGGTCTTCGGCCAACCGGCGCATCCCTACACGCAGGCCCTGCTCTCGGCGGCGACGGTCCCCGACCCGGTGCGAGAGCGATCCCGTCGGCGGATCGTGCTGCGGGGCGAGCCGCCCGACTGGGTGGACTCGTCGCCGGCCGGCTGCCGCTTCGCCGGCCGCTGCTGGCGCGTGGGGCCGGACTGCGTCGACTCGCCGCCGCCCCTCGTCGAGACGGCCCCTGGCCACCTGGTGGCCTGCCGGCATCCCGGCCCCGAACCGGCGCCCCCCGAGCGGGCCGCACTCGGGGGGAGGCCTCGTTAGCATGGTCGAGCCCGTGCGGCGACGGGCAGCGCAGATCCCACCCACCGTCCAGCCACCGATGAGATGAGCCTGCCCTTGACCGACGAACTGGCCCCCGACCGGGCGCCTGCGCCCGGCGAGGGCGCGCGGCGTGAGCGCCGAGGCCCGGCCAAGGCGCGCAGCCGCAACCGTTGGGCGCTCGAGTGGCTGCTCGTCATCGTCGTCGCCCTGGCCGGCGCGTACGCGATCAAGACCTTCCTGGTCCAGGCCTTCGTGATCCCGTCGGGGTCGATGCAGCCGACGTTGAAGATCGGCGACCGCGTGCTCGTGTCGAAGCTGAACTACCGCTTCGGTGAGGTGCAGCGGGGCGACATCGTGGTGTTCCACAACCCGACCCCCCGGGCCGAGCAGGGGCGGGACGACTTCCCGCAGCTGATCAAGCGGGTGATCGGCCTGCCGGGCGACGTGCTGCAGGCCACCGCGCCCGACTACCGGGTGAAGGTCAACGGCGTGGCGCTCGAGGAGGCCTACCTGGGCCCAGGGGTGCGGACCCGGGAGCTCGAGTCGCCGGTCGAGGTGCCGCCCGGGCACGTGTTCGTGATGGGGGACAACCGCGCCAACAGCAGGGACAGCCGCTTCATCGGCCCCATCGAGGAGAACGACATCATCGGCGAGGCGTTCCTGCGGATCTGGCCCCTCAACCGCTTCGGGCGGCCGTAGGCCGCGGCGCCCGGGTCACCAGGGGCGGCCCCAGGTGTCCCAGTCGAACTCCTCGATGCCGTGGTCGGTGAGCCGCCAGATCGACGCGCTCGCCGCGCCGTCCACGATGTCGAGGTAGCCGATCGTGCCGAGCTGCAGGTTGAGGTTGTGTGGGAAGGTCGGCGACCCCGGGTTCACGCACAGCACCCCGTCGATCTCGGTGATGTGCTCCACGTGGGTGTCGCCGTACACCACCACGTCGGGCCGAGCCTCGAAGTACCGCTCGATGGCCCGCTCCACGGTCCAGTGCGGCGGGCTCTCGGGCACCGGCATCACGTGGGTCAGCCCGATCCGCAGGCCGCCGGCCTCGATCAGCCACGCCTCCTTCAGCCGGACGTCGTCGGGCTGGACGGCCCGGCCGCCCGACCCGTCGTCGCCGTTGCCGCGAGCCGCCCACACCGGCGCGATCGAGCCCAGCTTGTCGATGACCTCGAGCTCGTAGATGTCCCCCCCGTGGAGGATGCCGTCGACCCCGTCGAAGGCGCGGAACACCTGTGGCCACAGCTCGGGGAGCGCCTCGGGTATGTGGGTGTCGGAGATGAGTCCGTAGCGCAGCCGCATGCGCCGCGCACGCTAGCGCGAGCCCGCGTCGGCCTGCCCGGCTGCGCCGAGCGCTGCGCC
>JBJXGF010000341.1:0-10202 GCA_046153015.1 Acidimicrobiales bacterium | reverse complement strand
GTGCTCGCCCGGCGCGGCCGGCGGGCCGGCCACCGCCTCCGCCGTGCGGGAGAAGCGCGGCGCCGGCGCCGGTTGACGCACCCCTGCCACCTCCACGAACGTGCCTCGGGCCACGTTGTGCGGGTGCTCGTACGCCTCGGGGATCGTGAGCACCGGGGCGTAGCAGGCGTCGGAGCCGCCGAGGATCTGCTCCCATTCGTCGCGGGTGCGGGCCTTGACGATGGCGGCGAGCTCCTCCTTGCGCGCCGGCCAAGCGTCGCGACCCCACTGGTCGTCCCACTCGGGGCCGTCGAGGCCGGCCAGCTTGCGCAGCTCCGCGTAGAACTGGGGCTCGATGGCGCCGAGGGAGATGTGCTTGCCGTCGGCGGTCTCGTAGGCGTCGTAGAAGTGGGCGCCGCTGTCGGTGCGGTTCGTGCCCCGCTCCAGGTTCCAGATCCCGCTCGCCACCCGCCCGTGGATCGAGGCCATCAACAGGGCGGCGCCGTCGATCATCGCCGCGTCGACCACCTGGCCCCGGCCGGAGCGCTGCGCCTCGAGCAGCCCGCACACCACCCCGAAGGCGAGCAGCATGCCGCCGCCGCCGAAATCGCCGACCAGGTTGATGGGCGGGGTGGGCGGCCCGCCGCGGCGGCCGATGTGGGCGAGACAGCCGGCGAGGGCGATGTAGTTGATGTCGTGCCCGGCGGTGTGGGCGTACGGGCCGTCCTGGCCCCAGCCGGTCATACGCCCGTACACCAGCCGGGGGTTGCGGGCGAGGCACACCTCGGGGCCGAGGCCGAGCCGCTCCATCACACCCGGGCGGAAGCCCTCGATCAGGCCGTCGGAGCGCTCGACGAGGCGCAGCACGAGCTCCACCCCCTCGGCCAGCTTGAGATCGACGCCGATCGAGCGCCGGCCGCGGGCCAGCACGTCCTTCGAGTGCTCGGGGCGTTCGGCGTCCCCGGCCCGGCCCACGCTCGCCGCCCGGTCGACCCGGATCACCTCGGCGCCCATGTCCGACAGCATCATCCCGCAGAAGGGTCCGGGGCCGATGCCGGCCAGCTCGATCACCCGGAACCCGTTGAGCGGTCCCCCCATCGCACCACCTCCTGGCTCGTGTTACCGGCAGCGCCCGAGCATCCGCTCGAGCTCGAAGTGCAGCTGATCGGCCGGGAAGGCGCCGACCAGCTCGTCGACGTCGCGGCCGCGATGGAACAGCACGAACGAGGGCAGGCTCTGCACCCGATGCTGGGCCGCCGCGCCGGGATGGGCCTCGGCGTCGAGCTTGACCACCGTGGCCCGCCCCGCCAGGCGCTCGGCGACGGCATCGACGAGCGGCGCCATCGCGAGGCAGGGCGTGCACGTGGCGCCCCAGAACTCGACCACCACGGGCAGGGGGCTGTCGGCGATCAGCGCGTCGAGCGCCGGCCCGTCGAGATCCGCTACGGCCATGGCCGCAGGCTAGCTCTAGCCTCCGCAGCGGATTCGACCACGACAGCGCAGGCAACCGCTCGGGGAACACGGAGGGGATCGATGGGCAGGATGGACGGCAAGGTGGCAGTGATCACGGGCGGGGCGAGCGGAATCGGCGCCGCCACCGCCGCGCTCTTCGTGGAGGAGGGCGCCAAGGTGCTGATCGGCGACATGCAGGCCGAGGTCGGCGAGGAGACGGCCGGCCGCCTCGGTTCGAACGCGGCGTTCCGCCCGCTCGACGTGACGAGCGAGGAGTCGGTCTCGGCATTGGTCAGCGACGCGGTGGGCCGCTGGGGCCGCCTCGACGTGATGTTCAACAACGCGGGCTTCGGCGGCGCCCTCGGCCCGATCGCCTCGATCTCCGAGGACGACTACGACATGACCTTCGACGTGCTGCTCAAGGGCGTGTTCTTCGGCATGAAGCACGCGGCGGCGGCCATGGCGGCGCAGCAGTCGGGCTCGATTATCTCGACCGCCTCGCTGGCCGGCATCCAGCCCGGCTTCGCCGGCCACCTCTACAACACGGCCAAGGCTGGGGTCATCCACCTGACGATGTCGGTCGCCAACGAGCTGGCCGAGCACAACATCCGGGTCAACTGCATCTGCCCCGGGTTCATCGCCACGCCGTTGGCGGCGGGCAAGCCGATCTCGGTGGCGGGCCGGGAAGCGGCCGAGGAGCGCATCGACAAGATGCGCAAGGCCGGCGCCGACGTGCAGCCCATGCACCGGGTGGGCGAGGCGGCCGACATCGCCAAGGCCGCCCTGTTCCTGGCCGGCGACGACTCGGAGTGGGTGACCGGCATCTCGTTGCTGGTCGACGGCGGGTTCCGCACCGGCCGGCCGTGGCGCACCCAGCCCACCTGGCAGACCGAGCCGCACCCGATCAAGCTCTACCGCCCCGAGGGCCGATAGCCTCCGGCGCGAGTCGGCCGAAGGGGGAGCCATGGCTGAGCTGAGCGAGTTGATCATCGACGTCGACACCCACATCACCGAACCGCCCGACACCTGGACCAGTCGGGCCCCGGGCCGCTTCAAGGACAAGGTGCCCTACGTGGCGCCGGACCCGAAGGGGCGCCTGTGCTGGTGGGTGCAGGGCCAGCGCATGGGGGTGATCGGCATGACCGCCACCGCCGGCTGGGCCGACCCGAACTCGGTGCCCAACACCTACGAGGAGATGCACCCGGCGGCCTACGACGCGGCGGCGCGCCTCGAGTACATGGACTCGCTGGGCATCTGGGCGCAGGTGCTCTACCCGAACGTGGCCGGTTTCGGGAACCAGGCCTTCCTCAAGCTCGGCGACCCGGAGCTGATGCTGGCCTGCGTGGAGGCGTACAACGATTTCCAGACCGAGTGGGCCTCGGCCGACTCGCGGCGGCTGCTGCCGGTGGCCTCGACGCCGTTCTGGGACGTGAAGGCGGCGGTGCGAGAGGTCGAGCGCTGCGCCGAGATGGGCCACCGGGGCATCCTCTTCACCGGGGAGCCGCAGAGCTTCGGCCAGCCCTACCTCGGCGACCGCCACTGGGATCCGCTCTGGGCGGCGGCGCAGGAGCGCCGGCTGCCGATCAGCTTCCACATCGGCTCGGGCGACATGGAGAAGGCGCTCGGGCCGGAGAAGATGAAGGTCTACGGCATGAAGACGACCTTCACGGCCGTGTCGGTCGACCTGTTCCTGCACAACGGCACGCACCTGACCGAGCTGCTGCTGTCGGGCATCCTCACCCGGTTCCCCGAGCTGCAGTTCGTGTCGGTTGAGTCGGGGATCGGTTGGGTGCCGTTCATGCTCGAGGCGCTCGACTACCAGTTCCAGGGCAACGACCTCGGCCGGGCCCGGCCCGAGTTCGAGCTGCTGCCCTCCGAGTATTTCGCGCGGAACGTGTTCGCCTGCTACTGGTTCGAGCAGACCGGCCCGCAGCGCCTGATCGACAAGGTGGGGGCCGATCGGGTGCTGTTCGAGACCGATTTCCCCCACCCGACGTGCCTGTACGGCGCCGAGGTGGCGGAACGAATCGAGGGCGGCTTGGCCGACGTCGACCCCGACGTACGCCGCAAGATCCTGTGGGACAACGCCGCCGCCCTCTACCAGGTCGAGGCGCCGGTCTCGGCGTAATCCCTGTTCGGACCCGTCGCGACGAATCGATGTCGGTTCGTCGCGACGGGCGCCGAATGCGTGGTCGCCGAGTCGGGGGCGGGGAGCGGCGGCGGGTCGGGGGCGGGCGGTCAGTAGCCGGCGTGCTTGTCGACCACGCCGGTCAGCTCGTCGCCGGCGCGCAGGCGGCGGAGGTTGTCGCAGAAGCGGGCCACGTTGCGCGGCCCTCTCAGCTGGGAGGCCCCGGCGGTGTGGGGGGTCATCGCCACGTTCGGCATTGACCACAGCGGGTGGTCTTCGGGCAGCGGCTCGATCGGCGCCACGTCGAGCGCGGCGCCGGCGATCTGGCCGGCCTCGAGGGCCGCCACCAGCGCGTCGCCGTCGATGATCTCGCCCCGGGTCACGTTCACGATGTACGCGGTCGGCTTCATCAGGCCGAAGGCCTTGGCGTCGAACACGCCCCTCGTGGCCGGGGTGAGCGGGCTGCACACCGCCACTACGTCCGAGCGGCGCAGCAGCTCCTCGAAGAACCCCGGCCCCTCCACCTGCGCCACCCCGTCGGATGGCGGCACGGGGTGCTCGTCCATGGCGATCACGTCCATGCCGAACGCGACGGCCCGCCGGGCCATGTGGCGACCGGTCCCGCCGAAGCCGAACACGCCCATCGTCATGCCTTCGAGCTCGATCTCGCGTTTGCGCATGTTCTCCCGCTCCGGCCAGGAGTGCGGCGCGAGCCGCAACGCGGTGGCGATCTGGCGGGTGAGGGCCAGCAGCAGACCCCAGCCGGTGTCGGCCAGGTGGCCCCCGACCAGGCCCTTCTCGCCGGTGAGCACCACCGGCGAGTCCCGGAAGGCCGGGTAGAGGAACGAATCGACGCCCGAGGCGATGGCGTGCACCCAGCGCAGCTCGGGCGTGGCCGCGAACAGCCGCTCGGGGATGAGCCCCAGGATCACGTCGACGTCGGCCGCGACCTCGATCGCGTCGCGGATCCGCTCGACGACGGTGATGCGGGCTTGCGGGCCGGCCGCCTCCTGCACCGCCGCGTGGTCGGCGCTGGTGAACTCGGGCAGCGTGAGGCCCTTGATCACGAGGATGTGCTGCGGATCGTGGCTCACGTGAAGCTCACCTCCACGGCCCCGAGGCCGGAGTACTCGGCCCGCCAGGTCTCCCCGGGGGCGATCGGGTTGCGGGTGAACGCGCCGGTGATCACCTTCTGGCCGGGCTCGAGGGCGCGACCGTGGGCCGACAGGGTCTCGACCAGCCGGCGCAGCGACTCCCAGTGGTCGTCGAGCACGTCGCGGCTCGTGTGCTCGGCGACGGTCTCACCGTTGCGCAGGAGCCTCACGTGGGTGGCGTTCACGTCGAAGCCGGCCGCCGTGCCCGGCTGGTCGACGCCGTCGCCTTCGACGATGCCCCACTGGGCCAGCCCGTCGGCCACCAGCAGCGGGAAATCCCCCCGGGTGGACCCGCGGCGGTTCTCGTTCAGCTCGTAGCCGGCGGCCACCCGGGCGATGGCGGCCTTGAGGCGGTCGGGCTCGACCGGGCCCGCCAAGCGCTCGCCGATCGTCCAGCACAGCTCGGGCTCGATGTGGCCCTTGCGCATGCGGCCCGCTTCGAGCGACGCGCCGCTCGTGAACACTTGCTCGGCGAGGATGTACCCGTAGGGCCGCACGTCGCCGCTGCCGGCTGCGTTGCGGGCCCGCGACGAGGTCATCCCCACCTTCCACCCGCCGAGGCGGGCGCCGCCGGCGAGCTTGCGGTCGAGGATGCCGAGCTGCGCGTCGAGCGCCTGGTCGAGGCTGAGCTGGCCGGCGAGGCCGGCCGGGAAATGGTCGCCGGCCTGTGCCTGCGTCCACAGCTCGTCGACGAGCGCGTCCAAGGAGGTGGGCATGGGCGACAAAGTAGCGTCCGGCGCATGAGCGACGACGTGGTTCGCACCGAGCTCGCCGAGGGCGTGCTGACGATCACCATGGACCGCCCCGAGGCCCGCAACGCGATCAACAAGGCGATGCGCGACGGGCTGTGGGCGGCCTTCGAGCGGGTGGCCGAGGACGACGGGGTGCTGGTGGCGATCCTCACCGGCTCGGGCCCGGTCTTCTCCGCCGGCGCCGACCTGAAAGAGATGGCCGGGCGGGGCACGGGCGTGCCCGGTCGCGGCTACCTGCCCCACCTGGGCCGCAACCTCCACACGGACAAGACCGTGATCGCCGCAGTGAACGGCCCCGCGCTGGCCGGCGGGTTCATGCTCGCCCAGATGTGCGACCTCTGCGTGGCCGCCGACACGGCCAGCTTCGGCATCAGCGAGGCCAAGTGGAGCCGCGGCGCCCCCTGGGCCGCGCCGCTGCCCTGGATGATCCCGCCCCGCGTGGCGCTGGAGCTGATGGTGACCGCGCTGCCGATCAGCGCGGCGCGCGCCCACGAGATCGGCCTCGTGAACCGGGTCGTGCCCGCCGCCGACCTGCTGGCCGAGGCGGCGGGGCTGGCCCGCACGATCGCCGAGAACGCGCCCCTGTCGGTGCGGGCGGCCAAGCGGATGGTCTACGACTCGGCCGAGCGGGGCTGGCTCGACGGTCTGGCCGCCGCCGACGAGATCTGGCGGCCGGTCTACGAGAGCGAGGACGCCCAGGAGGGCCCCCGGGCGTTCCGGGAGAAGCGCACACCGGTGTGGAAGGGCCGCTGATGGCGGAGCGACTCGACCCTTGCTGCCAGAACAGATGTTCGCTACGCTAGCCGGATGGCGGGAGAAGGGGAGGTACGATGGCGGCGATGGCTGCGCACGAGCCCGGCTCTGATCCGTGGGCTCGCGGGCTCACGGTCGAGGAGTGGGAGGGCCTGGAGGATCCGCCGAGCGGTCGGTGGGAGGTCCTCGACGGGGAGCTGGTGGTGACCCCCTCGCCCGACAGCGCCCACAACCAGATCGCCGACGGGCTGGCCGCCCTGCTGCGCGTCCACGCCGCCGACGACGGGGGGCGGTACGACGTCACGACCGACGTCGAATGGAGGACCGTCGCCGCCCACGTGGTTCGCCAGGCGCCACGGCCCGACATCGCCATCGGCGTGGTCGACCCGCAGCGGCTGATCTTCGTCGCCCCCGGCCGCCCCCTCGTGGTGGTCGAGGTGATCTCGAGCCAGGAGCGCCCGGCCGAGGTGCGCGCCAAGCGGGAGTACTACCGGCGGCGGGGGATGGTCGACTACTGGGAGGTGCGCCAGGGCCCGCCGGTCGAGGTGCTGGTGTTCGACCTGAGCGCCAGCCTCGACGAGCCGGCCGGCCGGGCGGTGGGCGCCGAGCGGCTCGAGCTCGACTGGCCGTTCCCGGTGGCGATCGTGCCCGGCGAGCTGGCCGGCTGGGTCGAACGCCACGTGGCCGCGCTGCGGGCCGAGGCCGAGGCGGCCCGGGCCGAGGCCGGGCGGGAGCGGGCCCGAGCGCAGGCGGCCGAGGCGCGCCTGGCGGAGCTGGGCGAGGCGGGCGAGCCGGGCTGACCGGTCATCCGGCCACCGAGCGGCCGGCCGGAGCGCCTCAGCGCACCTCGGCGCGCACCGAGCCAACCAGATCGAAGCGGGCCTCGATGCGCTGGCCCGGCGCGAGCGGGTACTGCTTGGTGAACGAGCCCGACATGATCCGCTGACCCGCCTCGACCGGGCGGCCGAACTCGGCCAGCTTGTTGGCCAGCCAGGCCAGCGTGGCGACCGGGTCGCCGATCTCGTCCGAGCCCGCGGCGCGCTCCACGACCTCGCCGTTCACCAGGATCTCGACGGTGGCGTCGACCAGGCGGCGCCCGGCGGGCGGGGGAACCTCGGCGCCGGTGACGAACGCCCGCTGCTGGATGTTGTCGGCCAAGCCGAGCGGCACGTCCTCCCCGAAGGGGCCGCGCACCTCGACGATCTCGAACGCGGGGCACACCGCGGCGATCGCCGCCTGCGCCTGCTCGTAGGTGACGCCCGGTCCGGCGAGGCGTTCGCCCACGAGCAGGCACAGCTCGTTCTCGAAGCCCGGCCGGTGCAGCGCGGCGTGCTCGAGGACGGCCGGCGCCGTCATCCGGCCCGACTCGAGCAGGTACCCGAAGAGCGGCTCGTGCACCCCCTGCTGGCGCTGCATGGCCTTGGAGGTGAGCCCCACCTTCCAACCGGCGTGGGCGTCGCCGGCCTTGACCCGCAGGTCGAGCCCGGCGAGCTGCGCCTGGTAGCCGGTGACCGGGTCCAGGCGCCCCTTCCACTCCTCCGGGTAGTAGCGCCCGGCCTGCGCCGCCGCCCAGATCTCCTCGGCGGCGGCGGCGGGGTCGACGGGCATCGCCCCTAGGCCTCGATCACGATGGCATGCTCGGGGCAGTTTGCCGCCGCCAGCTCGGCCTTGGCCTCGAGGCCGGCGGGCACGACGCCGTCGTTGAGCTCGTGGGCGTTGCCGTAGTCGTCGACGTCGAACAGCTCCGGCGCCAGCGAGCAGCAGCGGTTGTGCCCCTGGCACTTCTCTTCGATCACGTGCACGCGCATCAGGTCCACTCCACCGGGAGGCTGCGGGGGCCGCGGACCTGGCCGCCGGCCCAGGTGACCGCAGCTGGGTCGGCCAAACGGTAGTCCGGGATGCGGGCGAGCCACTCCTCGAGCGCCACGTTCATCTCCATACGGGCCAGGTTCGAGCCGGCGCAGCGGTGGATGCCGACCCCGAAGGCGATGTGGCGGTTGACCTCCCGGTCGATCACCACCTTCTCGGCGTCGGGGAACACGGCCGGATCGCGGTTGGCGGCGGGGAACGTGAGCAGCACCCGCTCGCCGGCGTGCATCGGGCAGCCGGCCACCTCCACGTCCTCTTTCACGATCCGGGCCATCGTGACCGGGGAGTAGGCCCGCAGCAGCTCCTCGACCGCGATCGGCAGGAGCTCGGGCTTGGCCCCCCTGGCGCGGGCGGCGGCCACGTCGGCGGCGAGACGGGCGCAGTCCTCCGGGTGCTGGCCGAGGTGCCAGAGCGCCGAGCCGATCGAGGACCACGTGGTGTCGATCCCCGCCACCAGCAGCAGCGTGCACACGTTCACGGCGAAGCCGTCGCGCAGCGGCTCACCGTCGGGGCTGTGCTGCTGGAGCAGGAACGTGATGATGTCCTGCCCGGGGCGGCCGGCGTCGATCTCGGCCCGGCGCTGCGCCACCGTCGAGCGGAAGAAGTCGACGAGGATGAGCCGGTAGTGCTCGCGCAGCTCCGGGTCCTGTGCGCCGAACTCCAGGGTGCCGCGCACCCACTCGGTGAACTCGTCGCTGCGCTCGACGGGGATGCCGAGGATCTCGGCGATGATGCGCGGCGGGATCTGCTGCGCGTAGTCCGCCGCCGCGTCGGCCCTGCCGTCGGCCCGGAACCGGTCGATCAGCTCGCCGGCGAGGCGGCGGGTGACCGCCTCGTAGCGCTCGACGACCTTGGGCGAGAAGAACGGCAGCAGCAGCCGCCGGGCCCACGTGTGATCGGGGGGATCGCTGGTGATCGGCGGGGTGCGCGGGTGGCGGCCGTCGGGCAGCGCCTGCTCGGTGACGCTCACCTGCACGGAGGAGAAGTGCTCGGTGTCGTGGGCGATGGCCGCCACGTCCTCGTAGCGGGTGGGCATGTACGCGCCGCCCCACCGATCGCTGTGGGCCACCGGGCAGCCGCCCGAGCGCAGCTCGCTCCACACCGGGTAGGGGTCGGCGACGAAGCCCCGATCGAAGATGTCGAAGTCCTCCGCCCAGCTCTGCACCGGTCCGTCATGGCTCATGGCAGGAGTCTACGAGGGCCGGGGGCCCCCGGCCGGCGGCGGCGCAGCTGGGTACTTCGACCTACCCCGGATCGCTCAACTGGGACTTTCGTCCTGCCGTAAACGAGTGATGGCAAATCTGCCAGTCCGGGGCGTCTCTTCACGCTCGCGGGCCCTGCCACAGGGAGGATTGAAGGAGTGAGAATCCGGATGAGGTCGGCGGCGCTTGCCGCCGCCACGTTGGCGGGCGCCACATGCGTCGTGGCCCCGAGCGTCGGCGCCGCCCCCGCGGTCGCAGCCGCGCCTGCTGCGGTCACGGCCATCAGCGTCACGAGCCCCGCCACCGGCAACACGTGGGTGCACGGCCAGAAGGTGAACATCACGTGGTCGGCCACCGGCGCCGCCACCGCCGACAAGGTCAAGATCGACCTGTACAAGGGCACGACCAAGGTGGTGGCGATCAGCGCCAGCACCGGCGCCGCGGCCGGCACGTTCGAGTACACGATCCCCACCACGCTCGAGGCCGGCAACGACTACAAGGTCACGATCTCCTCGATCGCCACCAGCCCCGTCAGCGATGACAGCGACACGTTCTCGGTGGCCAAGCCCGGGCTCACCTCGGTGACCACCCCCGGCGCCAGCTGGGTGCTCGGCAAGAAGTACGAAGTGGTCTGGGACGCGCTGGGCGACCCCGGCAACGTGGCGGTCACGCTCACCAAGGCCGGCGGCACACCGGTGACCATCTCGGTTTCCGGCGGCGCGAAGGCCACGGACGAGAAGCTGAGCTACACCGTGCCCGTGACCCTGCCGACCGGCAGCTACACGCTGAAGGTGGCCTCGGTGAACCCGAGCTCGACGGTCACGCCGGTCGTGTCGAACGCCTTCAACGTCGTGGCCCCGGTCGTGGCGGTGAGCACGCCGGACAACGCGCAGGCGGTGCCGCTCGGCGGGCA
>JBJXGF010000145.1:0-2875 GCA_046153015.1 Acidimicrobiales bacterium | reverse complement strand
ATGCGAGGTGAGCACCAGCACGGGCAGGTGTTGGCGGCGGGCGAGCTGCATCGCCCGGAAGCCCATCTTGAGCACGGTGTCGGTGCGGCGCAGCCCCGCCCGTTCCCCGTCGTCGGGAGTGCCGTGGCACAGCACCACGAACCGGGCGCCCCCGCCGCCCTTGATCAGCGCGTCGACCGGGTAGTGGCCGACCAGCAAACCCCGGCGCAGCACCGTCGCCCCCGCGTCGGCCGCGAAGCCGAGGGCGAGGTCCTTGAACTCGGCGCCGGCGTGCGCGGCGAGCCCCTGGAACCACGCGCCGCCCTCCCCCACCCCAGGCCGATCACCCTCCCACGCGCCGCCATCGGCGCCGTGCTCGTCGTCGACGGCGGCGATCTCGAACAGGCGCACCTCACGCTCCCTTCCGCAGCAGCACCGCCGCCTCGCCAGCCGCCCCGTCGGCGGCGTCGCCTGTCCCGCTCCTCGGACGGCGGTCGAGACGGTCGAGGCAGGCGGCGGCGTCGAACACGCAGCGCAGCCCGGGCCGGCCCACCAGCTCGGCGAGGCCGTCGGTCCCGGCGTCGGCGGGGACGACGGTGACGGTGTCGGCCGCGTCGATGATCACCCAGCCCGCCCCGGACAGCTCCAACCCGGCGAGCTGAGGACCGAGCCGGGACAGGTTCAGCCCGGACTGGCCCACATGGCGCAGCAGGCAAACCCGCGCCACGTCCCCGACCGTGTACCGGCGGGCCCGGCCCTCGCACGCCGACGGCGCCGCCCACCCCTGACGGGCCCAGTGGTCCAGCTGCCGGTACGACACGCCCGCCAACCGGGCCGCCCCCGGACCAGACACCACACCAACTGACACCTATGTAACTACATCACTGTAACGCAGTGTCGTCAAGTCGTGCCTGGGCGCGCGCCGTCGGCCGTCCGGCGGCGTCCGGCCGGGCCCCGCGGACGGAGGCTGGTCCTGTGTGACGTCGCCGGCGGCCGCGCTGACCGGCCGGCGGGGCGCCTCCTCGCTTGCCTGGCGTCCCGGCGACGGACTGCACCTCGAGACAGTCGGGGCGCAGCCAACGCCCTGCCCCCTCCGGCCGGCCTGGCCCCACGCCCCAGCATCCTGGCGGCGGACTTCGAGCAACCCTGAGCATGGGGCTCGCCCGAGAAGGGGGACCAACCGCCCGGACGCGGGATCCTGCGGGCAGCCCAGCGAGGGCTGCCCGCAGGTCCGGTTCAGTCGGCGAGGCCCGAAGCGTGCGCCCGGCCGGCGACGAGCTCACGGTGGGCCGCCCGCACGTCGAACGGCAGCCGTTCGAGCTGGTAGGCGTGGACAGGCGGGACCAGCACCGGCAGCGACACCACGGTCTCGGCGCAGCGGGCGAGACGGAACTGCTCGAGGCGGATGAGGGAACGGATCAGTTGCGAGTTGCGGCCCAGGCCCTCGCCCAGGCCGAGGCTGCGGGCGAAGCCGGCGGCGTCGACCTTGAACGCCTCGGCCTGCTCGGCCCAGCGCATCCCGACCCGGCGCAGGATCACCGTGCAGGTCGGGCCGAGCAGCGGTTCCCACACCAGCTCGACGTAGGGGTGGAGCAGATCGAAGCCGGCGTCGTCGAGGCCGGGGGTCCAGCGGGGAATGATCGTGAGCTGCATCGGGCGTCTCCCGTGGAGGGGCAGGAGCTGTCGGCCGCCGACTGCCCCTCGTTGCGGGTCGGCTGCGCCGCCCACCCCGCCGGCCCGACAGGGGCGGGCGGTCAATCCGGCAACCCCGCCCGGGGTTGAGGCGAGGACACGAAGCGCAGCGGAGTCCCGCAGCCGACGGTTTACCGGCCGCACCGGGCCGGCACACCCAAGGCGCAATGAAGTCGACCCGCCTTCGAGAGGCGCCGCGCGTGGCCGGCGTCGGACTCGCCGGACGCGGACCGCCCGGCGTCGACCTGTTCAGGTTCGGCTGGGCGTGTGGAGCACTGCGCCGGGGGTGTGATCGGCCAGCGCCTGGTCGCAGGTGTGGAGCTCGGCGTCGAGGCGGACCGCCAGCGCGTGGTAATAGGCGTCGGCGACGCTCAGGTTGGTTCGGGCCGCCCACGCCGTCGCAGTGAGCGAGGTGAGGGCCCAGCGATCGACACGCGCCGCGGAGAGCCGGGCGAGCGCTTGCTCGGCTTCGCCGACGGTTAGGCGGGCCTTGCGGACCAGCGCAGCGATCACGCCTACGCATTCCAGGTCCAAGTGGGCCGGCGCGTTCAGGATCTTGCCTGTGCAGGAGCGGGCGATCTCCCGGGCGGTGGGCGTGGCGAGGATGATCTCGATCACCGCCGACGCGTCGAGCACCACCGCTGCTGGGTCGGTCACGCCGGGTCGCGCAACGCGGCGAGCTCCTGCGCGATCTCGTCGCCGGTGACCTCGCCCAGACGCGGCGCGTCCACGGCCGCTTCGAGCCACTCGGCCTGCTGAGCGACGTGCACCGCCCGGCGCAGCGCCTCGATGCACACCTGCGCCTTGGGGATTCCGTAGCGCTTCAGGTCCGCCGCCAGCTCATCAGGCAGATACAAGCTCGTCGATGCCACCCGGAGACTCTACCAGACAGTCTGGTAGACGCTTGGCGGATCGGCCCGTCCCGATCGGCGACTACTCCCCCCGTCAGCTCAGTGCTGAAGCCGAGGCTGCGGGCGAGGTCACGCTAGGCGCCCGTCCCGGGTGATGAAGCCGAGCGTCTCACCCGATTCGGATCACGCCCTCGTCGCCGCACGCCCTGCAGCGCCACTCGATCGCCGGGTCGGGGCCGTCGCCCCGAAGCATCTCGACCGCGCCCGCGCAGGGCCGCCGATCCGGGCGACGCGCGCACGCCACCACGCTCACCCACGGCTCCCCCGTCCGGCGCGGTGGCCGCCCGCACCAA
>JBJXGF010000135.1:0-4290 GCA_046153015.1 Acidimicrobiales bacterium | reverse complement strand
CGCGGTCGCGCCGCCCGAGCCTGCCAGCGCCCCCGCAGCGGCGGGGCCGGCGCCAGGTGCGGCGCAGGGGGGGCCGTGAGATGACCGCCTTCCTGACGCGCCGGGACCGCCGCTCCGCCTACGTAGCGCCCGAGGTCAACCGGGCCCTGCGCCGCAACCCGCTCGCGCCTCGCCGCCACGTCGACTACAGCCTCGCCGTGGCCGCGATCCTCACCGCGCTCGCGGGGGCGGCGGTCGTGTTCACCGCGTCGCAGAGCAAGACGACCGGGGTCAACACCCACTTCGTCACCCGACAGCTCCTGTTCCTCCTGCTCGGCGGCGTGGCGATGGGCTGTCTCGCCGCGCTCGACTACCGGCTCCTGCGTCGCCTCGCACCGCTCGTCTACGTCGGGTCGCTGGGCCTGCTCGGCGGCGTGTTCCTCGTCGGCGAGCGCCACAACGGCGCGCAGGCCTGGTACAACCTCTCCGCCTTCCAGCTCCAACCCTCCGAGCCGGCCAAGGTGGCGATCATCGTGGTGCTCGCCGCGTGGCTCGCCGCCCGCCCCGAGGTGAGCTTCGGTCGCCTCGTGGTGGCCCTCGGCGTCGCCGCCGCGCCGATGGCGCTCATCCTCGGCCAGCCCGACCTCGGCACGATGCTGGTCTTCGCCGCCATCGCCCTCGGGATGCTGGTGGCCGCCGGGGCGCCCACCCGCCACCTGCTGATGCTGCTGCTGGCCGGCGCCATCGGCGTGGTGCTGATCTTGCGCTCGGACGTGCTGGCCGAGTTCCAGCGGGACCGGCTGACGCAGTTCATCAGCGCCAACACCGACGAGCGCGGGGCCGGCTGGAACGTCAGCCAGTCGCTCATCGCGGTCGGCTCCGGGGGCCTGTCCGGCAAGGGCTTCGGGCAGGGGCCCCAGACCCAGAACGGCTACGTGCCCGAGCAGCAGACCGACTTCATCTTCACCGCGGTGGGCGAGGAGCTCGGCTTCCTCGGCGGCGCGTTGGCGCTCACGCTGTTGGCGTTCCTGTGCCTGCGGGTGCTGCGCAGCGCGGCGCTCGCCGCCGACCGTTTCGGCACGCTGCTCTGCGCGGGCGTGCTGTCGATGCTGGTGTTCCAGATCTTCCAGAACGTGGGCATGAGCCTGGGCATCATGCCGGTCACCGGGATCCCGCTGCCGCTGTTCTCCTACGGCGGGTCCTCCACGGTCACCGTGTTCGGCGCGCTGGGCGTGGTGCAGTCCGTGCACATGCGCCGCCTGCTCGACCCCACCTCCCTCTGACCGCTATCAGAGGCCATATGGCTGCGTTCCGCGCGGCTTCGCGGGCCCGGGTCGGCCGAAGGGGGTCCGGTCCGGTAGCATCTCGGCCATCATGACCTCGGTCTGGCGTCAGCTCGAGCCCCTCCTCCCACAGGTGCAGAAGCCGGCGCGCTACATCGGCTGCGAGGACGGCGCGGTGGCGCCCGCCGTGCACCCGGCCAAGGCGGCCTGGCTGCTGGTCTACCCCGACACCTACGAGATCGGCCTGCCCAACCAGGGCCTGCAGGTGCTCTACGAGATCCTGAACGAACGGGCCGACGCGTTCGCGGAGCGCAGCTACGCGCCCTGGACCGACCTCGAACCCCTGCTGCGCGGCCACGGCGTGCCGCTGTTCTCGGTCGACACCCACCGCCCGGCCCCCGAGTTCGACGTGGTGGCGTTCAACCTGTCGGCCGAGCTCGTCTACACCAACGTGCTCAACTGCATCGACCTCGCCGGCGTCGCCGTGCGCGCCGAGCAGCGCCGCCCGGAGGATCCGCTGGTGGGCGCCGGGGGGCACTGCGCGTACAACCCCGAGCCGCTCGCCGACTTCATCGACTTCTTCGTGATCGGCGACGGGGAGGAGGCGGTCGGCGAGATCAGCGAGGTCGTCGCCGCCTGGAAAGCGGCCGGGCGGACCGAGGGCTCGCGCCGCCAGGTGCTGCGCGAGCTGTCCCACGTGCCCGGGGTCTACGTGCCCGCCATGTACGAGGTGACCTACGACGGGCCCCGCCTCGTCGCGGTCACGCCCCGCTATCCCGACGTGCCGGAGCGGGTCGAGAAGCGCACGGTCGCCGACCTCGCCGCCTGGCCGTACCCCAAACGCCAGCTCGTGCCGCTCACCGAGGTGGTGCACGACCGCCTCAACGTCGAGGTGTTCCGCGGCTGCACCCGGGGCTGTCGGTTCTGCCAGGCGGGCATGATCACCCGCCCCGTGCGGGAGCGGCCGGCCGAGCAGGTGCGCACCATGGTCCGCGAGGGCCTGCGCCGCACCGGGTACGACGAGGTGGCGCTCACCTCGCTGTCTACGGCCGACTTCTCCGGGATCGAGCAGGTCGTGGCCGGCGTGATCGACGATCCGGACCACCGCGGCCAGGTGTCGGTCTCGCTGCCCTCCCTGCGGGTCGACGCCTTCACCGTCGGCGTCGCGGCCCAGCTCCAGAAGGCGCGGCGCACCGGCCTCACCTTCGCCCCCGAGGCCGGGTCCTGGCGGCTGCGCCAGGTCATCAACAAGCTGATCCGCGAAGAGGACCTGTACGGCGCGGTGGAGTCCGCCTACAGCCAGGGTTGGCGGCGCATGAAGCTGTACTTCCTCACCGGCCTGCCCACCGAGACCGACGAGGACACGCTCGGCATCGCCGAGCTGGGCCGCCGCTGCGTCGAGCTGGGCCGCGCCCACCACCGGTCGCCGTCGATCACGCTCTCGGTGGGCGGGTTCGTGCCCAAGGCGATGACGCCGTTCCAGTGGTTCGGCCAGAACACGGTGAGCGAGCTGTCCCGCAAGGTGGGCCTGCTGCGCGACGCCCTGCGGCGCGACCGTGCGGTGCAGCTCAAGTGGCACGATCCGCGGGCCACGCTGGCCGAGGGGATCGCCAGCCGCGGCGACCGGCGCCTGGGCCCCGTGATCGAGAGCGTGTGGCGGCGCGGCGGCGTGTTCCAGGAGTGGTCCGAGCACTTCCGGGTCGACCTGTGGCTGGAAGCCATGGCCGAGCACGGCCTGTCGGTCGACTGGTACGTGCACCGGCACCGCACCGAGGACGAGGTGCTGCCCTGGGACCACATCTCGGCCGGTCTCCACAAGGACTTCCTGTGGCAGGACTGGCGGGACGCGCTGGCCGAGGTCGGCCTGCCCGACTGCCGGTGGACCCCGTGCTACGACTGCGGAGCGTGCACCGGCTACGGCATCGAGCACATCGTGGCCTCGGCCACGCCGCCGGCGGGCGGGAGCCAGGGCACCGGGCAAGACCTCACCTCCGGCGCCGCCGTGCCCGTCCGGCTCGGGCGGGTGATGGCCCCGAGCGGCGCCCGGTCGGCCGGCGGATGAGGGTCCGGGTGCGGTTCACCAAGCTCGGCAAGGTCCGGTTCACGAGCCATCGCGACCTCGCCCGGATCTGGGAGCGGGCGCTGCGCAAGGCGGCGGTGCCCGTCGCCTACACCGAGGGGTTCTCCCCGCGGCCGAAGCTGCACTTCGGCCTGGCCCTCTCCACCGGCTACGAGTCGCTCGGCGAGTACCTCGACGTGGACCTCGCCGAGCCGGTGGACGCGGCGGAGGCGGTTGAGCCGGCCGGCTTGGCGGCGAGGCTGAGCCGCGCCCTGCCCGAGGGGATCGGGGTGGGCGCGGTCGCCGAGCTCGCGCCCGACGACCGGCTCTCCCTGCAGGAGGCGGTCACCTCCTGCTCCTGGCGGGTGCTGGTGGAGGAGGGCGATCTCGCCCAGGTCCAGGCGGCGGCGGCGGCCACGCTGGCGGCGACCGAGATCGTCGCCGCCCGCGAGCGCAAGGGCAAGAAGGTGGTCGACGATCTGCGCCCCTACGTGCGGGCCTTGGCGGCCGAGCCCGGCCCCGAAGGCGGGACGCTCCTCGTTGCCGAGCTCGGCGCGCAGCCGCGGGGCCTGCGCCCGGCGGAGCTGCTGGCTGTGTTGTCGCCCCCGCTGCACGAACGTCGGGTCTGTCGGACCCACCAATGGATTGAGCGCGACGGCGCCCGACGAGAGCCGCTGACGGCCTCGTCCGGTGCGACGCCGCCGGCACACGCCGAAGCGTGTGCGCCGGGAGAAGGGAACGCTCTCATGTCCGAGGTCGAGGGCGCCGGCCAGTTGCCGGCGGGCCCACCGGGCGACGACGCGCGCGTCGTCGCCGCGCCGCCTGTTCACAGCTCCAACGCAGTGGTCGCGGCCACGCCGGCGGAGGCCCCGCCGGCGCCCGGCGCCAACGCCGACGGCGACCCACGAGCTGACGCCGACGCGTCCCCCGCGCGGCGTCGGCGGGGCAGCCGAGGCGGGCGCGGCCGCG
>JBJXGF010000124.1:0-13984 GCA_046153015.1 Acidimicrobiales bacterium | reverse complement strand
GCATCCACTCGAACAACGCCGCCGGGTTCTCCGCAGACGCCGCGAACAGCGCCTTGCCCACCGAGTCGCTGAGGAAGCTCTTTTCGCCGCGGGCGGCGTCGCGCAGGTACGCGTCGGCGTTGCGGTGCGGGAACAAGAACGACGACAACCGGGTCGGCAGATGCGCCGGCAGCGGCGCCGCCGACAGGTCCAGCACCAGCTCCGGCAACCCCAACCGCTCCCGCTGGGCCAACAGCGCCGCTTCGAGCCGGTTCGCCTGCGAGGCGACGTTGTCGATCACGACCACCTCCACCGCCGCCCGTTCCCCCCCGGGCGGCGTCCACCAGCGGCGGTCAACCTGGTACCGGCCGCCCTCGTACACCGCCGGCTTCACCGGGGCGCCGGCCCCGAGCAAGGGCTCCATCACCGTGCGAATCGTCAGACCCGCGTCGAAGCTGTCATCCGCGCAGCCCGCCACCAAGCGCTCGACCGTCAACCTGTCCATGACAAACCTCTTTCTCCGCACGAACGTCGTGCTCTGGGCGGGACTCTACGGAGGGGGTGTGACACTCACGGACCCGATCCACGGAACCACGCCGCGAAATCTCTGCGTGATTGCCCGGGTCGTCGTCTCACCCCCGGCCTACACTCTCGAATTGCACAGGCGTAACTACAAGGAGGGAAAGGATGGCCGACCGAAGCCGGCCGGCGGGGGTGCGCGCAACCGCAGTCCTCGCCGAGCTCGCCCGCCGCGGCGTGGAAACCAACCGCGAAGCCCTCGCCGCGCTCTCCGACGAACTCGGCCTGCACACCCGCCCGGCCACCCCCCAGGGCGGCTTGGGCAACCGTCGCTGGCAGGCCCAACACCTCGACGTGCTGTGCGCGGCGTTCGTGCTGCGTGACCGCTACGCGCTCCCCGTCGACACCATCAGCGGCCTCGCTCACGGCAGGGTCCGCCCCGAAGAGGCGATGAAGCCCTTCGCTGACGCCCTCGCCCGGCTATGCGGCGCCCACGCCGCCTGAGGAAGGGTTTGGGGGCCGCGCGGCCCCTAAGCCGAACACGCGCGGCTCGCGCCTGACCCCATCCACTCGTCATGGTGTCCACGGACGACAACGACAGAGCTCCGACGCCCTGGACGGCGTTCGTGGACGAGTCGATGCGCGCCACCGGGCAAGGGCTCATGGTGGTTCTCGGCGCGGCCGTCGTCGGCGCCGCGCAGCTGGAACCTGCTCGGACGGCGCTGCCCGAGCTCCTCCTGCCCGGCCAGCGGTATCTCCACTGGCGCGACGAGGCCCCGGAGCGGCGAGCCGCGATCCTGCGTCGAGTCGTTGACCTCGGCGCGCTGGTCTACGTCGTGACCGCGTACCCCATCGCCCCAAAAGGCCAGGAGCCAGCTCGACGCCGTCTCTTGCAGCACCTGCTGCACCGACTATCGATCGAGGAGGGCGTCGCCGAGGCGGTGATCGAGGCGCGCAGCGCAACGCTGAACCGTCGTGATGCGCTGCTTATTGCGGATGCCCGACGGCGAGGCACGGTCGCGGCCGGAGCTGCGTTACCGGCACGCCCGCAAGAGCAAGGACCCGCTCCTCTGGGCCGCGGACATTCTCACCAGCGCAACGGCGCACGATCTGACCAGCCGCGATCGGCCGCACCAGCCGCTGCTGGCGAGCGCGACCTTGCGGCTGGAGCGCCTGAAGGCCTGACGCGCACGTGGCCTGGCTCCCGTCGTCCGGCGGGGGGTCCAGGCCACCACTTCTAGAAGCTGAACAGCTCCCAGCACCGCCACTCTATCCACAAGTGGGCCAAGACTGAACACCCAAAACGGGCGCCGTCCACGCTGATGCGCTCCGTGCGGCCGAGCACCGCGTCGGCCCCCAGCGCGCTGACGGCGTCGTCGGGGCGCTTCTCCCCCGCGCCGGAGCTTTTCGACGGCGATCCGGAGCCGGCCCCGGGGTGCTGGCGTCGGTGAGCGGCCGGACTTCGGGGTCGGGGATGAGCCGCTGGGTGTGGCGGTTTCTCGTGGGCCGGCATGCTGGGGTCTTGCAGGACCGGTATGCGGGTGATGTTGGGGACTTCTTGAAGTTCGGGCTGCTGCGCTGGCTGCACGCCCCGGTCGACGGTGCGGAGCCGCTGCGGGTGGGCGTCGTGTGGTACCTCACCGTCGACGAGGACCACAACGCCGACGGCAAGCACGTCGCCTACCTGGACGCGGGCGACGCCGTAGGGCGGCGGCTCCAGGCGTTGGACCCCGACCTGCATCGCCGTCTCGGCGGGGTCGTCAAGCAGGGGCGCAGCGTCGCCGCGCTCGAAGCCGCCGGTGTGCTGCCCGGCGCCGTGTGGTTCAGCCGGCGTCTCGACCTGAGCGGCGCGGCGTCCGGGGACCGGGCCGGGCGCCTGGCACGGCGCAGGGCGTGGCTGGCCGAGGCGCATGATGCGATGGTCGGCGCCGAGCTGGTCTTCGTGGACCCCGACAACGGGCTGCGCCCCGCCGACCATCCGGCGGGCCGGCACTTGACCAAGGCGGTCAAGCACGCCTACCTGGACGAGCTCGCCGGCTACGTCGACCGGGGTCAGAGCCTGCTGGCGTATCACCACGCCGACCGCTCCGCGCCGGTGGTGGTGCAGGCCCAACGCCGCCTCGTCGAGCTGCGAGACGCTCTGGGCGTCGAACCTCTCGCCGCGGTTCAGGCGTCGTCGGGCTCGGTGCGGCTGTTCCTGCTGGTCCCCGCGCCAGCCCACCGCGAGCGGCTGGCCGCCCGCCTGGACGCCCTCGCCGCCCGCGGCTGGGCGGCCCCGCTGCGGGCAGGCCGCTCTGGGCCGCTGGTCGTCCTCCGCCCCGAGTCCGAACCGCCGCCCTGAGCCGGACCGGCTCCCAGCCCTGCCGGGCGGCGCCGTTCCCGCCGCCGTCAGACCAACCTGGGCTCGGTACAACGGGTCACATGGCCACGCCGACACCGCCACGCCTCGATGCGCAACACGTCGAGCTGATCGGCCGCAACCTGCTCACGGCGCAGCTCCTCGCCGACGGCGTCGAGGTCGCCGACCTCGACCTCGACGAGGCCCTCGGGTTCGCCGCGCGCCCGATCCAGCTGAAGGCGGCCAGCGGGGCGTCCTTCAGCGTCGACCGCAAGTACGACCGGTTCCCGCACCTGCTCCACGCCTACGTGTCGGGAGTCGCCCGACCGCTCGAGTCGCGCATCTACTACCTCACCCAACACGAAACGATCGGCGTCGCCCAAGACATGGGCTGGACAGCGAGCGGCTCGTGGCGGCGGGGCCGGTACAGCACCTCGAGGCCAAGCGCCCGGCTCGTCGAGCTGCTCGAACCCTTCCTGGTCGCTCCCGGCGGCTGGCCGGCCCGCCTGCTCCCGGCAGCGGGCTGACAGGCGCCCGCACCCCCAGTCCCCAGTTCTCCCAGGCGACCTCCTAGGCCGAACACGCTCCCGGGCAGTCGACGCTGTCCGCGCAAATTTCACCCAGCCCTGGACCCGGCGCCCCGGGGGAACCGGGCCCGCAGGCCCGGCCCCCGGGGCCCGTTCACCTGGCCGTCGGGGAGTCCAGGAAGGTGATCGTGTCGGCGGTGACGTAGTAGGCGGAGCGGCGCTCCCCCGCCGGTGCGGGCTGTTGGCGCAGGGCCCGCCGGGCGGTCTGCGGGCCGGCCGCTTCGGGCGGGGTGGTGGTCCACTGGTCGAGGTCGAGGCGGCCGGTCACGGCGATCAGGCGGCCCTTGGCGAGATGCTCGGCGCAGGTTTCGCCGAGCCGGCCCCACGCCTGGATGTTGATGTACAGCGGCTGGTCCTGGCGGCGAGGGTTGTCGACCGCCAGCCGGAGACAGCACACCGTGCTCGTGTCGGTGAGGGGACGGAGCTCGGGGTCGACGGTGAGCCGCCCGACGAGGCTGATCGAGTTCATGTGCTGCTGCTCCCTGGGTTGGTGGGTGGGCTGCTGGGACAGCGCCGACACGGCCGACCCGAGCCGGGTCGGGGGCAAGGCTCCCGGCAGGGACCCTGTAGGGGCTTGGCCTTGCGCCGACGGGTCCGGGACGGCAGACACGGCAGCGGTCACCCGGCAGCGCTCCCCCACCAGCCCGGAGCCAAGCCCCGTCAACAGCCCGGTCGCTGCTCGGCGGTCCACCAGAAGCCGGCCTGCGCGGAGAGCCCCCACCACGCTGAACCACGCTGCGCTGCCACCGGCCCAACGACCTCCCACCCGGCCGAGCGCCGTGCCCCCGCCGCCGGCCGCGACGCTGGCGATGGGGTTGGGTCACATCCGGTTTCGGCGGACGTACTCGTCGAGGTCCTCCGGGCGGAGCTTGACCAGGCGGCCAACCCGGTAGGCGGGCAGGCGCCCGTGCTCGATGAGCCGGCGAAGGGTGTTGGGCTGGATGCCGAGCAGCTCGGCGGCGTCGGCGCAGGACAGCAAAGGCTTCACACACCGGACCGTGCGGAACAGCACGAAACGCAGCGATAGGCCGTGAGTCTCCGATGACGCGGCGTGTGCCGTGGCCGTGCCCCGCGGCCGGGTTCAAGCCCCGCCTGTGCGAACCCCAGGCGGGCTGACGCGCCGCACGCTGCCTGCCTGGTGGCGTCGCCGCCGCGCCCTCGCCGACGGACCACCGGCGCAGCAGACGTTGGCGGGCGGGCGGCTCGGGCGGGGCGTGACCCCGGGGCCCGGCCACGGCGGAACTGGGGCTTCCAGCCAGCGCCGGGGGGCGCTGGACCCCCCAGAGCGCGGGAGGGGTGCGATGACGCAGAGCCGGTGGCCGTTCGAGGAGCTGATGGTCGTGTGCCGAGAGGACAGCGCGGGCCGCCTGGCGGACCGGTTGGGCGTCACGGCGCGCACGGTGCACCGCTGGCGGGCCGAGGGGCTCAGCGATCTCCAAGCGGACCGGGCCGCCATCGCCGTCGGCCTGCACCCGGCGCTGGTCTGGCCGGACTGGTGCACCCGGCCACGCTGACCCGAGCCGCCGGCTCGGACGGCGGGGATGTCATGCTGGGGTCGGCTCGGGGGACGCGAGCGTTCGCCCGAATCACGCGTTCCCCGAGCCATACGCAGGAGAGGCGCGCGTGGGCGACACGCTCGACTCCTGCCGACACCGCCAGTTCGCCGTGGTGCGCATCGGCGCCGTCTTCTCTTCTGGTTGCCGCCGTTGCGGGGGCGGGCTGGCTCGGGAGGTGGGGTTGTTGTGTCCTGGCAGCCGTCCCCCGCCCGGGGCTGGGGCGGGTCAAGGGTCGTTGCGGGACCCCGCAGGCGGATTGTCCTCACTCGCCCCCGCTGACACGTGGGCGTCCCTGTGCCCCGCCCGCCCCGGGCGGAGGGGTGGGCCGGCCGTCACAACCCACCCCCAACCCGCCGGCCCCCGCAGGCCGGAACCAACAAGAAAGGACCAGACGATGAACCAGGTCAACCTGATCGGCCGCCTCGCCGCCGACCCCGAGCTCACCGCCCCCAAGGGCAACCCGATCTGCCGCTACCGGCTCGCCCTCGACCGCCCCGGCACCGACACCGGCGCCGACTTCGTCACCATCATCAGCTTCGGCACGAGAGGCGAGAACGACGCCCGCTGGCTCACCAAAGGCCGCCTCATCGCCGTCACCGGCCGCCTCCACCACAACACCTGGACCGACCAGACCGGCCAACGCCGGGAACGCCTCGAAATCATCGCCGCCGCCACCCACTACCTCGACGGCCCCCGCCCAGCCGCCGCCGAGACCCGCCCCGGCGAAGAACCCTTCTAACCCGCCCCCGGGGGGGGCCCCCCCCCGCCCGGCGCGACGCCCGGAGCCCCCGGAACCTCGCGTGGCCTTCGAGCGGATCACGGTGAACCCCGCGCAGATGAGGGGCGCGCCCTGCATCAGGGGAATGCGGCTCCCGGTCTCGGCGATCCTGGGTCAGCTCGCCGCCGGCCAGACCCCGGCGCAGATCCTGGCCGATTTCCCCGACCTCGAAGCCGAGGACATCACCGCCGCGCTCGAGTACGCCGCCGCCGCGGTGCAAGACCGGGAGCTGCCCCTCGCCCGTCGCGGGTGAGGTTCTTGGTCGACGCCAACCTTTCGCCCCGCGTCGCGGAGCTCCTCACCCCGCCGGACACAACGCCGTTCATGTCCGCGAGGTCGGCCCACGCGACGCCGCCGACCGGGGCATCCTCGACCACGCCGCCGGCGAGGACCGGATCGTGCTCGCAGAGCAGGCCCGCGCTGATCACGAGATCCGGCCGCCGGTGGCCGAGGGTCGGCTGCGGGTGCGGCGCCCGCGTATCGGGGCGGCGTAATCACGCGGACGCCGGGCGGTGCCGCCTCGGGGGGCCGAACCCGGTCAGGAGTCCGGCCCCATGCGGCGTTCAGCGGGTCTCAGGTCTTGGGCGGGTCGAGGAAGGTGATCGACTCGGCGGTGACGTAGTAGGCGGAGCGGCGCTCACCAGCCGGTTCGGGTGCTTGGCGCAGCGCCCGCCGCGCCACCGGCGGACCGGCCGGCGCCGGCGCGTTGGTGGTCCATTGGTCGAGGTCGAGGCGGCCGGTGACGGCGATCAGGCGGCCTCGCTCGAGGTGCTCGGCGCATGTTTCGCCGAGCCGCTCCCAGACTTGGATGTTGATGAAGAGCGGCTGGTCCTTGCGGCGGGGGTTGTCGACGGCGACCCGGAGCCGGCACACCGTGGCGGTGTCGGTGAGGGGCCGGAGTTCGGGGTCGCTGGTGAGCCGGCCGACGAGGCTGATCGAGTTCATGGCTGCTGCTCCCTGATTGGTCGGGGTGGGCTGCTGGGACAGCGCCGAACCGGCCGACCCGAGCCGGACCCGGGGGCAAGGCTCCCGACCGGGACCCCGCACGGGGCTCGGCCTTGCCCCCGGCGGCGGCCGGGCGGCAGACACAGCAGCGGTCACCCCAGCAGCCCTCCCCCGCCCACCAGCCCGGCGCCAACCGTCCACGACACGCCGGCGACTGCTCGACCGGGCAAGCCAGCCGCCCGCCCACAACGGATCGCAGGATTCTCATCCCGACCGACCGTCGACACTGTCGGCGGCCAAGAGGATCTGCCCACAAACGGCCACGAAGGCAGCCCTGTCTCAGGCCACTACCCTCAGTAGTTGGCCGTCGTTGAGAGGTGTTCGCCGACGGGCGCACAGAAGGGCCGCAGTGCGGCGGTGTCACGGGGGAACGGGGAGGGATTCTGCGTGTCGAAGTGTGCGACTCTTGACGCCCCCCGTTCGGCTGCGACGGCTTGACAGCGTGTGCTCGCTCACCCCTCAGTCGCTCGGCGGGATCGCGGCCCAGGTCGTTTCGTCCGCGTTGTAGACGTCGTCGACCGTTGGTGCGTCTGGCCGTTCCCCGAATCCGTCGATCACGATCAGCGAGCCCTCTCGATATCCGACCTCAAGCGGCGGAGGGCGATCGCTGACGAAGGCGTACTCGACGATCGGGTCGACGACGCCATGGGTCGGCGCCAATGCGATAGAACGCTTCACCGTCAGGAGACGTGCACTCGATCGCCGCATACGAACCGCCGTAGGTCCCCCAGATCCCCTCGTGAAGGAGTTCGACACCGTTCGAGGTCTCAGCCGGCGGCGCGAAGTCGAATCCGCTGCGGTCGTCTGATTCGTCGCGAACCGTCAAGCCCTCGAGAATGCCAACGACCGTGTCGCGATCAAGTCCCCGCGACCTCAAGTAGCCCTCGCCACCATCGTCGAGATTCCAGAACGGCGTGGGCGTTTCCGTTCGGGACTATGACAAGAGCAACAGCGAAGTCCCCGACAACCTCGGTCTCACGATTCTCAACGCCAGCTCGTCGGTCGACGTAGCGGAGCACCATTGCATACGGCCCGGTGGGTCCACGGTCGCGATCTCCGATGATCTGAATCGAGATGGGACCGGTGCTCGATCGGGCGAACAGGTTCCACGCCACGCCGTTCGACCCGCCGTCCGACCCGCCGTTCCATTCGCCACCCCACCGGCTCGTCGCTACACAGATCGACGGATCCACGAACGGGCGCGCGACTCCGATCGGCGGAGGCGTAGTTGTCGAGGTCGTCGACGTGGAGATGGGGGTCGTGGTGGAGGTAGTCGTCGAGGTCAGTGCTGGGGTTGCGGCTGTGGTCGTTGTCGTGAGTGGGCTCGTTGATGCGAGTGAGCCGGACACGTCTGACGTCTCGATGGAGACCTCAGAACTGATCAGCGACGTCGAGCCACCGTCGGACGTGCAAGCCGACGCCATGACCGCTGCCGATGCGAACCTCACCGTGTACCGCACGGACCCATCATGCCACCGCTGGCCGCCGCCGGATTCTCAGTACTGCCGGGCTTATCGGGCGCTCTGCTTGGGCCGAACTCACTCGCCTTCGGGGCCGACGCTGGAGTGATTACGCATGCCGATACCGAGCGGTGGGTTGGCGGACATCGACCCTTGCGTGAGACGCCGACACCAACCGGGGTCGGAATCCAACAAACCGAGCCTCTACGAAACCCAGGGCGATTCAAGCAGATGAAGGGGCGACGCCCCGGCGTTGCTCGTCGCTCGCGATCTTGCGACCGTCGGTCAGTCGATCGGGAAGATATTCCGCTTCCTCGGCTGCGGGTCCACGACTAAGGTCGTCGGGAAGTCTCGCGTGAGGGGATGCAATCATGACCGACTCCGAACTGGGTTTCCGGATCGAGATCGACCGTGCCGACACCGCCGACGCTGACGCTGCGGCAGCGGAGCTGGCCGACGAACTCGAACGCCACGGGTTCGCCCTGCCGTCGCAGGAGTCAATCGAAGGTATCGGTGGTCTCGGCGCGATTCTGGTGACGTTCGGGATCCCGCTACTGCAGGCGGCGACCCCGATCATCGTCGAGTGGATCCGCGGATGGATGAGCCGCAACGACGTCGACAAGGCCGTCGTGACCTTGCCGGACGGGACCAAGCTCGCGATGCGGGGAGGGTCGGTGGAGCAGTTCGAACAGCTGCTGGCCGCCGCTCGCCAACACGGAGCCGCCGACGCCGCCGACGGCGCCGGCGGCGATCAGCACCCCCGGTCAGCTGGGTAGGTGGCAGGTGGCCCTCGACCCTGATCACGTCAGCTGGCTCGAGGGCCGCCTCGGGCATAGCCGGTTCTGGGAACTGGGCGACACCGATCCGCCGACGTTGCAGGTGGCGAAGGCAGCCGGTGATGCAGCGTCCGGTGTCGTCCGTCCGTGGGTGCTCGCTGATGCTCCCGTGATGATGACGCGGACGTCGGATCCGCCGCTGGTCGTGGTCGGTGTTCCGTTCCTTGAGCGTTCGGCATTGATGGCGTCGCTGATGCTCGACGATTGGCCCGCAGATGTCGCTGCGGCTGCGACGGCCGCTGTGCTGTACGAGATGGCGGCTGAGCACCTGTTGCAGCGCGGTTTGGTGGAGGTCGCCGTGAAAGCTCATGTGCAGGCCTGCACGGTGTCAGGTGCCCGGGCAGCGATCGCCGAGATGACGGAGGGACGTGAGCTCAGCTGGGCCCGACAGGTGACGCTCGACGGTCTGTACCCGTTGCATGAGATCGGCCACCACGAGAAGGTCCCGGGCGTGCCTGATGTCGACGCGATCGCCGAGCAGCTGGTCGCCCGCAAGGACGGTTTCTACAGAGACGGCCTGATTGCGCAGATCGAACGGTTTGCTGATGTGGAGGCACGCATCCGCCGCGCCGACGAGGGTTCGGTCGTGGCTGCAGAACGGGTCCGGGTCGAGATCGAGGCAGACTGGTACGCGGTGACGGTGCTGCATCTGTTGTTGAGCGAGGTGGCTCCCAGTTCGGGGCGCCGTTTCGACTTCGGTGTGTTCGCTCGGGACGTGCACATGGGGTTGCTATGTGTGACGGTGTTCGGGTCGGTGGATCTGGTGTGCCGTTTGGCTGCCAAGGCGGCCAAGTCGAACGCGGCCGAGCGTAAGCAACAGCTCGTGAACGCAGGTGTCGAGGCGGCTCTGGTGGCGTTGGCGGGCGACACCCGACAGTTCTGGCAACGGGCTCTGCTGTCACATCTCGGCGACAACGTGCCGTTGCCGATGTCGTGGTCGCCGGGGTATGCGGAGCCGGGTCCGCCAGGGTGGGTGACCGGCGGCGACCTGGAACACGTCGAGCGATTCGACGGTGTGCTGACGTCGCTGCAACAGTTCGTGCTCGAACAGCACACTGAATTGCCGTTGGGGACTGCGTTGGCGTCGCTGCGGGAGCTCGTGGCGGGTGACGACGCTGTGGCCGCGGCGACATCGAGGTTCATGCAGGTGGCGCGTGACTGCGGTGAAGCGAACCGGTTGCCGGCCGAGCTCGTTGAGCTGTGGTGACACCGACGGTTCTGGCTCGACGGTGCACCCCTCGCAAATCCAACCGATCCACCCGGATCCGACACCCGCCTGCCAGCGCACATAACGCTCGCCAGGGTCGGAGACAGCCACCCGCGCGGGTACAGCACTTCCGGTCGGTGACCGCACACTGGGACCCCGCTCGTAATCGCGAGCGGGAACGCTGCGGCCGCGCTGCACTGCTGGCGAAGTGCAGTAGATCGACGCTGCGGCGCGCCGCGAGATGCGACCGCCGCCCGTGACGAACTGGCCGTCGGCAGCGCCATGTGGTCGCCGACGGGCAGGATCTGGAGGCCGTCATGACGAGACGATCCAAGCTCCACTGCGCAGACGGCCGGGCGGTTACAGCCGCGGCACGGCAGTTCGCGGGTCTCGGCCTCCGTTCTTGCGCCTGGAGCGATGGGGGCTCACATCCTGTTGCGCTGGACGTAGGCGTCGAGGTCTTCGGGGCGGAGCTTGACGAGGCGGCCGACCCGGTAGGCGGGCAGGTTACGGGCCAGTTGGGTGAGCCGCGTCGCGGCCTGGTGCTTCGCTCACGCCGGTCTCCGTTTGCGGCATCCAGCGCGGCGGCCGCTTCGGAGGCGTGGTGCGCGGCGAGCGTCGCGGCCTGGGTGAGGCGCTGCGCTCCGCCGGCGGGGTCGTCGTCATCGGCGCCCGAGCGGCCCTAACGACCGCCCGCACCGTCGCCCCGTGGCGCACCGCGTCGGCTTGCGAACACGGTCCGCGGCCGTGCCCCTCGAAGCCACGCGCTCTCGCCCCGTAGACGTCGCGCGCACCCTGCCGCTCCGAGCCCAGAGACACCGTGCTCATCACAGACACCGTGCCCGTGGACGCTCGTCTCGATGCTCGCCCGTCGGCCGGTCGTTGAACGACACCCATGGTGCGTGTTGCCCTACGCATCGACGTGAACCGGGACCGGTCCGTGGCGTGACAAAGCGCGCTGCGTCGTGTTCCACAGGAGCCGGGAGACCTCGGTGCGAGCACGACCCCCGGGGGGACGGCCCGCAACGCGCCGCTCAGCCTTCGCCGCCGGGAGGTTGAGCCTTCGCTGCGCTGTTTCGGGCGTTGTTGAGGGCGTCTTTGAGAGCGTCGATGTGCGCTGAGGCTTCGGCTTTGCTCGCGCTGTTTGGAAGCGCTGTCCATCGCTGCCCAGTGGCGCGGTGGAGTTCGGTGGCGAGGCGTTGCGCGAACGCGGCCTGTTTCCGGGTCGCCGCCGGCTCGCCGTTCGGGCGGTCGGATGCCTTCACGGGTTGACGGCGGCGGCCGGTCAACGCGGTGCGTGTCCGTCCCGTCCCGCGGCAGGTCGCGCATCCGGCGCCGCCGCAGGTGGAGCACAGGATCGTGGGCAGCTTCGCCATGGTCGTCGCCATGCCCCGAGAACCTACACCCCCGAAGCGATCAGGTGTTCGATACCGTCGCCCGTCAACGCTGGCCCGAGGAGTTCGGGGTCAACCGGTGAGCGGGCCCGGCGAGGCTGATCGTCGCCTTGCTCGTCGACCAACGCGTCGGCAGCCGCACGCTGCCGCGCCCTGCAGCGCTCCAGTGAGCTCGACTGAGCTGAGGGGTCGGCCGGCCCGCCGCCGAATCCCACCCCATCTCAGTTTCCTACTGTCGTAGGATTTGGGTGTGGCTGTGCGGAAGTGGTCGGTGAGCGTTGACGAGGCGTTGGCGGCTCGCGTCGAGGAGCGGGTCGGTGATCGAGGCCTGAGCGGGTTCGTGGCCCGCGCCGTCGCCCACGAGCTCGAGCGCGACGTGCTTGGGGAGTACTTGGACGGGTTCGACGCCGAGCTCGGCGAGCCGCCCGCCGAGCTGGTGGGGCGATATGACGACCTGTGGCCGTCCTGATCCTTGACTCCGAGGCCCTGTCGGCGTTGGCCCGCCCACAGGCTGATCGGCTGCGCCATCAGCGGGTGCGGGCCGCGTTGCGCTCGGCGTACAACAGGAACCATCCGGTGCGTGTCCCCTCGGCGGTCTTGGTCGAGCTCTACCGCGGCGCCGGGTTCGACGAACCCGTCGACGCCGTCCTCGCCCGAGGGTTCGCCCAGGTGGTGACCACCGGCGCGCGCATCGCCCGCATCGCCGGTCATCTCCTGGCCCGGGCCGGCGCCGGCAGCGAGCTCGCCGTCGACGCGCTCGTCGTCGCGACCGCGGTCCGCCTCGGCGGCGGCATCGTGCTCACCCACGACCCCGACGACCTCGGCGCGCTCGCCGCCCAGCACTCCAACATCGCCGTCGCCGCCATCTGAGCCCGCCTCGGCACGCCGACCGTGGACCAGAACCGCCCCAGCTGCGGGGCGCCGCCCTCGCGGCCAGCGCTCCTCGGCGTCCCCGCCGCCGCGCTCGACGCCTTCGAGACAGCGGCGCCTGAACCCGCTCAGCTCAAACCCGCTCAGATGGGTCGCGGCGGCCAGGGCGCCGGGTTGGCCGGTGAGGCGGCGAGGATGGCGTCGTGTGGGGCCGGGCGCAAGCCCGAGGGCGGCGTAGAGGCGGCCGAGCCGTTCGGCGTCGCCGGCGGCGGCGTCGACAACCACGAGGCTGCCCTCGCCGGTGAGCTCGCGGCGCAGCGCGAACGGGAACCCGGCGACCCGCGCCGGCCGCGTGTCGGGCGCGGCGGCGAGCCCTGCGAGGACTGCGATCAGGCTGCGGGCGGGGCGGGACACGCTGGCCGCGCACGTCACGGCCGCACGGCGGGGGTTGTCCACCCAGACGCGGGCGCTGGACCCTGCAAGGACGTTGACCGCCGCGCCGAACAGGCCCCGACACCAACGCATCCGGGAGCGTGACGCGTTCAGCCGCGCCGCCCGCCACCGGCCCGCCGGGCCCCGCGCCACCACCGCCACCACGACCTCCCCGCTTGCCCCGCCAAGGCGAACCTACCGGCAGCCCGCCGGCGGGTCGCTGAGACGAACAACCAGCCCGTGGCCGCCCGCCAAGCGGCCGACCACAAACGCCGCCTACGGGCGGTGGTGGAGCGTTACGGGCATGGACCGGTCGGGGCGGCTCTGGCCGTCAGCATTGCCCGGGGCCGCCTGCGCGTCCGGCTCCTCCCCATCGGCGGCGCGTAAACACCCCGCAAGGGCCGGGCCCATATGGGCCCGGCCCCCGGTGCGCTACTTGCTGGTGGGGTTGTCGAGGAAGGTGACCGTGTCGGCGGTGACGTAGTAAGCGGAGCGCTTCTCCCCCGCCGGCTCGGCCGGTGTGGTGTTGTAGCGCCCGCCGGGCCGCCTGCGGACCCACCGCCGCCGAGGGTCGAGGGCCCCAGGCCTGGACGTTGACGTAGAGCGGCTGGTTGTCGCGGCGGGAGTTAACGACCGCGACCCGCAGGCGGCACACCGTGCTGGCGTCGGTGAGGGTAAGGGGGGCGGGGGACCCCGCAAGGGGCGTGGCCTTGCGCCGTAGGCGCCGGGTCGGGCAGACGCGGGCCGGCGTTCAGCCGCCCCACCCGCCCCCACGACGGAGGAGGGCCAGAGCCGGTGAACTGGGGCTGCAGGTCGGCCGCTCCGGACACAACCGGTGTCCTACCGCCTGTGCTACCGTGAGGGCATGGTGATAAGGGCCAAGCGTTCGCTCTCGGTGCCGGCGGAGCTGGCCGTGGCGATCGAAGCGGCAGCCGCGGCTGAGGGGACCTCGGTGAGCGCCTGGCTGGCGCAGACCGCCGCGCACCGGCTGCGCCTCGAGGCCGGCCGGCGCGGGATCGCTGA
>JBJXGF010000116.1:0-4061 GCA_046153015.1 Acidimicrobiales bacterium | reverse complement strand
GCCGCCTCGGCCGCCTCGTCGTCGTAGACGGCCACGCTGGGCGCCGGGCCGTCGGGGCCGGCGGCCGCGGCCGGGTCGGCGTCGAGCACCGCGGCGGCGGCAGCCACGATCTGGCGGGACGAGCGGTAGTTGCGCGAGAGCCGCACCACCTCACCGCCCGGGAACCGGTCGCCGAACGCCGCCAGCGCGGCGGCGTCGGCGCCGTTCCAGCCGTAGATCGCCTGGTGCGGATCGCCCACCACGCACAGGTCCCCCCGGCCGCCCAGCCACGCGTCGAGCAGGCGGAGCTGCAACGGGTTCACGTCCTGGAACTCGTCGACGAAGACGTGACGGAACCGCCAGCGGATGGCGGCGGCGAAGCCGTGGTCGCGTTCGAGGTGGCGGGCGCAGAGCCGGAGCAGGTCGTCGAAGTCGACCAGCCGCCGGGCCGTCTTCGCCGCCACGTAGTCCGCGTAGCGCTGCGCCGCCCACGCCGCGCCGCCGGCGGGGCGGCGCCGCGCCTTGTCGCACTCCGCCTCGTAGCGGGCCGGGCTCACCCCGCGGGCCTGCGCCCAGTCGATCACCGCGGCCAGCTCGCCCGGCCCGGCCGGGGCGCCCCGCCCCGCCAGCTCGGCCAGCAGCTGCGCCTTGCGCTCGAGCAGGGTCGGCGGCCGGACGTCGCGCTCACGCCAGCGCTCGTGGAGCTGCGCGTAGGCCACGGCGTGGAACGTGCCGGCGGCGGGCAGGTCGCGCAGGCCGAGCCCGCCCAGGCGGCTGCGCAGCTCGGCCGCCGCCTTGCGGGTGAAGGTGAGGGCCAGCACGCGGCGCGGGTCGAGATCGCCGGTCTCGGCCCGGTAGGCGATCCGCCGGGTGAGCACCCGGGTCTTGCCGCTGCCCGCCGGCGCCACGATGCACAGCGGCTGATGAGGGGTGAGCACGGCGTGGCGCTGCGCCTCGTCGAGGCCGGCCAGCAGCCGCTCGGGGTCCACCGCGTCAACCTACCCGCGCCCGGGGCGGCGGCGGGGGAGCGGCCGACCGGCCCGCCGGTAGGGTGCTCCGGTGATCGAGGTGGCGCCCCTCCGCTTCGAGCAGCTCGTCGCCGACGCGCTCGACGAGCTGCCCGAGGAGCTCGGTGAGCTGATGGAGAACGTCGCGGTGCTGGTGGAGGACCGCAACGCGCACGAGCCGAACCTCCTCGGCCTCTACGAGGGCACGCCGCTCACCGAGCGGGAGGCCTACGGCCGCTTCGAGCTGCCCGACCGCATCACGATCTACCGGCTGGCGGTGTGCGCCATCTGCGACACCGTCGACGACGTGGTGGAGGAGGTGCTGGTCACGGTGGTGCACGAGGTGGCGCACCACTTCGGCATCTCGGACCGCCGCCTCCACGAGCTGGGCTGGGCCTGAACGATACGATCGGGCGCGTGCCGTTCCCCACCAAGCTGCTCAACCAGGGCGAGGAGGTGCTGCGCGACCTGCGGCCCCACTGGTTCTACCTGGCGCCGGCCTCGCTCTGGCTCGGCCTCGCGCTGGTCGTCTGGGTCGCGCTGGCCTTCTTCGTGTCCACCAGCGGCGCTGCGCTGCTCGCGGGAGCGGCGCTGTTCGTCCTGGCGCTGGCCAACTTCCTCTTCGCCTACGCCAAGTGGGCCACCACCAACTTCGTGGTCACCGACAGCCGGGTCATCTACCGCAGCGGCCTCGTCTCCAAGCACGGCATCGAGATCCCGCTCGACAAGATCAACACCGTGTTCTTCAAGCAGTCGATCACCGAGCGGCTGCTCGGCGCCGGCGACCTCGTGATCGAGTCGGCCGGCGAACGGGGCCAGCAGGCGTTCAGCGACATCCGCCGCCCGCAGGACGTGCAGCAGGTGCTCAACCAGTGCATCGACAGCTACGACCAGCGCAAGCTGGCCCGCATGAGCGCCAACGCCCCGCCGCCCGCCTCGACGATCCCCGAGGAGATCCGCAAGCTCGCCGCCCTGCGCGACGAGGGCATCATCTCGCGCGACGAGTTCGAGGCGAAGAAGCACGAGCTGCTCGGACGGATGTGACCGAGCGCAGCGGCCTGCGGGTGGTGTCGCTCGTGCCCTCGGTCACCGAGACGCTGCTCGCCTGGGGGATCACGCCGGCGGCCTGCACGCGGTTCTGCGAGCAGCCCGGCCTGACCCACGTGGGCGGCACGAAGGACCCTGACATCGCCGCCATCGTCGCCCTGCGCCCCGACCTCGTGGTGCTCTGCGAGGAGGAGAACCGCCTGGCCGACCACGACCGGCTCCAGGTGCTGGGCGTGCGCTGCGAGGTGCTGCGCATCGACTCGGTCGACGACGTCGCCGTGGAGCTGGCCCGCCTGGCTCGGGCGGTGGGCGCGACGCCCCCGCCGGGGCGGCTCGGCGAGCCGGCCGCGGATCTGGCGCCGCCGGCCCGGCGGGTGCGGGCGTTCGTGCCGATCTGGCGGCGGCCGTGGATGACGATGTCGGCGCGCTGCTACGGGTCGTCGCTGCTGGCCTCGCTCGGCGTCGACAACGTCTACGCCGACGCGCCCGACCGTTATCCGCAGTGCACGCTCGAGCAGGTGGCCGCCCGGGCGCCCGACGTGGTGCTCCTGCCCACCGAGCCGTACCCGTTCGCCGAGCGCCACGTCGCCGAGCTGGCCGCCGCCCTGGCCCCGGCCCGGCTGGTGGACGGCGCCGACCTGTTCTGGTGGGGGGTTCGCACCCCCGAGGCGCAGCGCCGCCTCGGGGCCGAGCTGGCCGAGCTGGCCGAGCTGGGGGCCGCCGGCCGCTGAACCGGGCCGGGGCCGTCTACGCTGACCGGCCATGGCCGAGGTGCTCGCCGTCGACATCGGGGAGTCCTTCGTGGGCGCCGCGATCGAGCGCGCCGGTCGGCCGACCCTCGTCGAGCTGGGCTCGGGGCGGCCCTTCGCCCCCTGCGCGCTGCACCTGCCGCCCGAGGGCGACGTCACCGTCGGCGAGGAGGCCGACGAGCTGGCCGTGCGGGCCCCGCACCTCGTGGCCCGCCGCTTCTGGCGCCGCTTGGGGGACGACATCCCGTTCATCGTCGGCGGGCGGGCCTGGCCGGCCGAGGCGCTGGTGGCCGAAGTGCTGCGCTGGGCGGCCCGGGCCGCGGGCGTCGCCCCGGCCGCGGTCACCCTGGCCGCCTGCCGCCCGCTCGACTGGGGCGAGCACTTCCAGGGCCGGCTGCGCGCCGCCGCCGAGCGGGCCGGGTTCGTGTCGTTCGTGTCGTCGCCCTCACCCCTGGCCGCCGCCCGCTGGTATCTCGACCAGGGCGCGCTGCGGGCCCCGGCCACGATCGCCGTGTACGACTTCGGCGGCCTCGGCTGCGACGCGGCGGTCGTGCGGGTGAACGAGCGCAGCGAGCTCGAGCCGGTCGGGCGGCCGGTGCGCCTGGACGACGTGGGCGGCGCCAACCTCGACCACATCCTCTACGTGCTCGCCGCCGAGGCGCTGGGGCTCGACGTGGCCCTCTACCGCTCGCTCGACCAGCGCGACCTGATCGAGATGGAGGCGCTGCGCAACGCGGCGGCGGCGGCCAAGGAGCGGCTCTCCTCCGAGTCCGCCACCACCATCACCGCCAACGTGCACGGCCGGCCGCTCGAGGTGCGCATCACCCGCAGCGAGTTCGAGGAGCGGGCGCTCGGCGTGATCGAGCGCACCACCGCCTCGCTGCGCGGCGCGCTGGCCGGCGCCGGGCTCGACGCCGAGGCGCTCGACGCGATCGTGGTGGTCGGCGGCGCCTCCGCGGTGCCGCTCGTGTCGGCGGTGCTGGCCGAGGAGTTCGGCCGCCCGCTGGTGACCGACGGTCACGCCCGGGCCGCGGCCCTGTTCGGGGCGTTGGCCATGGCCCGCGCCGCCGCCCCGGCCCGCCTGAGCCCGCCTGTCTCCCCGATCGCGCCGGTCGAGGTGCAGCGGCGGACCCCGGCGGCGCGGTTCGAGCCGCCCACCCGGGCCGTTCCGGCGGCCGGCCCGAGGCCGGTGGCGCCGCCTCCCGAGCGCGACGCCGAACCGGCCCCGCGGAGCTGGGGTCCGCCCCCCGCCGCCGCCACCCCGGCGCCGAGCTCAGGT
>JBJXGF010000104.1:0-15011 GCA_046153015.1 Acidimicrobiales bacterium | reverse complement strand
GGCGGTTACGCCTCGCTCGGGGGCGCCGCCGGCCGGGTCGCCGCCGACACCTTCGACGACGCGTTCGGGCTGTTGGCCCTCGGCGCGCCGCCCGCCCTCGCCGCGGTCGGCGTGCTCGTGCTGCGCCGCCGCGGCGGCGAGGCGGCCGCGGCGCGCCCGCTGCTCGGCGCCGGCCTCGCCTTCCTCAGCGCCGAGGCGCTGCTCCACGTGGGCTGGCGGGCGGGGGGCGGCCTCGGCCGCCTGCTCGCCGAGCCGTCGTCCGAGCTGCTCGGCGCGGGAGGAGCGGGGGCGGCCGCCGCCCTCGGCCTCGTGGTCGCCCTCTTGGTGGTCACCCGCACCACCGTGCGGGACGCGGCGACCCTCGCCGGTCGGGCCTGGGCGCCGGTGTGGGCGCTCGTGGTGCGGGCCGTGCAGAGCCTGTTCCGGGTGGAGGAGGGCGGTGAGGGCGAGGGCCAGCGGACGGCGCCGATGCGCTCCGGCCCGGCCGAGGCCGAGGGCGGCGGCCGCCCCCGCTCCTCCCGCGCCGAGGAGGCGACCGAACGCATCGCGCCCGTGCCGTCCCCACCCCCGTCCCCGTCCCTGTCCCCGTCCCCGGCTCGGCCGCCGGCCGACGACCCCGCCGAGGCCGACCCCCCCGCCGAGGCGGAGCAGCTGCAGCTCGCCCTGGAACGCCTGCCGATGGGCGACTGGCGCCTGCCCGAGGCCGAGGCGCTGCACCGGGCCGGGGCCCAGCAGGTGGACCGCGCCGCGGTGGAGGAGACCGGCCGTCGCCTGGAGGCGGCCCTCGCCGAGCACGGGGTGGAGACCCGCCTCGTCGGCATGGTGGTGGGGCCCACCGTGTCTCGTTACGAGCTCGAGCTCGCCCCCGGCGTGAAGGTGGCCCGGGTGACGAGCCTGCACCGCGACATCGCCTACGCGATGGCCACGCCCGACGTGCGGATCCTGGCGCCGATCCCGGGCCGTCAGGCCATCGGCGTCGAGGTGCCCAACACCCGCCGCCAGCTCGTCGCCCTCGGCGACATCCTCGCGTCGGAGGAGGCCCAGCGGGCCGTGCATCCCCTCGAAGTGGGCATCGGGCGGGACATCGCCGGCCGCTCGGTGATGTTGAACCTGGCCACGATGCCCCACATCCTCATCGCCGGCGCGACCGGCGCCGGCAAGTCGAGCTGCATCAACTCGCTGATCACCTCGATTCTCATGCGCAGCACGCCCGACCAGGTGCGCATGATCCTCGTCGACCCCAAGCGGGTCGAGCTCGGCCAGTACAACAAGCTGCCCCACCTGCTGACCCAGGTGGTGACCAACCCCAAGAAGGCGGCGAACGCCCTGGCGTGGGCGGTCAAGGAGATGGAGCGCCGCTACGACCTGCTCTCCGAGGTCGGCGTGCGGGACATCACCGGGTACAACGAGGCCTACGACCGGGGGGACCTCACCGGCGAGGAGTCCGACGTGCTGCGGGCCGCGTTCGGCCCCGGCGAGGAGGCGCAGTTCCCGCGCCTGCCGTTCATCGTGATCGTGGTCGACGAGCTGAACGACCTCATGATGGTGGCCGCCCGCGACGTGGAGGACTCGATCTGCCGCATCGCCCAGATGGCCCGGGCGGTCGGCATCCACCTGGTGATCGCCACCCAGCGGCCCTCGGTGAACGTGATCACCGGCGTGATCAAGGCCAACATCCCGGCCCGCCTGGCGTTCGCGGTGTCGAGCCTGGCCGACAGCCGGGTGATCCTCGACCAGCCGGGCGCCGAGCGCCTCGTGGGCAAGGGGGACCTGCTGCTGCTCTCGCCCAGCTCCTCCAGCAGCCAGCGCATCCAGGGCTGCTGGGTCACCGAGGGCGAGGTCCGGGCGGTGGTGGCCCACTGGCGCCGGCAGGCCCCTCAGGTCGAGTACCTGCCCGGCGTCGAGGGGGAGGACCCGGGCCACGGCGGCGGCGCCGGGGCCGCCGGGGTGGGCGGCGAGGGCGACGACGACGACCTGCTCGCCCAGGCGAAGGAGCTGATCGTGCGGTCCCAGCTCGGGTCGACCTCGATGCTGCAGCGCAAGCTGCGGGTCGGCTTCGCCCGGGCGGGGCGGTTGATGGACCTGCTCGAGCAGCAAGGCGTGGTCGGCCCCTCGACCGGGTCGAAGGCCCGCGAGGTGCTGATGACCCCCGATGAGCTCGACGCCCCGGCGGGATCACACCGGTTGGACGACGCCGAATCGGGCTACGGGGGGCCAGACGACGGGGCGCCGGACAACGGGGAGCGAGCCGACGGGGCGTGACACGCGCCGGCTCGGCCGGCTCGCCCGGCTCTCCGACCGGTGCGGGGTACTGTTGCCCCCGACATGCCCCAGTCCTTTTGGGTCGAGACGCTCGGCTGCCCCAAGAACCAGGTCGATTCCGACAAGCTGACCGGTCGGCTGGTGGCCGACGGCCTCACCCCCGCGCTCGACCCCGCCGCGGCCGACCTCGTCGTGGTGAACACCTGCGCGTTCATCGAGGAGGCCCGTCAGGAGTCGGTCGACACGGTGCTGGCGCTGGCCGAGCAGCGCCGGCCCGGCGCCCGCCTCGTGGTCACCGGGTGCCTGGCCGAGCGCTACGGCGCCGAGCTGGCCGAGGCGCTGCCCGAGGCCGACGCGGTCGCCGGCTTCGGGGTGCCGGTCACGCTCGGCGTGAAACCGGCGGGCTCGCCGCCGCCCCGGTTCGACCTGTTGAACCTGCCGAGGCCGCCGGCTCGGGCGCCGTGGGCCTACGTGAAGATCGCCGAGGGCTGCGACCGGGCCTGCGGCTTCTGCGCGATACCCAGCTTCCGCGGCCGGCAGCGCTCCCGAGCCGAGGCCGACGTGCTGGCCGAGATCGAGGCGCTCGGCGTGCGCGAGGTGGTGCTCGTGGCGCAGGACCTCGCCGCCTACGGGCGCGACGCCGGGCAGGGCCGGCGCCGGCTGGCGTCGCTGCTGCGCGCCGCGTCGCGCCGGGTGGACCGCGTCCGCTGCCTGTACCTCTACCCGTCCGAGCTCACCGACGGCCTGGTCGACGCCATCTGCGAGACCGGCGTCCCGTACTTCGACCTGTCCCTCCAGCACGTGTCCCGCCCGCTTCTGGCGGCCATGCGCCGGTGGGGGAGCGGCGAGCGCTTCCTCGCCCGCATCGCCGCCATCCGCGCCCGGGAGGCCGAGGCGGCGTTCCGTTCGAACTTCATCGTCGGCTACCCCGGCGAGACCGAGGCCGACCACGACCAGCTGCTGCGGTTCCTCGACGACGCGCAGCTCGACTGGTGCGGCTTCTTCGCCTACTCCGAGGAGGCCGGCACCTACGCCGCCGACCTGCCCGGCGCGCCGCCCTCCCGCCTCGTGGCCGAACGGCTGGCGGAGCTGACCGAGCGGCAGGACGAGATCACCGCCGGACGGCGCGACGCGCTGATCGGGCGGCGGGTCGAGGTGCTGGTCGACGCGCCGGGTGAGGGCCGCACCCACCGGGAGGCCCCCGAGATCGACGGTGTGGTCCGCCTGCCCGACGCGCTGGCGGTGGGCGCCCTCGCCGAGGTCGAGGTGTGCGGCGCGTTCGGGCCGGACCTCGTGGCCCAGGGCGCCTGAGGCGGCGGCCGTGGGCGCCTCCACCTACGAAGCGTCCGACTGGGTGACGCCCGCCAACCTCATCACGATCGCCCGCCTCCTGCTCACCCCGGTGCTGCTGGTGATGATCCTGAGCATCGGCCCGGCCTACTCCACGTTGGCGGTCGGCTTCGTGATCGCCATCTCCGACGCGTTCGACGGCGCCCTCGCCCGCAAGCAGGGGGTGACCCGGTCCGGGGCCTTTCTCGACCCGCTGGCCGACAAGGTGCTGGTGCTCGGGAGCTGCTTCGCCCTGGTGGCGATCGAGCGGTTCTGGGTGGTTCCGGTGCTGCTGATCACCGCACGCGAGCTGGTCATCTCCGCCTACCGGTCGATCTGGGCCCGGCGCAGCCTGGCGCTGCCCGCCTCGAAGGGCGCGAAGATCAAGACCCTCGTGCAGGAGTTCGCGGTGGCGTTCGCGCTGGTGCCCGAGATCGACGAGGGAGCCCGGTGGATCCCGGCGTTGGTGCTGTGGACCGCGGTGGCGCTCACGCTGGTCACCGGGGCGCGGTACCTGCTCGCCGGGCGGCGGGCGATGAGCGAGACCGGAAAAGGGGGAGGCCAGTGAACTGCGAAGTCGTGGCCATCGGCACCGAGCTGCTGCTCGGCACGGTGGTCGACACCAACTCGTCCTGGATCGGCGAGCAGCTCGCCCTGGTGGGCATCGACTGCTACCACCAGGTCAAGGTCGGCGACAACCTGGCCCGGATGATCGACACGCTGCAGCTCGCGCTGGCCCGGGCCGACGCGGTGATCGTGTGCGGCGGCCTCGGCCCCACCCAGGACGACATCACCCGCCAGGCCATCGCCGCGGTGATGGGCACGACGCTCGAGCGCGACCCGGTCATCGTCGAGCGCATCCGGGCGATGTTCGCCGCCCGCAGCCGGCCGATGCCGGAGAACAACCTGCTGCAGGCCGACGTGCCGGTCGGGGCGGTCACGATCCCGGTCCAGCCCGGCACCGCGCCCGGGCTCGTGTGCCCGGTCGGCGACAAGGTGATCTACGCGGTGCCCGGCGTTCCCCACGAGATGCGCACCATGGTCGGCGAGTTCGTGCTGCCCGACCTCGAGCGCCGGGCCGGCATCACCTCGGCCATCCTGTCCCGCACGCTGCGCACCTGGGGCCAGTCCGAATCGGGCCTGGCCGAGATGCTCGACGAGCGGATGGCCCAGCTCGACGAGCTGGGCAACGCCACCCTCGCCTTCAACGCCAGCGGCATTGAGGGCATCAAGGTGCGGATCACCGCCAAGTGCCCCCACCCCGGCCGAGGCCCTTGCCGTGCTCGACGCGGAGGAGCAGGTCCTGCGGGGCATCCTCGGCGACCTGGTCTTCGGCGTCGACGACGAGAACATGGAGGCGGTCGTGGTCCGGCTCCTCCACGAGCGCCGGCTCAGCCTGGCCGCCGCCGAATCGGTCACCGGGGGGCTCGTGACCGCCCGGCTCACCACCGTTCGCCATTCGAGCGAGGTGTTCCGGGGCGGGGTCATCGCCTACCAGCCCCAGGTCAAGTACGACCTGCTCGGCGTGGCGCACGGCCCGGTGGTCACCGCCGAGGCGGCGGTGACGATGGCGGAGGGGGTCGCCAAGCTCCTCGGCGCCGACGTGGGCCTCGCCACCACCGGCGTCGCCGGCCCCGACCCGCTCGAGGGCATCGAGCCGGGCACGGTCTTCGTGGCCGTGGCGCTGCCCGACGGGTCCCACTCCGCGATGGTCCGCCTGCCCGGCGACCGGGAGCGGGTCCGCCAGTACTCCACGATCTCGCTGCTCGACCTGCTCCGGCGCCGCCTGCTCGCCCTGCCGTGAACGCCGAGCGGGCCCGGCTGTTCGTGGCGGCGATCCCGCCCGCCGCCGTGCTCGACCGGATCGAGGCGCTGGCGCGGCCCGCCGCGGCCGGGCTGCGCTGGACCACCCGGGAGCAATGGCACGTGACGCTGCGCTTCCTCGGCACGGCCGAGGTGGCCGCCGCTCGGGCGGCGCTGGCGCGGGTGGCCAGCGCCTCGGCGCTGGCCCGCCTCGGCCCGGTGGTCAGCCGCCTCGGGCGGGGCGTGCTGTGCCTGCCCTGCACGGGTCTCGACGACCTCGCCGCCGCGGTCGTCGCGGCCACCGCCGAGGTGGGCCGGCCGCCCGATCCGCGCCCGTTCACCGGGCACCTCACGCTGGCCCGCTTCACGGGCCGGCCGGCGGCCGCCGCAGCCGGCGAGCGCTTCGAGGCCGAGTTCGCCGTGACCGAGCTCGTGCTGCTCGAGAGCAGGACCCTGCCCAGCGGCGCCGTGTACCGGGAGGTGGCGCGCACCGGCGCGCTCGGCCGCCGGTAGTGTCGCCGCCCATGCGCTTCTCGTTCTGGGTCGGCAACTCCCACCCGTGGCCGTTCACGCTCGACGCCTGCCGTCACGCCGAGGCGAGCGGGTGGGACGGCATCTACATCGCCGACCACTTCATGCCCAACGCGCCGGCGCCCGATGGGGCCGTCCACGAGGCGTGGACCATGCTGGCCGCGCTCGCCGCGGCGGTGCCCCGCGTGCGGCTCGGGCCGCTCGTGGCCGGCAACACCTACCGCAACCCGGCGCTCGTGGCCAAGATCGTCGCCACGCTCGACCACGTGAGCGGCGGTCGGGCCGTGCTCGGCCTCGGGGCGGGTTGGCAGGTGAACGAGCACGAGGCGTACGGGTTCGAGCTGGGCACGGTCCGCTCACGACTGGACCGTCTCGAGGAGGCGTGCGCGATCGTGAGCTCGCTGCTCACCGCCGAGCGCACCACGTTCGAGGGCGCCTACTACCGGGTGGCCGACGCGCCGCTCACCCCGCGGCCGGTCCAGGCCAAGATCCCCCTCCTCGTGGGCGGCGGCGGGGAGAAGCGCACCCTGCGCCTGGCCGCCCGCTACGCGGATGAGTGGAACATCTGGGGGACGCCCGAGCTGCTGGCGCAGAAGCAGCAGGTGCTCGACCGCTGGTGCGAGGCGGAGGGCCGTGACCCGGGCGCGATCCAACGCTCGGCCGTGGCGCTGCTGTACCTGAGCGCCGACCAGGAGCTCCTGGCCAAGCTGCGGGGCCGCCAGGTGGAGCGGCCCCGCATCATCGGCGACGTCGACGAGGTGCGCCACATCATCGGCGCGTACCAGGCCGCCGGCGTGCACGAGATCGTCATCCCCGACTTCAGCTTCCGCTCCGCCGAGGAGCGCGACGACACGCTCGATCAGTTCATCACCGAAGCCGCCGCCGAGTTCCGCTGAGCGCACCCCGCCGCGCCCGGCCGCCGCGCCCGGGCGGCGGCGGCGGGGCGGCGGTAGGGCGGCGTAGTCAGCTCTTGGCCACCGCGTCCTTCTCCAGGCGCAGCGAGGCCGAGTTCATGCAGAAGCGCTCGCCGGTGGGCCGGGGCCCGTCGGGGAACACGTGGCCCAGGTGGGCGCCGCAGCGGGCGCACGTGACCTCCACCCGCACCATCCCGAGCGAGTCGTCGAGGTTGGTGGCCACCCGCTGCTGGTCCAGCGGGGCGTAGAAGCTCGGCCAGCCGCAGCCCGAGTCGTACTTCGTGTCGGAGCTGAACAGCGGCGAGTCGCACACCACGCAGCGGTAGGTGCCCGGCTCCTCGGTGTTCCAGTACTCGCCGCTGAAGGGCCGCTCGGTGCCCTTCTCCTGGGTCACGTGGTACTGCAGCGGGCTCAACCGCTGGCGCAGGTCGTCGGGGACGAGTTCGAACGGCTCCTCGGCCATGGCGTGCTCCTGGAGTGGTGGTCCGGTGCTGCCCACGACAGTATCGTCCGGCTTGCCCGAACGTCGGTTCGAAACTACGATCCTGTCATTCGGCCAGCCCGGCAGCTCGCCGGGCCGAGCCCCCCGTTCGTTGTCACACCTCACCCGTACGTTCTCACTCATCGCCGGCCCGGCCGCCGCCAACGCCGCCAGCCGACCTCACCGCACCAGGAGCGGGCCCCTCCCCCGGGCCCGCCAGCAGAAAGGGAACCATCGTGCAGGAGCGTGAGCAGAACCGTGAGAAGGCGCTCGAGATGGCGCTCGGCCAGATCGAGAAGCAGTTCGGCAAGGGGTCGGTCATGCGCATGGGGGAGAAGACCTCCATGGCGATCGATGTCATCTCCACCGGCGCCCTGTCGCTCGACATCGCCCTCGGCATCGGCGGGCTGCCTCGCGGCCGGGTCACCGAGATCTACGGCCCCGAGTCCTCCGGCAAGTCCACCCTCGCCACCCACGTGGTGGCCGAGGCGCAGCGCAACGGCGGCGTCTGCGCGTATATCGACGCCGAGCACGCCATGGACCCGATCTACGCCAAGGCCATCGGGGTCGACATCGATCAGCTCCTGATCTCCCAGCCCGACACCGGCGAGCAGGCGCTGGAGATCGCCGACATGCTGGTCCGCTCCGGCGCGATCGACGTGGTGGTGATCGATTCGGTGGCCGCGCTCACGCCCAAGGCCGAGATCGAGGGAGACATGGGGGACACCCACGTGGGCCTGCAGGCCCGCCTCATGTCCCAGGCGCTGCGCAAGCTCACCGCCAACCTCAACAAGTCGAACACGATCTGCATCTTCATCAACCAGCTGCGGGAGAAGATCGGCGTGATGTTCGGCTCGCCCGAGACCACCCCCGGCGGCCGGGCGCTCAAGTTCTACTCCTCGGTCCGGCTCGACATCCGGCGTATCGAGTCGATCAAGGACGGCGTCGAAGTCGTCGGCAACCGCACGCGGGTCAAGGTGGTGAAGAACAAGTGCGCCCCGCCGTTCCGTCAGGCCGAGTTCGACATCATGTACGGCAAGGGCATCAGCCGCGAAGGCTCGCTGCTCGACGTCGGGGTCGATCTCGGCCTCGTGAAGAAGTCGGGCGCTTGGTACACCTATGACGGGGAGCAGCTGGGGCAGGGCCGGGAGAACGCCAAGCTGTTCCTGGCCGAGAACCCCGAGGTGATGGTGGAGATCTCGGAGCGCATTCGCGAACAGGTCGGCATCGGCGCCGACGACGCCGCAGCCATGACCGAGGCGGACGACGAGCCGATCTCGCTCGACGACTAACAGGCCGTGCGGCGGGCGGCGTCCGGCGGAACCTCACGGGGCCGGCGCCGCCCGCAAGTATCGTGGTCGGCGATGGCCAAGCGGTACTTCGTGCGCACCTACGGGTGCCAGATGAACGAGCACGACTCGGAGCGCCTCGCCGGTCTGCTCGAAGCCGACGGCATGGTGGCCGCCGATCGGCTCGAAGATGCCGACGTCGTCCTGCTCAACACGTGCTGCATCCGAGAGAACGCCGACAACAAGCTCTACGGCCAGCTCGGTCATCTCAAGGCGCTGAAGGCGGCCCGGCCGGAGGTCCAGATCGCGGTCGCCGGCTGCCTGGCCCAGAAGGACCGTCAGCTCATCCAGCAGCGCGCCGGCCACGTCGACGTGGTCTTCGGCACGCACAACGTGCACCGCGTGGTGGAGCTGCTGGGCCAGGCGCGTCTGGCCGGCGGACCGGTGCTCGAGATCTGGGACGAGGCAGCCGATGACCCGCTCGACGAGGCGGGCGAGGGCGCTGCGTTCGCCTCGGCGCTCCCGGCGCGGCGCGAGCTCGGCTGGGCGGCGTGGCTCACCGTGCAGGTGGGCTGCGACAACTCGTGCGCGTTCTGCATCGTGCCCTCGGTGCGCGGCCGCGAGATCAGCCGCCCGTTCTCTGAGGTGGTCGCGGAGGCAGAGCGTCTGGCCGCGCAGGGCGTGGTCGAGGTCACCCTGCTCGGCCAGAACGTGAACAGCTACGGGCGCGACCTCACCACTCGGCTGCGGGCGGTCGAGCCCTCGCCGCTCGACGCCCATCTGACCGGGCCGGGTTGGGCCGGGCAGGGCCGCCGGGCCCGGCCGCTCTTCGCCGACCTGCTCCGCGCCGTCGCCGCCGTGCCCGGCATCCGCCGCGTGCGCTTTACCAGCCCACACCCGAAGGACTTGCGGGCCGAGACCATCGCGGCGATGGCCGAGGCCAGCGAGGTCTGCGAGCACCTCCACCTGCCGCTGCAGGCCGGCTCCAACCGCGTGCTCGTCGCCATGCACCGCGGCTACACCGCCGAGCGGTACCTCGAGCGCCTTGCCGCGGCGCGGGCGGCGGTGGCGGACCTGGCCGTGTCCACCGACCTGATCGTCGGCTTCCCAGGCGAGACCGACGCCGATTTCGAGTCCACGCTCGAGGTCGCCGCCGCCGCCGGGTACGACTCGGCATACACGTTCATCTTCTCGCCCCGCGCCGGCACCGAGGCCGCCGAGCAGGTCGAGCGGTTCGTGCCGCGCTCGGTCGCCCAGGAGCGCTTCGATCGGCTGAAGGCGGTGGTGGAGCGCTCAGCGCTGCGCACGCACCGTGCTCGGATAGGGCGCACCGAGGAGGTCGTGGTCGAGGGCCCGAACAAGCGCGACGCGTCGGTCACCTCCGGCCGCACCCGGCAGAACAAGCTGGTGCACTTCACCCCGCCGGCCCCGCTGCGCCCGGGCGCGTTCGTGCTGGTCGAGGTCACCGAGGCCGGCGCTCACCACCTGCGGGGCGAGCTGGTCGAGATCCTCGAGCAGCCCCGGCGCCGCACCCGCATCCCGGTGGCCTCGATCTGAGCGCCGCGCCCGTCGCCCTCGTCGGGGTCACCGCCTCCGGCAAGTCGGCGCTGGCCATGGCCGCGGCTCGCCGGCTCGGCCGCCTCGAGCTGGTCTCGGTCGACTCGATGCAGGTGTACCGAGGCATGGACATCGGCGCGGCCAAGCCCACCGCGGCCGAGCGCGCCGAGGTGCCCCACCACCTGCTCGATCTGGCCGACCCGGGCGAGGAGTTCTCGGTCACCCGCTTCCGCGACGCCGGGCGGGCCGCGCTGGCCGACATCTCGGCGCGCGGCGTCCGCGCCCTGCTGGTCGGAGGCACCGGCCTCTACCTCCGGGCGCTGATCGACCCGCTCGACATCCCGCCCCGCTTCCCCGACGTGGCGGCCGAGCTGGCCGGGGTGGCCGACACCGCCGAGCTCCACGCCCGCCTCAGCCGGCTCGACCCGGCCGCCGCGGCCAAGATGAACCCGGCCAACCGCCGCCGGGTGATCCGCGCCCTCGAGGTCACGCTCGGCGCGGGGCGCCCGTTCTCCTCGTTCGGCCCCGGGCTCGACCAGTACCCACCGACCCCGGTGCGCCTGCTCGGGGTCCGCCTGCCCCGGGCGGTGATCGACCAGCGCATCGCCGCCCGCTACCAGGCGCAGCTCGCCGAGGGGTTCCTCGGCGAGGTCGAGCGCCTGGCCGCCGCGCCCGGCGGGCTGTCCCGCACCGCCGCCCAGGCTCTCGGCTACAAGGAGCTGCTCGCCCATCTCGAACGGCGCTGCTCGCTGGAGGAGGCGGTCGAGCTGGCGAGCGCCCGCACGCGCCGTTTCGCCCGTCGCCAGGAGCGCTGGCTGCGCCGCGACCCCCGCATCCGCTGGCTCGACGCCGGGCAGGACCCGCTGGACGTTCTCGACGAGCTGCTGGGAGCGCTGTGCGCCTCCGTCTGAGCAAGCATCACGGCCTTGGCAACGATTTCCTCGTCGCGCTCGGCGGCGAACCGCTCGAGGCCGCGGCGGCCAAGCGGCTCTGCGACCGCCGGCGCGGCATCGGCGCCGACGGGCTGATCGTGGCCTCGCCGCCCGAGCGCGGCGGCGACGCGGCGATGGTGCTCTACAACGCCGACGGCAGCCGCGCCGAGATGAGCGGCAACGGGATCCGCTGCCTCGCCCAGGCCCTCGCTGCGGCCCGCGGCCTGAAGGCGGGGCCGCTCCTCATCGAGACCGACGCCGGCGACCGTCGAGTGGAGGTGGCCCCTGGCGGGGATCCGAGCAGCGTCGAGGTCTCGGTCGACATGGGCGCCCCCGGGCCCGGCCCCGCGCCCGACCGGCCGCTGCCGAGCGGGCTGCGCAGCGGGCTCGCCGACCTCGGCAACCCCCACCTCGTGGTGCTGGTGGACGACCCGGCCGCGGTGGCCCTCGCCGAGCGGGGCGCGGCGCTCGAGTCCCATTTCCGGCGCGGCGTCAACGTGGAATTCATCGCGCCCGCGCCCGGTCGCTCCGATACTCTCGATCTGCGGGTCTGGGAGCGCGGCGTCGGCGCCACCGAGGCCTGCGGCACCGGCGCCTGCGCCGCCGCCCACCTCGCTCATGGCTGGGGGCTCGTCGGCCCGGAGGTGCTGGTGCGCATGCCCGGAGGCGAGGCCCGGGTGGTTCTTGGCCGCACGATCACCTTGGTCGGTCCGGCCGTCCATATCGCCGATATCGAGGTCGAGCTTGTCTGAACGAACTGGGCGCACCCGCAGCGGGCGCGACGAAGCCGGCGAGACGCACCGCGGCGCGTTCGGCGACCTGGGCGGCGACGCGCAGGGCGGCTTCATCGAGCGCACGTTCCGGGAGAAGATCGTGCTGGTCGGCGTCACCCAGCCGCCGCGCACCGCCGAGGAGACCGAAGCCTCGCTCGACGAGCTGGCTCTGCTTGTCGACACCGCCGGGGCCGACGCCGTCGCCCGGGTGATGCAGCGCCGCACCGCGCCCGACCCGGCCACCTTCGTGGGCAAGGGCAAGGCGGAGGAGATCCGTCAGATCTCCGAGGAGGTCGACGCCGACACCGTCGTCTTCGACGACGAGCTGAGCCCCGCGCAGCAGATCAACCTCACCAAGCTGCTGGGCCGCAGCGCCATCGACCGCACCTCGGTGATCCTCGACATCTTCGCCCAGAACGCCTCGAGCCAGGAGGGCAAGGCCCAGGTCGAGCTGGCGCAGCTCCGCTACCACCTGCCCCGCCGCCGGGGCCGGGGTTTGGCGCTCTCCCAGCAGGCGGGCGGCCTCGGCGGCGCCCGCCGAGGTCCGGGCGAGACCCAGCTCGAGATCGACCGCCGCCGGGCGGTGCGGCGCATCCACAAGCTCGAGGAGGATCTGCGCGAGATCCGCCGGCACCGGGCCAACCAGCAGAAGGCCCGCCAGCGGGCCCGGTTCGCGCAGGTGGCGATCGTGGGCTACACCAACGCCGGCAAGTCGACCCTGCTCAACCGGCTCACCGAGGCCGGCGTGCTCGTGGAGGACCGGCTCTTCGCCACGCTCGACGCCACCACCCGTCGCCTTTCGCTGCCCGGCGGGGAGACCGTCCTCCTCTCCGACACGGTCGGCTTCGTGCACAAGCTCCCCCACCAGCTCGTGGAGGCGTTCAAGACCACGCTCGACGTGGTGGTCGACGCCGACCTCCTGCTCCACCTGGTCGACGCGTCGGCGCCGGACCCGGCGGCCAACATGGCGGCGGTGCGCACGGTGCTCACCGAGATCGGCGCCGAGCAGATTCCCGAGCTGCTCGTCTTCAACAAGATCGACCGCATCGCCGCGCCCGGCTCGGCGGCGGAGCTCGTGGCGCAGCACCCGGGCTCGGCAGCGATCTCGGCCCGCACCGGCGACGGCGTCGACGCGCTGCTGCACGCGTTGTCCGACCGGCTGCGCTCGCGCATCGGTGCGGTGCAGCTCCTGATCCCGTACGACCGCGGCGACGCGCTGGCGGTGGCCCACCGCGAAGGCGAGGTGCTGACCGAGGAGGCGAGAGAGGGCGGCCTCGCCCTGCGGGTCCGCCTCGACGACGCCGGCCGTGCCCGGCTTCGCGAGTTCGTGCTCGAATAGCGCCATGACCTCACCGGGCGCCGACCCCGCCGGATTCGTCCCCCCGCCGTACCCGTACGACCGGCTCGACGAGCTCAAGCCGTTGGCGGAGAAGCACGAGGGCGGCTGCGTCGACCTGTCGATCGGCACGCCCTGCGACCCGCCGCCGGCGGCGGTCGTGAGCGCGCTCGGCGCGTCGAACCAGGAGCGCGGCTACCCGCCCTCGATCGGCAGCCTCGAGCTGCGCAGCGCCGCGGCCGCCTGGATGCAGCGCCGCCTCGGGGTCGAGGTCAGCCCGGGCGACGTCGCCGCCTGCGTCGGCACCAAGGAGTTCGTGGGCACGCTGCCGGCGTGGCTCAAGCTGCGCAGCCCGGGGCGTGACACGGTGCTGTACCCCGCGATCAGCTACCCCACCTACGAGATGGGCGCCGTCCTCGCCCGCTGCCGGGCCGTGCCGGTGCCCGTCGACGACGCGTGGCGGATCGACCTCGCCGCGATCGACCCGGCCGACGCCGAACGGGCCCTGTGCCTGTGGGTCAACACGCCCGGCAACCCGGCCGGCGGTCTGGACGACCTCGGCGCCGCCGCAGCGTGGGGCCGCGCTCACGGCGTGCCGGTCTTCAGCGACGAGTGCTACGTGGAGTTCACCTGGCAGGGGCCGCGGCGCACGATCCTCGCCCACGGGACGCAGGGCGTGGTCGCCGTGCACTCGTTGTCGAAGCGCTCCAACCTGGCCGGCGCGCGAGTCGGCTTCTACGCGGGCGATGCCGAGCTGGTGGACTACCTCCGCGAGGTCCGCAAGCACGTCGGCATGATGGTCCCCGGCCCCGTGCAGGCCGCCGGGGCGGTCGCGCTCGCCGACGACGCCCACGTCGAGGAGCAGCGCGGCCGCTACCTGCGCCGGCTGGAGCTGATGCGCAACGTGCTGGCTCGGATGGGCGTCGACGCGGAGCTCCCCGGCGGCGGGTTCTACCTCTGGGCCCCCGCTCCCGACGGCGACGCCTGGGCGTTCACCGAGCGTCTCGCCGTGGAGGCCGGCGTGCTGGTCAGCCCCGGGGAGTTCTACGGCGCCGCCGGCGCCGACCGGGTCCGCATCGCCGTCGTCGCCCCCGACGAGCAGTTCGAGCTCGTCGCCCGGCGGGTCAGCTCGTGAGCGGCAAGCCGCGCTCGGGCAAGTCGCTGGTCGGGCTGGGCGCCGGCCTCGGGCTGGTCGGCCTGCTGCTCTTCGCGGTCGTCGCCTTCGTCGGCGTCCGCCAGGCCTCGGACCGGATCAAGAACTGGCCTCGCACCGGGGTCGCCGCTCCCGCTCACCCGGTGAGCTTTCCCCGCTCGGGCGGGTTCACGGTCTACTACGAGGCGCCGACCCAGGCGGCCGCGCGGGCGCCGGCCCCCGGCTTCGAGGCCGTGGCGGCTTCGGTGCGCGTCACCCCGGCGGGGGGCGGCCCGCCGCTGCCGCTCGCGCCCTATGACTCGGAGGAGACCTACACCCGCAGCGGGTTCGACGGCGCTGCGGTCGCCACGATCAGCATCCCCGCCGAGGGGGTGTACCAGTTCGAGGCGACGCCCGGCGCGGGCTTGGCGCCAGGCAGCCGTTTCGCGGTCGGCGAGGGCTTCGGCCGTCAGGCCGCCCGGGCGGTGCTCGGCGCGATCCTGCTCCTGCTGGTCTTCGGCGGCGTCGGCGTGGTCGTGTTCGTGGTCGGCGTGGTGAAGCTGGTCAGGGCGCGATCCGCCAAGGACGCCCTCGACGCGGTCGCCCCGGCCGGCGCGTCGAGCGCGCGCGGCGCGCCGCCCAACGCGCCGCCGGTGGGTCCGCCGCCGCCCG
>JBJXGF010000061.1:0-8381 GCA_046153015.1 Acidimicrobiales bacterium | reverse complement strand
GGCGCCGACACCGCCAACGACTGACGACCTCGGTCTCCTCAGCCGGTTCGATCTCTGAAGAACACCGCGTGCTCACCCCCGATGGCCCAACCCCACACCCACGTCCCCATCGACGACGGCGTCTAACAGTCGGTGGCGATGTCGCGAAGAGCATCTCGATCGTCAGCTCGCCGGGGTGTACCGGCGCAGGGTTCCGTGAGATCAATGGGATGCTCCTGAGACGTCCCGTTCGACGCGCTGCGGAGGCCCGCAGCACCCGCTCCCTGAGCCTGCGCGGTTCATCGGACGCAACACCCTCTGCGCCCGCCGTCACCGCAAGGCCCGAGAGCCGTCGGGGCGGGCGGGCAGAAAGTGTTGGCCCTTGACACGGTGGTGTTGGCTGTCAAGGTGCAAGCTGTTGCGTCGCGGGGCCGGTTTCGGTTGGTCGCGGCATCGGGCACGGCGGTGTTCGCGGCGCTCCTGCTGATCGGCGGATGTGGGAGGGACGACGCTAGTCCTGATGCCGAACAGGGCCCCCTTGATGGGCGGGTCTTCCTCGCTCAATCGGCAGTCGGCCGCGAGCTGGTGCCTGGATCGACGATTCGCCTCGCGTTCGACCGGGGGCAGCTGAGCGCAACAGCCGGCTGCAACTCCCTGGGAGCGCCTTACCGCCTCGCTGACGATCGCCTGGTGGTACGCGGCGGCGTGACGATGACCGAGATCGGCTGCGACGCGGCCCGCCACCTCCAAGACCAGTGGCTGGCCGATGTCCTGCAAGGAGTTCCGAGAGTCGCGCTCGACGGGGCTACATTGACCCTCACGACGGCTGACGCGACGCTGCACCTGCTCGATCGCACCGTCGCCGGTCCCGATCGCCCGCTCGTCGGTACGCGCTGGCAGGTCGACACGGTGCTGCGTGACGGCGTGGCCGCTTCGGTGCCGGAGCAGAGCCGAGTTACCCTCGAGTTCGGTGACGACGGCACGCTCGTGGCCACTTCGCCCGGCTGCACCTCGGCACACCTCGCGGTCACCGTCGGCCCGCTCAGCATGCGGTTCGGTGATGTGACGATCGACTCGGTGGGGTGCCCACGGCCGTGGGCGGCGACCGTCGACGTCATTCGGGCCGCCGACACGAGCTACACGATCACCGGGGCGCGCCTGACGATCAGGGCGGCAGACATCGGGATCGTCGCGGTCGCTCCCGATTGAAGACCCGTGTGATCCGGCCTTCAGATGGGTGGGGCGCCGACCACATGCACGACGCTGCCGATTGGCATCAGGTCGAGCTGCCAGATGAGATCCATGGCGGCGACGGATACCCGGGCGCACCCGTGGGAGGCAGGGACCGGGGGCACATCGGCGTAACCGTGCACGGCGATGCCATCGGGGTGGAAGAACTTCGGTCGATAGAGCGGCCCGAGATCCCCATCGGACACACCGTCTACCTGCCAATCCACAAGAAACGTTCCCGTCGGTGTGTCAGCCAGTTGGAGGCCTTGCGTGGGGTGTTGGTATCGCTCGTTGGTGCCCGTCGACGTGTTGAACACCAGGAAAGGAGACCCACCGGCGACGAAGATGATGAGCTGTCTGGTCAAATCGATCTCGACATGGTCGGGTTGCTGCAGCACCGGAACGATGGCGCTGGATTCGTTGAGCGCACCGCGCACCTCTGGACCGACGACGCCGTCGATCGTGAGTTCTTGCGCCTTCTGCAGCGCGTAGACCGCCTGCTGCAACAATGGCCCGATACGGTCGCTCGGAGCGCCGGACCAGTAGCCCATCGCGGCCAGGCGTACCCGGAGCTCGGCGACGGTCGTCCCCACATCGCCCAACCGAAGCAACGGCTCTTCGGGTGACGTCGTCAGGCCGTTTGTCCCCAAGGTGGGTTGTGTGCTGGGCGGCGCCGTCGGGGCGTTGCTCGATGTGATCCGCGTGGATATCGAGCCACCGTTCGGTGGTGGTCCCATGCTGCCCTGGTCGCCGGAGGGCGCAGCGCTCAGCGGCGGCAACCTGTGGAAGGGAGAGGCGGTTACCACTGACGCCGGACCGGTGCTCAGCGGTGTGCTCGAAACGGACGCCGGCACCTCAGCGCCGCTCGCCGGTGAGCTGCTCGCCGGCTCGCTTGTTACCTGGGCACTCGTAGACGCGGTCGGTCGACCGATGACGTCGGTAGAGGGACCGTCTACCGATTCGGAGGGCGCCGCTGATGAGCAGCTGGTGGCCGCTGACGCGATGGTTACGGCGAGCGCCAGAATGGCCCACCGGGCACCCAGGTTCCGCCCGTTCGACGGCTTTCTACCACCGGTCAGGCACTCGGATACCAGGTCAGGTGTCTCTTTCCTCGGCGCCCACCGGTACGACGAGGCATGGTACGACGGCCCCGTGGATGATGTTGGCGGCAGTGGAACCGAGCAGCAGCCGACGGATGCCGGACCGGGCGTGGGTCGTGAGGGCGACGAGCCCGGCTGGTTGCTGGTCGAGGTAGGAGCGGAGGCCGCTGGCGACGCCGATGGGATCGCGGATGACCTTCCCGGTCACGTCGAGCCCGGGCGTGTGATGCTGCTCGATGAGCTTCGCTATGTAACCGTCAGCGCCTCCGGCTGTGGCATAGGGCCCGGGCCTGTCGCGCTCTGGTCGGAGAGAGGGCGGCGAGTCGTCGATGACGGTCACGATGGTCAGGGACATTCCAAGCATCGTGGCCCATGACACTGCGACAGGGAGCGCCTCCTCCGATGTGGGGGAGCCGTCGACGCACGCCACGAGCCGGTTGACTGAGAACGAGGTGGACTGTTCGGACGTTCGCCATCGCGGCGCTGGTGAGGAGGCTGGCCGGTCGGCGGTTGGGCCGACGGCGACTATAGGGTCGGGCGAGCGTTGCAGCAGCGATCTCGCCACCGACCCGACGAGCGTGCCAATGATACGACCCCGACCATGGGTGGACAGGCAGATCACACAGTTCCCCAGCGCGCTCGCGTGTCGAAGGATCTCCTCGGCCGGATCGGCCCCCGCGACCACTGTGGCGCGAGCGTCTCCAGCATGGAGTCCGAGCGCCTCGGCAGCGACGGCCTGGAGTTCAGCTCCTTCGCGGGTGCCATCATCTTCGGTAACGCTGATCGTGTGTAGCTCAGCGTTGAGGCGCTCGGCCAGGGCGCGTGCGGTGGGCATGGCTGCCAGTGAGAACTCGGAGCCGTCCAACGGGACGAGCACCTGCCTGGGCTGCGCCTTGGAGTACGTCACCGGTAGCGAAGGATCGCGGCCGGGATCGCGTCCTCCGGTAGCTCGTCGGGCTTCATGACCACGATCTCGCCGCCGGTCCGAAGGACCTGCTGGGCGACCACGTCGAGGAGGTCAACGTCACCCGGTTCGCGTTGGTCGTGCTCGATCGCGTCGCCAGCAAGATCAGTACTCGCCCAACGAGAACCGTCGGAGGGCAGAATGAGTAGCTCGACGCGGCCCTCGTTCGCTGCTGTTGCGACTTGGAGCAGTCCTTCGGCGCTACGACCGTCGGCGCGGGCCTGCCCGTAGCGGTCCTGCCATCGCCGTCTGCGGGCCTCGAGATGGGCTCTGACCGCCGCCCAAGCCAGCTCGTGCAGCTCGACGGCACTGAGGTCGTCGGGACTGCCGGCGACCACGTCATCAAGAATGTCGGGATGAACGCTCACCGCTCGGAAGATCGGCCCGTAGTAGGACACGCCGGCGATGACGAGAGGCACGGAGGGATCGAGGGCCAACCCCGCCAGGCCGCGGTCCACCGCCCGGAAGTAACGCTCGATAGCGGCCTTGTCGTCCTCACCGCCTCCCGCGTGTCCGTAGGACTGACCGAGTCCGTTCGGGCCTGTCGATCGGATCTGCCGCTCCTTCTCCGGGTCCTCGTGCGCCAGCGCCTCAGCCATGCTCGTGGGTGTGTCGGCAGTGTCGAGCTCGGAGATTGTCAGCTCGGTCCCGCTGAACAGACGGACCGAGTTCTGGCTGAGCGCCAACAGCCAGAACCGCCCATCACTGGCGACCAAAGGCAGCAGCGGTCGGACGTGGAACCGTGTTGCCACGACGGCCAGCACAGCGACGCTGATCGGAAGGCGAAAAACGCGAAAGAACCCGGGAGCGCAGAACATCGCGAGCCCATCGCTCTGGTGCTGCCACCAGTCCCGGCCGGCGAGAAGCTCCCCGGCCGGGCGGAGGAGGTCCTCGATTTGGTCGGCGTTCAAGTCGAGTGCGGCGAGCTCCCGTCGGGCCGATGCCAACAGGTTGCGAAGGCGCACCGGATCCTGGGCGGTCTCGACGCCGGATCGGTGCGTCGGCAGGTACAGCGACACACACGTCGAACGTGCGACCTCGACGAGCTCGTCGAGGTCGCGTCGACCGAACGGGTCGGACACATCGACCCGGACCGTGGCCAGCCTCACAGGGTGTCCCGCAGGGCCCGGTTGTTTCGGGGTTCGGTGCGGTTCTTGGCGTCGCTGATCAGACGAATGAGGTCGTCGCGGACCTCAGCGACAGCGGCGTCGAGATCCGGACGATCGGACGTGGACACCAGGCGCGGTTGACCGGCGATCCACGCCTCAAGCGTGGTGCGCTGGCTCGGCGTGTCGCGCTCTTTCACGCTCAACTGCAGCTCGACGCTGCCCGCGGGGAACGAACGAAGCCGATCATCAAGCCGCGACATCACCTCCACGACGTGATCGCGCTCCGCAGTGGTGACACCGTTCGCGAGGCGAAGTGTGTCAGCGACAGTTGGTGTGGTCATCCGTTTGATCTCCCAGGGGTGCGCAGGTGGGCATCAGGTGAGCCGAGCGTGGTTGCGAACGGTGAGCGCGATGGCACACCACTGACCCGTACCCAAGGTGTTCCCGGCGCCGACGACGGCCAAACCGAGATCGACGAGGGCCTACTGGCTTGTCGGTCACTTAGTCCTCGTAGCGGAACCCGACTTTGAGCGTGACCTGGAAATGCTGCACCGACCCATCATCGGTGCCAAGTTGGCCGCGAATGTTAGTAACTTCGAACCAGTCGAGATTCCGCAGTGATTCGGCGGCCTTCTTGAGTCCATTCCGAATTGCCCTATCAACCCCCTCGGGTGACGTCCCGACTATTTCACTCACTGCATAGGTCGCGTCAGCCATCGTGCTCTCCTTCGCCGTGTATGACAACCGTACGCAAGCGAGAGGGTTGGATACAGGGTCCAAAGACCTTTGATCGCGCACGGATCACGGGAGAGGTGATGCGCTCGAGGAAGTCGTGTGCTGTCCATCCCACCCGTGCGGTCACGGGGTTCCGGGCACAGCGGCGAGAACCTCTGCGGTATGCACGCCCCCTGATTCTGACAACGTTGGCAAGGGTCTCACCGATCTCGTTCGGCGCATGATCTCGCCACGCTCCGTTTTCGAGTCCGCCGCGTCAAGTTCAGCCAGAACCTTCAACTTGTACGCCGCCGGATAGGACTGACGGGCCGGACGAACCTCAGGATCAGGGCGCGATGCCATAACCTGCACATTAGTAATCGTCATTTACTCCTTCTCATTCCTCGCCCCACTAAACTCAACTAGCACCACAGGGCAGCAACCACCAGTCTGACAGAGAGGGAAACGGATCACGCCGAGGTGGACGGCGGTGTTCGTTCGCCACGAGGGAGTGTGGCAGTTCGTGCAAACTCATGCTTCCATCGCCGTGCCGAACGATCAGGTCGGCTGGTCCTATGAGTAGCCGCCTGCCCTCGCGTCCCAGCGATCCCTCGGGGGAATGACATGGAGCCAGTTGACGTCCTAGCCGAGTACGCCGCTGCGTGGGAGCGCGGGGAGCCCGTGGCTGCATGGGAATTCTACGCCGACACTGTGGTGATGCGGCTGCCGGGCCAAAGCGGTTTGGCCGGTGTGCACACAGGCCGGGACGCTGTCGTGGCAACCATCCGGGGGTTGCTGGACTGCACCAGCACGGTGTCGGCGGAGGTCGAGGTGCTCGACCGGCTGGTGTCGGGCGACCGGGTTGCGTTGGTTCTGCGCGAAGCCGTGGTGCGCGGCGATCAGCGGCTCGAGCTGCGGCGGGTTAACGTGTACCGGGTCGAGAGCGGCAAGATCGCCGAGATCGACATCTTCGAAGCCAACCAGTACGAGGTCGACGAGTTCTTCGGCTGACCGCGACGGCACTGTGAGGGTGCATCCCTCGGGGTGCCTGGGAGAGGGGTGGGAAGTGAACGAGGTTCAGATGCGCCCCGGCGTGGTCTGCGGTGAGGAGGTCGTGCGCTACCCCACCGACGAGATACGACTGCTCGGTCTGGGGATGGGCAACGTGCAAGTCGCCGACTACCGCAGCCGCGACAGCGACGGATCGCCGCGGCACAGCCATGAGTGGGACGAAGTCGAGATCGTGATCGAAGGCGAGGTCGAGTTCACCATCGGTGACACCGTGACGGTGGCTGGTCCAGGCTCGGTTCAATATCTACCCGCCGGCACGCCCCACGCCGTACGCGTGGCGGCCGGGGAGGCTCGGGTCGTCATGGTCACCATCGGTCCCGCCTACGACCGCTTCGCCCGCGAGATCGCTCGCCGATTCGCCTCGGACGCACCTCTTCCCGAGATCGCCGCCACAGCAGAACGCTTCGGCGTCCGGCTCGCATGAGCACAACCACAGCGCGCTCGCAAGAGCTTGATGTCAACGCGATCGTCGAGGGCACCGGAGCGTCGCCCATCGACGCCGAATGGCACACAGATGGCACAGCACCCCGGCAATCCGCGGTGCACAGCGGGTAGCACCGGGGACCTCGAAAGGGCCCGTGACCTGCGGATAAGGGTTTGACCAGCGGATAGCTCTTCGGGTTCGGGAGGCCTCATAACCCGAAGGTCGCGGTTCAAGTTGGGCTGAGCAATGCTCCGATGACTGAGGCTGCACGTTCGTCGGTTTCTTCGAGGGCGTGGGCGTAAATGTTGAGTGTGGTCGAGGAGTTGGCGTGGCCGAGGCGGCTGCTGACGGCGCTGATGTCGACGCCGTTTGAGAGCAGTTGTGTGGCGTGGGCGTGGCGTAGGTCGTGCAGTCGCACGGTGCCGTTGTTGGAAGGTAGCCGTCGGAACGCTGCGGTCACGTTGTCGGGGTGGAGCGGTCGTGAGCCGTCGAGGGCGTGGCTGAACACATACCCGTCGCCGTGCAGGTGGGCGGCTCCGGCGGCCGCGCGTTGCTGCATCGCCGCTCGGTGGTCCTCGAGGATGGTTGCGGTTTGTTGGTCGATTGAGAGGCGCCGTGTCGCGCCGGACTTGGGTGCTTTGATGGCGGTGCCGTCGGGCACGGCGACAACGGCTTGGGTGACGTGGAGTTGACGTCGTGAGAGCTCGACATCGCACCACCGGAGGCCGCAGAGTTCACCGCGTCGCATCCCAGTCGCGATGGCTACGCGGACCAGGACCCCGAAGGAGGGGTCGTAGCGGTCGGATTCGGTGAGCAGCTCGTGGACGCGACCCATGGACGGAGGCTTGATCGTTGAGCGGGCCATCCGCGGTTTGGTGGCGCTCACCGCGACGTTGTGTTCGATCCAGCCCCAGCGCACGGCCTGGCGGAGCGCCCGGCGGATGATCGAATGGATCTGACGGACCGACGCCGCGGACAGTCCGCCATCCCGGGACAGTGCCAGGTAGTAGTCGTCGAGAGCGTGGGTGGTCAGTTTGGTCACGGCAAGCGCTCCGATCGCAGGCACGATGCGTTTGCTGACCAGCCGCCGGTACTCGCGGAGGGTGGTGGGTGACAGGCTGTCGGCGCACAGATCAAGCCATCGGGCGAGCAGATCCGACATCAGCACGCCGCCGCCGACGAGACGGCCCTCTTCGGCATCTCGCACGACCCGTCGCAGCTCCCGCTCGGCGTCGCGTTTGGTGCCATGGAACATGGAGGACCGCTGCCGACGTCGCCCAGTCAACGGGTCGCGGCCGGCGTCGAACACAAGCTCCCAGCTCCCGGGCTTCTTGGCTCGAATGCTGCCTCTCATGGCATCACAGTACGCCACGATCTGAGACCCCTGTGAGATTCATGTGAGATCTTCGCCGAAACCCCGGTCTGCGAGAGCGGATCAAGTGCCTCTGACCTGCCTGTTTGCGGTGCGCCCCCTCGGATTCGAACCGAGAACCTGCGGATTAAGAGTCCCGAATGGATTGTCCATACCGTGCGGTTTAGTGGGTTTCATTGGGTTTCTGTACGGATCCTCGTCCGCCGAGCGCGGTTTGGAGCGCCCCAGTCCGTGCAGTTTGGCGCCAAGTTAGGCGCCAAGAACTCGAAGCCGAATTCCGCAGGTTCCTTGTTGCAGGGATGTCGCTGAGTGCGAGCGACAGCTTCCGGTGGTGTCACGGCGAGCGGACTTGCCCATCCGTTGTTGTCCACCAGTTCCCGTTCAGTGGCCGTTGCCGATGGGTCCATCCGATCTACGC
>JBJXGF010000049.1:0-19520 GCA_046153015.1 Acidimicrobiales bacterium | reverse complement strand
CCCGCAGGCCCACGGCCCCGAGGGCCGAGACGAGGGCGAACGCGCCCGACACCGCGGCGGCGCCCACGGCGTGGGCGGAGGCCAACGACGTGCAGGCTCCGTCGCCCCACTCCCCGGGGCGCACGGTGGCCGCCAGCAGCAGCGGCGTCCCGAGGCCGAAGCCGGCGGCGAAGCCCCAGAGGCCGGGGCGGGCGGCTCGGCCCTCGAGCACCCAGCGCAGCCCGACCACGGCCCACGCGGCCGCGAGGTACGGGGCCGTCTCGAGCCCGATGGCCAGCGACAGCGCGGCGAACGCCCCGGCCAGCGCGCCCGAGCGGACCGACGCCGGGCCGGTCAACGTGTAGAGCAGGGCGAGCACCAGCACGAGCTGCAGGCCGTGGTGGTCGATCCGGCCGGGGAAGAACTGCACGAGCACGAGCGGCGCGGTGAGCAGCAGCGCGGCCGACGGCAGCGCGGCGCGGGGGCCGCCGAGCCGGCCGGCCAACGCGGCGATCAGCCCCACGAGGACGGCGAAGAGCGCCAGCGGGTAGCCGATCAGCGCGGCCTGCTCCGCCAGCCGCTCGCCGAGCAGGGGGGAGAGCACGCGGTCGAGCAGGCCGACGCCCACGTCGCCGAGGCGCGAGAAGTGCAGCGGCAGGCCCCCCGGGGGGTCGAGGCGGTAGGCGGTGCGATCCCACCACGACTGGCCGGCGAGCCAGCTGCGCACCTGCGCCAGGCGCATGAAGTCGTCGCTGTCGGTCAGCGCGAGATCGCGGACCACCGACCAACGGCCGATCACGAACATCGCCGACACCAGCGCCCAGAACGCGCCCACCTGCAGCCGCACACGCCGCCACGGCGAAGAGGGAACCGGCGTCGCCCCGGGTTCGGCGGCCTCGACCGGGAGCTGAGCAACGGCCATCGCCCTGTGATCGGCGCCCGCGCCCGCCGGCCTTGAGCACGACCAGGCACGACCACGTTGAGCACGACCAATGGCCCGTGGAGCGCCGAACGACGCCTGACGATACCGATGGCGTGACCTCAACCGCTCAGAGTGACCGATGACGCCGGTCGATCGCCTCCTGCAGACCCTGCGCTTCCGCCAGGCGGCCCGCTGGATCCCCGACGGGTCGCGGGTGCTGGAGGTGGGCTGCGCGGAGGGCGAGCTGTTCGATCACCTCGGCCGGCGGATCGCGCCGAGCGTGGGCATCGACCCGCTGCTCGACCGCCCGCGGGACCACGGCCGGCACCGGCTGCTCCCCGGCTGCTTCCCGGTCGACGTGCCGGTCGACCTCGACCCGTTCGACGTGGTGGCGATGCTGGCGACCCTCGAGCACTTCCCGCCTTCCGAGCTGGCCAAGACGGCGCTGGAGACGGCGCGCCTCACCAAGCCGGGCGGGCGGCTCGTGGTGACCGTGCCCGCCCCGGTGGTCGACGTGATCCTCGAGGCGCTGCTCGCGCTGCGCCTCATCCACGGCCAGGAGACCGATCAGCACCACGGCCAGGCGCCGCAGGAGACCCCGTTCATCTTCGGCGACGGCTTCGAGCTGGTGCACGCCAGCCGGTTCGAGCTCGGCCTCAACCACCTGTTCGTGCTGCGCAGACGATGACGGCCGCCAGCGCAGCGAAGACGCTGCCCCCCGCCACCCACCTGGCCGCCAACGAGCTCGAGCTCTCGATCGTCATGCCCTGCCTCAACGAGGCGGAGACGCTGGCCACCTGCATCCGCAAGGCCCAGGCGTTCCTCGCCCGCAGCGGGGTGGGCGGCGAGGTGCTGGTGGCCGACAACGGCTCCACCGACGGCTCACAGGACCTCGCCCTGGCCGAGGGCGCGCGGGTGGTCCAGGTGCCGGAGAAGGGCTACGGCGCGGCGCTCTCGGGCGGGATCCGGGCGGCCCGGGGCCGCTACGTGATCATGGCCGACGCCGACGACAGCTACGACTTCTTGAACCTCGAGCCCTTCGTCGCCGAGCTGCGGGCGGGAGCGGACCTGGTGATGGGCAACCGCTTCGCCGGCGGCATCTCCCCCGGCGCGATGCCGTCCCTGCACCGCTACCTCGGCAACCCGGTGCTCTCCTTCGTCGGCCGGATCCTGTTTCGCGCCCCGGTGGGCGATTTCCACTGCGGGCTGCGGGGCTTTCGGCGCAGCTCGGTCGAGCAGCTCGCGCTGCAGACGACCGGGATGGAGTTCGCGTCGGAGATGGTGGTCAAGGCCTCGCTCTTCGGCCAGAAGGTGGTGGAGGTGCCGGCCACGCTCTCACCCGACGGCCGCAGCCGGGCGCCCCACCTGCGCAGCTGGCGCGACGGCTGGCGCCACCTCCGCTTCCTCCTGCTGATGAGCCCCCGGTGGCTCTTCGTGATCCCCGGGCTCACGCTGCTGGCCCTCGGGCTGCTCGCCACCGCCTCGCTCACCGCCGGGCCGCTCACGCTCGCCGGCGCCACCTTCGACGTGACCGCCCTGCTGTACGCGGCGGCGGCCGTGCTGATCGGGCATCAAGCCACGCTGTTCGGCGTGTTCACCAAGGTGTACGCCATCGAGCGGGGCTTTCTCCCCCGCGACCGCCGGCTCGACGCGTTGGCCCGGCGCTTCCGCCTCGAGTCCGGCCTCGTGGCCGGCGCCCTGCTCCTGGCGTGCGGCGCGGCGGCGGCGGGCGCGTCGCTGTGGCGGTGGCGCAGCGCCGGCTTCGGCGAGCTCGACCCCGGCCAGCAGCTCCGGGTCGCGGCCCCGGCCGTGATCGGCCTCGTGCTCGGCGTCACGACGATCCTGGCCAGCCTGTTCCTGTCGATCCTCGGCCTCGACTATCGCATCCCGCTCGGCGCCCGCCCGGCCCCGACGCCGGCCCGACCGCCCCGCCCGGGGGCCTTGGAGGACGACGGCCCGGTCGGCGCCGCCGAGGCGCCCGCGGTGAGCGCCAGAGGTTGAGCTGCGGCCCCTGGGGCCGGGCCCTGCGCCGGGCTCACGCCGTGCAGACCACCACGGCACGCGTGATCCGGCTGGGCACGATGTGGGCGGGCGCCTCCCCGCACGGGGAGGCGGCCGCCATGCGCAGCCGGTACTGCCCGGCCCGGATCCGCAGCAGCGCCAGCTCCCCTCGCCGGTTGGCGTTGGCGCCGGCCACCGCCCGCCCCGAACCCGCCTCGACCAGCTCGACGCGGCGGCCGGCGAACGCCGCGCCGTCGCAGCCCTCCTCGCCGGGCGAGGGGCAGATGCGGGCGACCACCGCACCGGGCTCGGTGCGCGCCAGCTCCGCCGCCGCGGGCGAGGCCAGCGCCGCGGCCAGACCGGCGGCGAGCAGGGCGACGGCGGCGGCGCGGGTCACGCCGCCAGTGATCGGCGCCCTTGGGCCGTGGCTTGAACCGGCGCCGGTGGGCGAACTCACCCACCGCCGGCACCCGGCGAGGCGTGGGGCCTAGTCGCGCCGCTCCCGGGGCGTGCGCCCGGAACCCGACCGACCCCGGCTTGTCAGTCGGCCGGCCAGAACACCAGGTAGGCGAAGTCGTCGCTCTGCTGGTCGAGGCGGATCTCGATCGGCTGGCCGATGCGGAGCGAGTCGAGCGGGCCGGCCCACGTGCCCACGAGGCGGGGGCCCTCCGCCGTCTCGGCCACGACCGTGGCGTAGGGGATCTCGCCCCGCCAGCCCGGATCGTAGGGGAAGTGGTTGACCGTCCAGCTGTACACGGCCGCCTTGCCGCTGGCCTTTCGCCACACGAGATTGCGGCTGGTGCAGGCGCCGCAGAAGCGGCGGGGCGGGTGCTGCCAGCGGCCGCAGTCGGCGCAGGTCTGCAGGTGCAGGCCGCCGCCGTCGAGGGCGTGGCGGTAGAACTCCGCATCGAGCCCGTACGGCTTGGGGATGTACTTGCGGGGCGCCTCGGAAGCCATCGTCAGCCCCTCCCGAGGATCGCCAGGCTGCCGTCGCCCAGGTCGCCGTAGCCGCTCACGAGGCCGAGCTTGGCGTTGGGCACCTGCCGGTCGCCGGCCTCGTGGCGGAGCTGGCGGGCCGCCTCCACCACGTGGTTCAGCCCCCAGCAATGGCCCTGGCTGAGCAGGCCGCCGTGCGTGTTCAGCGGGTACCGGCCGCCGAGCTCGATGTTGCCGTTGGCCACGAACTCCTTCGCGCCGCCCGGCTCGGCGAAGCCCAGCGCCTCGAGCTCCATCATCACCACGTAGGTGAAGCAGTCGTAGATCTCGAGGAAGTCCACGTCGGTCGGGGCGATGCCGGCCATGGCGTAGGCCCGGGGGGCGGCGGTGTGCAGGCCGAGGCGCAGCACGTCAGGCCGGTTGGTGATGTCATCGGCCGGGTAGGGGTGGCCCTCCGCCCCGCCGAGGTAGCTGACCGGGGTGTGGGGCAGATCCTTCGCCCGCTCCGGGGTGGTGAGCACCACCGCGCAGGCGCAGTCGGTCTCCAGGCAGCAGTCGAGCTTGCGCAGCGGCTCCGCGATCCACTCCGAGGCGAGGTAGTCCTCGAGGCTCATCGGCCGGCCGTACATCTGGGCCGTGGGGTTGAGCTGCGCGTGCTTGCGGCAGGCCGAGGCCACGTTGAACGCGTCCTCGGGGGCGACGTCGAACAGCTTGACGTAACGCGACAGGTAGAACGAGTACCACTGCGCCGCGGCCCGCACCCCGTAGGGGGCGTAGTAGTTCCGGCTGATGTCGATGAACGGCCCCTCGGCCATGCGCCGCTTGGGGCGCGGCGCGCCCGGCCGGGGCCGCAGGGCGGAGAACCCGTTCCAGCCGAAGGCCACGAGCACCGTGTCGGCCACGCCGGCGGCGATCGCCATCGCCGCCGACTGGAGGCTGGCGGTGGGGCTCGCCCCGCCCATGTGCACGGTGACCGAGTAGCGCACGTCGGGAATGCCGAGATGGGCGGCGATCTCCTCGTTGGTGATGAACCCACCGGGGGGCAGCACGCCGTTCACGTCGCTCGGCTTGAGCCCGGCGTCGGCGATGGCGTCGGCCGCCGCGTCGAGGATCAGCTCTGCCGGCGAACGGTCGGACCCTCGCACGTACTCGGTCTCCGCCACGCCCACGATCGCGCAGCTGCCCGACAGGTTGACGGCCATCGGCGCCACCCCCTCCCAGTCTCGGCTGGTGGGATCATGCCACGCCCGCCCGGCTCGCTCCGCTCCCACGGGCAGCCCGGCACGGACACCCCGCGGGCGGCAATACTCGCAGGCGTGACCGAACAGCCGCTGCAGGGCCGCTACCGCCAAGCCTCGCTCGAGGTGCACTACGGGCCGGGCGCCGTCGCCGGGCTCGAACGGGCGCTCGCCGCCGAAGGGGTCGAGCGGGCGCTCGTCGTGACCGGCACGACCCTCGCCACCAAGACCGACCTCGTCGAGCGGGTGCGGGCCGCGGCCGGCGGGCGAGTGGCGGGCGTGTTCCATGAGACCGTCCAGCACGTGCACCGGCCCACCGTGCTGGCCGGGGCGGCGGCGGCCCGCGCCGTGGACGCCGACGCGCTGATCAGCTTCGGCGGCGGCTCCCCGAACGACACGATGAAGGCGGTGGCCATGTGCCTCGCCGAGGGCATCGCCGACGGCGACCGGCTCGACGCGATGCGAATGGGCGCGGGCGGGCGGCCCCGGCTGAGCGGACAGGCGCCGCCCACCTTCGCCATCCCCACCACGCTCTCGGCGGGCGAGTTCACCGCGTTCTTCGGCGTGACCCACGAGGTGCGCCGGGTGAAGGACCTCTTCGGTGACCCCCAGCTCAACGCGAAGGCGATCTTCCTCGACCCCGAGCTCACGCTGGCCACCCCCGAGCGGCTGTGGTTGTCGACGGGCATGCGGGCCGTGGACCACTGCGTGGAGGCGATCGCCTCCCGCAAGGCGCATCCGTTCACCAGCGCCCTGGCCAAGGAGGCGCTGACCATGCTGAACCGCTCGTTGCGGCGCACCCGGACCGACCCGGGCGACCTGGCGGCGCGCACCGAGAGCCTCCTCGCCGCGTGGATGTCGGTGGCCGGGCTCAACAACGTCACGGTCGGCCTGTCCCACGCCATCGGCCACCAGCTCGGCGGCCTGTGCGACGTGCCTCACGGCATCACCAGCTGCATCACCATGCACCCGGTCATGCGTTACAACGCCGAGCAGTGCGCGGCGGCGCATGCCCAGGTGGCCGCCGCCCTCGGCGTGAGCGACGCCGCCGACGGGGTGCGCGACCTGGTGCTGGCGCTCGGCCTGCCCCACCGCCTGAGCGAGGTGGGCGTGGGCCCCGACCGCTTCGCCGAGCTGGCCGACGCCACCCTCACCGACGGCAGCGCCCACGCCAACCCCCGCAAGGTGGCGGGGCCGGAGGAGATCGTCGCCATCCTCGAGCAGGTGCGCTGAGCGCAGCGTCGGCCGCCCCGGCTTTGGCCACGCGGTCGTCATCCCTCCCCTCGGGCGGCGGCGCCGGTAGGCTCCCCCGCTTGTGCCGGCCCGCCGACTCACGCTGATCGCAGCGGCGCTGTTGGCCCTGGTCGGGGCGGCGGCGCCGGCCGGGGCCCAGCAGCCGAGCCCCGCCGGGGGGCCCACCACCACCAACGCGCCGGCGCCGCCGAAGGCGTGGGTCCTCGTCGACGCCGACTCGGGCGCCGTGCTCGACGGCGGCCAGCACCACACGCCGCTGCCCACGGCCAGCACGGTCAAGCTCATGACCGCGCTCACCGCGGTGGGCCAGCTCGACCCGCTGGCGCCGGTGCCGGTCTCCGCGCTCGCCGCGGGGCGCCCGGCGATGCGCATCGGCATGAAGCAGGGCGAGGTGTGGCCGCTGGAGCAGGCCCTGCGCTCGATGCTGATGGTTTCCGCCAACGACGCGGCGTACGCGGTGGCGGAGGCGTCGGGCGGCAGCCTCGACGGGTTCGCGCTGCAGATGTCCAGGTTGGGGACCCGGCTGGGGATGAAGGAGAGCACGTTCAACGACCCGTCGGGCCTGGACGACACCCAGTGGGGCTACAAGGGCGGCTCCTCGATGAGCGCGTTCGACCTCGCCGCGGCGGGCCGGGCCGCGCTCGCCGCCCCGACCCTGGCGCCGATGCTGGCCGAGCAGGAGTGGAGCTTCACCGGCCCCGACGGCGCACCGCACCGGCTCCGCAACCACAACAAGCTGCTCGGCCTGTACGAGGGGGCTAACGGCGCCAAGACCGGCTACACGCGCAAGGCGGGCAACACCTTCGTCGGCGCCGCCGAACGGGGCGGGCGCACGATGGTGGTGGTGCTGCTGGGGACCCGGGACCACTACGCCTGGGCGGCGCAGCTGCTCGACCGCGGCTTCGCCACGCCGCCGGGCACGCCCGGCATCGGCGGCGAAGCGCTCCCGCCGCTGCCCGCCGGCCTGCGCCTGCGCACCGGCCCGCCTCCACCCGCGGCCCCGCCGCAGAGCGGACCCACCAGCGCGCTCTCGGGCGCCGAGGAGGAGACCGACCCCGGGCCGCTCACCGCGGCCGAGATCGACGCCGGCGCGGCCGGCATCCCGGAAGCCACGCTGTGGCTGGGCGCCGCGGCGCTGGGCGCGGCCGCCGCAGCCGGCGTGGGCGCCGCAGTCGGCCGTCGCCGCCGCTGAGCCCGCGGCGCTACGCTCACCGCCGCCAAGCTGGGGAGGGTCGCCGTGGCGCGCAGGATGCTCGAGGGCGTACGGGTGCTGGACCTCACGCAGTACCTGGCCGGGCCCACCATCACCCGGCTCATGGCCGAGCTCGGCGCCGACGTGATCAAGGTGGAGGTGGCCCCCGGCGGCGATGCGTCGAGGCACCTCCCGATGGTGAAGGACGGGCGCTCCACCTACTACGTGCAGCAGAACCGCGGGAAGCGCTCGATCTGCGTGGACTTCAAGCATCCCGACGGCGTGGCGCTGATCAAGCGGTTGGCGGCGAAGGTCGACGTGGTCACCGAGAACTTCGGCCCGGGCGTGCTCGAGAAGCGCGGCCTCGACTACGCCTCGCTGAAGGAGGTGAACCCGAGCCTGGTCATGGCCTCGGTGTCGGCCTACGGCAAGACCGGGCCGTGGTCGCACAAGACCGGCTACGACATGCTGGGCCAGGCCGCCTCGGGGATGATGCACGTGACCGGCGAGCCTGACGGCCCGCCGCTGTTCACCGGCTCGCCGATCGCCGACGTGTCGGCCGGGGTCCACGCCTTCGCCGCCGTGGGCTACGCGCTGTTCCACCGGGCCCAGACCGGCGAGGGCGCCCACATCGACGTGGCGCTGGCCGAGTGCCTGGTGCACATGCACTCGATCGCGATCCAGAGCTACTCCTACACCCATGGCGAGCAGACCCAGGAGCGCACGGGGCGCTACGCCGGCCAGGCCGGCCCGGCCGGCACGTTCAAGGGGCCCTCGGGCTGGCTGATCGTGATCGCGATGGAGCGCCAATGGGAACGGCTCGTGGAGCTGATGGGCCGGCCCGAGCTGCTCACCGACCCTCGCTTCGCCGACAGCTCGAAGCGGGGGGAGCACCGCGAGGCGCTCAACGTGATCATCGAGGAATGGCTCGCCGGCTTCCCCGACAACGAGGCGGCGCTGGCCTGCCTCGACGACGCCCGCATCCCCGCCGGGCCGGTGCTCGCCCCCCAGGACCTGTTCACCCACCCCCAGGCGGTCGCCCGCCAGTGGGTGCGCGAGGTGCACGACCGGGCCCTCGGCTCGTTCGCCATCCCCGGCGCGCCGTTCAAGTTCTCGAACCCCGCCGGCCAACCCCCCGACGACCTGCAGGCCCCCTTCCTCGGCGAGCACAACGCCGAGGTGCTGCTCGACGTGCTCGGCTGCGACCAGGCCGAGATCGACCGCCTCGCCTCCGCCGGCGTCATCCAGGCGGCCCGAATCTGAGCTTCGCGACGGTTGTGGCGGGTTGGTTGCTCGCCCCGTTCTAAGGCCGCATTGGCAAACGCGCGTTCCACCTGGTCACAGCCTTCGTCAGGACGGGCTGCTCGACGCCTCGCGAACAACCCGCCGCACACGCGGCTCAGCGGGGCGGCGGCGGCAGCAGGATGCGCTCTTCCGCACAGTAGGCGAGCTCCTGGCCGCTCTCCGCAAGAACGACGGCGTGGCTGGTCGAGTGGCGGCGCGCCTTGCGCTCCTCGTTGGCCACCCACCGGGCGGCGACCACCAGCGTCTGGCCCGCCCGGATCGGCTCGAGGTGCTGCACGCGTCCGCTCACGTGGATGCCGGCGGCGAAGCGCCAGCTGTGGCGGATGTGGGGGGCCATCTGACCGGGCACGAAGCTCGGGTGGGCGCGGGGGTGCTCGCCGGCGTGCCAGCGCGGGTCGAAGTCGCCGAGGCGGCCGCCGGCCCAGCGCCGGGCGGCCTCGACCGACAGGTCGACGGCCATCGGCGGGTAGTCCTCGTCGACCGGCGCGTTCTCGGGGAGCACGAACGGGCGGTGCTCGGCGGCGGGGACCGGGTCGCGCCGGGCGGGCAGACGCCACTCGGCGTGCCAGGGGCCTAGGCCGAGCCCGGCGGCGCCCTCCACGGTGGCCTTGCCCTCGGCGTTGACCTGCACGAACTCGCACGTCGCCTCGCCGGTGGGCGTGGCGGTGGTGGTGAGCGCGTCGCCGGCGAAGACCGGGCGGCGGAAGCGCATCTCCGCCCACCCGAGGTCGAGCCAGGCGTCGCCCAGCAGCTCGATCACCGCCAGCGTGGCCCAGCCGTAGGAGGAGAGCCCGGCCACGATCGGCCGTTCGTAGCCGTAGGCCTTGGCCCCCTCTGCGTGGATGGGGTTGACCCGCTGGATCTCGGGAGGGTCCTCGATGGCGACGAACTGGGTGGTGACGGGTCGGTGGGCGTCGGCCATGCGGCGCCACGATAGTTCGATGACCGACCTCGACGACCTGGTGCGTCTGCTCACGCTGTCTCGCCTCGGCGGCGACGAGTTCGAAGGCGCCAACCCGGCCGAGCAGCGCACCCGCATCTACGGCGGCCAGCTCCTCGGCCAGGCGTTGGCCGCGGCGCAGCAGACCGTCGACGACGCCCGTCCCGTCCATTCCCTGCACGCCTACTTCCTGGCCGAGGGAGACCCGGCGCAGCCGGTCCGCTACGAGGTGGAGCGCACCCGCGACGGGCGCTCGTTCTCCGCCCGCCGGGTCGTGGCGCGCCAGGGCGGCCGGGCGGTGTTCTCGCTGTTGTGCTCGCTCCAGGCGCCCGAGGAGGGCCTCGTGCACCAGGACGGCGCCCTGCCCGCCGATCTGGCGCCCCCCGAGCGCTGCCCCAGCTACCAGCAGTGGATCGGCGAGCGCGACGACGACTACGCCGAGGAGTGGCGGCGCGAGACCCGGCCCTACGAGATCCGCTACGTCGACCCGCCCTCGCCGTGGCGGGGAACCACGGCGAAAGAGCACCAGTACATGTGGATCCGCACCGCCGGCGCCCTGCCCGACGACCCGGCGCTGCACGCCGCGGTGCTGGCCTACCTGTCGGACAAGACGCTGGTGGACAACGTGCTGCTCCCCCACGGCCGGCGGTGGGGCGAGGCCGAGGTGCAGGGCGCGTCGCTCGACCACGCCATGTGGTTCCACCGCCCGGTCCGGGCCGACCAGTGGCTGGTGTTCGACCAGTGGACCCAGGCGACGGGCGGCGGCCGGGGCCTGGCGCGGGGCGACTTCTACACCGCGGCGGGCGAGCTGGGCGCCACGTGCCTGCAGGAAGGCCTCATCCGCATCCGCGCCTAAGGTTCCCGCCATGGCCGTGACGCTGTTCCGCACGTGCTTGGTCGACGCCGTGCGGCCCCAAGTGGCCAAGGCCGCCGCGTCGGCGCTGCGTCGCCACGGCCACGTCGTGGAGGCCCCGCGCGGCGCCACGTGCTGCGGGCAGCCGGCCTGGAACGGGGGGTTCGTGGCCGAGGCCCGTCGAGTGGCGGCGCGCACCCTCAAGGCGCTGAGCCGCACGAGCGGGCCGATCGTCACGCCCTCGGGCAGCTGCGCCACGATGATCGCTCGGCATTGGCCGGAGCTCTTCGCCGGAACCGAGCGGGAGGCCGACGCCCGGGCGGTGGCGGGCCGCACCCACGAGCTCACGCAGTTCCTCGCCCCCGACACCGCCGACGCCGCAGCCGCCCCCGCAGCGGTCGGAGAGGTCGGGGCCGGGGACGCCGCGGTTGCGCTGCACCATCCCTGCCACGCCCTGCGCGAGCTGGGCGTGAAGGAGCAGCCGCGCCGCCTGCTCGCCGCCGCCGGATGGCGGGTGGTCGAGCCGCCCGGCGCCGAGCGCTGCTGCGGCTTCGGCGGGACATTCTCGGTGAAGCTGCCCGCGGTGTCGACCGCGATGGCCGACGACAAGCTCGACGAGCTGGTGGCGTCGGGCGCTGGCCGGGTGGCCGCGTGCGACCTGTCCTGCCTGCTCCACCTCGAGGGCCGGGCCGCCTCCCGGCGCCTGCCGTTGCGCTTCGAGCACGTCGCCGCCCTGCTCGACGGGCCCCGCGCATGAGCGGGACCCCGGTGGTGATCGGGCCGCCCCGCTTCGCCGACCGGGCGGACAAGGCGCTCGGCGACGAGGCGCTGCGGTCGGCGGTGCGCAACGCCACGCAGCTCCTCGTGGACAACCGGGCCGCTGCGTTCGCCGGGTTGGCCGAGCCGGACCTCGTGCGCGACGCCGCCCGCGCCGCCCGCACCCGGATCCTGGCGAAGCTGCCCGAGCTGCTCGACCAGTGGTCGAGCCGGCTGGAGGCGCACGGCGGCCAGGTGCACTGGTGCGCCGACGCCGAGGAGGCGGTGGCCGAGATCCTGGCGATCGTGGAGGCTCGGGGCGCTCGGGTGATCGCCAAGGGCAAGTCGATGGCGTCGGAGGAGATCCACCTCAACCCAGCGCTCGAACGGCTCGGCAAGGAGGTGGTGGAGACCGACCTGGGCGAGTTCATCATCCAGCTCGCCGGCGAGACGCCCTCGCACCTGATCGCCCCCGCCATCCACAAGAACCGTTTCGACGTGGCCGAGCTGTTCAGCGCCGACGCCGGGCGCCCGATCTCGAACGAAATCCCCGAGGAGGCGGCCTACGCCCGGGTCCGGCTGCGCCAGGCGTTCCTCGACGCCGACATCGGCATCACCGGGGTCAACACGGCGGTGGCCGACGCCGGCTCGATCTGCCTGGTGGAGAACGAGGGCAACGGCCGCATGTGCACCTCGCTGCCGCCGGTGCACATCGCGATCATGGGCATGGAGCGCATCGTCGAGACGTGGGCCGACCTCGACCTCGTGCTGGCCCTGCTGGCCCGCTCGGCCACCGGACAGGCGTTGTCGGTGTACACCAACGTGATCACCGGCCCCCGCCGGGAGGGCGAGCTCGACGGGCCGGAGGAGCTGCACGTGATCGTGCTCGACAACGGGCGCTCCGCCCTGCTCGGCGGCGAGTTCCAGGAGGCGCTGAACTGCATCCGCTGCGGGGCGTGCGTGAACGCCTGCCCGGTGTACCGCCAGGTCGGCGGGCACGCCTACGGCTCGGTCTACTCGGGCCCGATCGGCGCCGTGCTCACCCCGCTGCTCGCCGCCGAGGACCCCGCCGCCCGGGAGCTGGCCGAGGCGTCGTCGCTGTGCGGGGCGTGCGCCGAGGCCTGCCCGGTGCGGATCCCGCTGCACGACCTGCTCCAGAAGCTGCGGGCGCGCTCGGGCCCGGCGGACGCCGGACGGGCGCGGCGGGTCGGGTTCACCCTCTGGTCGTGGCTGTGGGCCAGCCGCCCCGGCTACGTGCTGAGCACCGGCGCCGTGCGGGCCGTGAGCCCGGTGCTGCGCCGCCTGCCGCCCGCCGTCTCGGCCCGCCTGCCGGGCTGGGCCGGCGCGTGGGCCCGCACACGGCGGCTGCCGTGACCAGCAAGGCCGCGTTCCTCGCCCGGCTGCGCCCCGCGCCCAGCCCGGCGGCGCCGGACACCCCCCCGCTCGTGCGTTACGAGCCGGCCCGGCGCGGCGGCGACGGCTTTGCTGAGGCGTTCACCGCCCTCGGGGGCGTCGTCCACCGGGGCGGGCTACGCGAAGGCGTGGCCGCGGCGGCCGCCGGCCGGTCCCCGCTGCTGGCCGTCGAGGGTCTCGACCTCGGCGCCGACCTCGTGTGGCCCGGCTGCGGCGTGGCCGGGGCGGCACGGGCCGCGGTGGGTGTGGTGCGCGCCCGGGCGGCCGTGGCGCAGACCGGCTCGGTGGTGCTGAGCGCAGCCGACAACCGAGGCCGGGCGGCCAGCCTGCTGCCGCCCGTGTGCGTGTTCGTGATCGACCCGGACACGATCGTCGACACCCCCGGAGACCTGCTTCGCAGCCTTGCCGAGCCCCCGAGCCAGCTGGTGCTCGTGACCGGCCCGTCCCGCTCGGCCGACATCGAGCTCAAGCTGGTGGTCGGCGTCCACGGCCCCGGCGAGGTCCACGCGGTTATCGTCTCCTCCTGACCAAGGGGGAGAGCCATGGCCGTGACCGAGGGTTCGAAGACCAGCACCACGTTCAAGCCGAAGCTGCCGCAGGACTACACCCACCTGGACGATCTCACCTGGCGGCCGTTCCCGGAGGCCTTCAGCGACGGGGGGATCACCTGGAAGCTGCTGAACGTGTCGCCCGAGGTGGGCGCGTGGACGGCGATGTTCCGCTGCCCGCAGGGCTCCTCGTTCGCCCGCCACATCCACATGGGCCCCGGCGAGTACTTCCTCATGTCGGGGGTGATGGAGGTGCAGGGCGGCGCTCACAGCGGCGGGGTCACCGCCGTGGCGCCGGCCTACGGCTACGAACCGTGCAACGCCCGCCACGACCGCACGTTCTTCGTGGAGGCGGGCGAGTTCTACATGACCTTCCTCGGCCCGCTGCAGTTCATCAACGACGACGGCACGCCGATCGCGGTGGTGAGCTGGGAAGAGGCGCAGGGCCTCTGGGCCGCTCAGAACGCCGGCTGACGCCGCCCCTCACGCGCCGGCGGCCGCCTGCTATCGCTTCAGGTCGGGGATGAGCTTGGCGTAACGGTCGAGGAAGGGCAGGGTGGCGGCCGGGTCGTCCATGTCGGGCCGGGCGCCGCCGAGCACCGCCCGGTGGATGCCGAGATCGGCGTAGCGGCGCAGCTTGTCCTCCTCGGGCTGGCCGAACACGTAGAGGCTGATCTCGAACGCGGCAGGGTCCTTGCCCGCGGCGTCGCACGCGGCGGCGAAGCGGGCGAGGCCCTTTTCGACCTCCCGGAAGCCGACGTCGATCGGGCACCAGCCCTGGCACCATTCGGCGGCGTGGCGCATGCCGAGCCGGCCGGCCGCGCCCATCGTGATCTGCGGGTGGGGCTGCTGGTGGGGCTTGGGATACACCCAGGACGCCTCGAAGCGGGTGAACTCGCCGTCGACGGCCGGCTGCTCCTCGGTCCAGCAGGCCACCAGCGCCGCGCAGCGCTCCTTCAGCGCCCGGTAACGCTGACTCCATTTGATGCCGGGCGCGTGGTTGGCCAGCTCCTCCACGTTCCAGCCGACCCCCACGCCGAAGATCACCCGGCCGTTCGAGAGCCGATCGAGGGTCGCGACGGTCTTGGCCAGGGCCAGCACGTCGTGCTCGAGCACGAGGCACACGCCGGTGCCGAGCCTGAGCCGGGTGGTGGCCGCCGCGGCCGCCATCAGCGACACGAACGGGTCCATCATGTGCGAGTACGCCTCGGGCAGCTCCCCGCCGGCCGGGTACGGCGTGGCGCGGCGCACCGGGATCTCGGCGTGCTCGCCGAACCACACCGAGTCGTACCCCCGCTCCTCGAGGGCGCGGGCCAGCTCCGCCGGCTGCGTGCCGTTCTCGGTGTTCATCGACATGTAGGCCAGTTCCATGCCCGGCGACCGTAGCCGGCGCGCCCCCGGCCCGGCGCGGCGCGGCGCCAGCCTCAGTTCACCGACGGGTCGGGCGGGAAGTTGGCGTACATGCGGTACTCGCCGCCCTGGCGGGCCAGCACCCGCCGCCACAGCTGGCCCGGGTCGGAGGCGAACACGTCGCCCACCTCGGCGGGCAGCACGAACCACGCGTCGGTGGCGAGCTCCACCTCGAGCTGGCCGGGCGCCCAGCCGGCGTAGCCGGAGTAGAGCCGCACGCCCTCGGCTTCGGCGCCGAGCCGGTCGGGGTCGTGGTCGAGGTCGACCAGCCACAGGCCGTCGAGCACGGCCGCCCAGCCGCCGGGGGCGACGCCCGAGGGCAGGCCGATCAGGCCGATCGCCACCGCCGGGTCGACCGGGCCGCCGATGTACACGTGCGGGGGCGGCGCCGCCAAGCGGCTCCAGCGGGGCAGCGCGTCCGCGATCGGCAGCTCGGTCGGCCGGTTCAGCACCACCCCGAGCGCGCCGCCCTCCGGGCTGTGCTCGAGCAGCAGCACCACCGCCTCATGGAAAAAGTCGGGAAGGTGGGGTGCGGCCACCAGCAGCACGCCGCGCCGCAGCGGCCGCGCCCGCTTCACCCCGACTGCCCCCCGGCCGCAGGGTCGGCCGCGCCGGGCGACGCGCTGGCGCGATCGGCGTGACCGGACGCTGACATGGCGGCAATCGTAGGGGGACGGCCCGCTCAGGCGGGACTGAGCGCCGCCGTGCCCTCCTGGATCACCTTCCACAGCTGATCGGCGCCGGCGCCGGCCACCAGCTCACCCAGTCGGCGCTGCCACACGCCGGTGGCGCCGAACTCCTCCCGCCACGACCACAGCCGCCGGGAGAAGTGGTGGAGGGCGTACTCCTGGGTCATCCCGATGGCGCCGTGGGCCTGGTGGGTCTTGGCCGAGCCGACCGTGGCCGACTCCCCCGCCTGGGCCTTGAGCGCGGCCACCTCGAACTCCACGCTGGCCGGGTCCCCCCCGCGCTCCTCGGCTGCGGCGGTGGCCACGTTCACCGCCATCAGCGCCAGCTGCGCCTCCTGGGCGGCGGCCACCACCAGGTGCTGCACCGCCTGGAACCGGCCGATCTGCTGGCCGAACTGGTGCCGCTCGAGCGTGTACTGCACAACCATCTCGGCGATGCGCTCGAGCGCGCCGGCCATCAGCACGCCGCGGGCCCAGGCGCCGCGCAGGCGCAGCGTGGCTTCGTCGACCCCGGCCGGGGCGGGGGCGGCGTCGACCTCGGCGGCGTCGAAGGTCACGATCTCGCGGGGTTCGCCGGCCAGGTTGCGCCGCTCGACGATCGAGGCCGCCGCCAAGCCGGGGACCGACACGACCTTGAGCGCGCCCCCGTCGGGCACGAGCGCCACGATGCGGTCCGCCGCCCGGGCCCACGGCACGTTGTGCGCCGTGCCCGACAGCCGGCCGCCGGCCAGCGAGAGCGTGTCCTTTACGAGCCCGGGCACGACCGTGACGGCGCCGTCGGGCAACGGGAGGCCGGCGCCGGCGAGCAGCCAGCCGCCGAGCACGCCGGTCTCGGCCACCGGCAGGGGCACGGCGTGGCGGCCGCAGCAGCGCAGCACCACCATCGCGTCGGACAAGGTGCCGCCCGAGCCGCCGCCGTCGGCGGGCACACCGACCCAGGGCGCGCCGGTCTCGGCCAGCTTCGCCCAGATCTCCGGCGCCCAGCCGAGCGCCTCGGCGGCCTGCACGGCCTCGTGGTCGCAGGCGTCGGCCAGCAGCCGTTCGAGGGTTTCCTCGAGGATGGGATCGCTGATCTTCAAGCTCATCGGCGCTGCAGCCCTCTCGATGCCACGGTGCGCAGCACCTCGCTGGTGCCGCCTCGGATGGTGAACGACGGCCCGGTGAGGATCGCCTGGGCCAGCAGGAACTCGAACAGCGACGAGGTGTCGAGCGTGGGCTCGTCGTCGAGCAGGTGGCGGATGGCCTCGTAGACCTGCTGCTCGAAGACCGTGCCCATATCCTTCACGAGCGCCGCCTCGACCGCTGGGGCCTTGCCCGTGTCGATGGCGCGCGACACCGAGATCGAGAGCTGGCGCATCGCCCACCACTTGGCGGCCAGCTTGCCGAGCACCTCGGCCTGCTGGCGGGTCGGCTGATCTCCGGTGACCTCCCGCAGCCAGTTCTCGTACACGAGGTAGCTGGACAGGAACCGGTCGGGCCCGGCCCGCTCGAAGGAGAGCTCGTTGTTCACCTGATGCCAGCCCATGCCGGCCTCGCCGAGCAGGTTCTCGTCGGGCACGAACACGTCGGTCATCACCACCTCGTTGAAGTGGTGGGTGCCGTCGAGGAAGGCGATCGGGTTGATCTTCAAGCCCTCGGAGCGCAGGTCGACCAGGAGCTGGGAGAGGCCGTTGTGCTTGTCGCCCTCGAACGGCGCGCTGCGGCACAGCACGGTGAAGTAGTGGTTCTGGTGGGCGCCGCTGGTCCAGATCTTGGTGCCGTTGAGGACCCAGCCGCCCTCCACCTTCTGCGCCCGGGTGTTCACGCTGGCGAGGTCCGAGCCGGCGTCGGGCTCGCTCATGCCGATCGAGAACCAGATCTCCCCTGCGCAGATCCCGGGCAGGAAGCGGCGCTTCTGCTCCTCGGTGCCAAACTTGAGGATCGAGGGGCCCATCTGGCGGTCCGCGATCCAGTGGGCGCCGACCGGCGCCCCGGCCCGCAGCATCTCCTCGACCACGATGTAGCGGTCGACCGCGGTGCGGGAGTGGCCGCCGTACTCGCGGGGCAGCGCCATGCCCAGCCAGCCCCGCTCGGCCATCTTCTTGCTGAAGGCCGGGTTGTGGTGATCCGAACGCGACGGCTTGTGGTCCGGCGGCAGCTCTTCTCGCAGGAACGCCCGCACCTCCTCACGCAGCGCGCGCTCCTCGGGCGTCAGATCGACCATCTCGAACGCAACGGGCAGAGCCATCCGCACCCCCTCAAGGCGACGACGCGGATGGTAGCCCGCGGCCCCGGACCCCGACCCAGCCGCCAGGTCAGCCGCCCGACGTGAAGCCGAACGGGAGGTCGATGGCGCCGCCGATGGCCCACGGGCGAGCGGGGCCGCCGCAGTAGTCCGGCGTCTGGCACTGGCGGATCCGCAGCCGCCAGCGCTCGGGCCCGTTGCTCGACCAGAACACGGTCTGGGTGTAGGGCTCCACGTGCTCGTAGCTCAGGCTCTTCCATTCGCCGGCCGCCCGGAACTCGGGCTGGAGGTAGATGTCGGCATAGCCGTGAGGGTGGGAGCCGTTGCAGGCGGCTAGCCATCGCGCCCGAGACACGTGCGCGTCGTATACCTTGCCTTCGTAGCCGCCGGCCTTCTCGAGGAAGCTCAGCTGGTTGCTGAGATCGTGGAACTGGCCGACGGTCTGATCCCAGTTCCACGCCCACCAGCTGTCATACGCGTACGCCGGGTTGTATGCGCAGTCCCCGCCGATGTAGCCGCCGTCGTCCCAGGCCGACAGGTCGGCCGGTTCGGCAGTGAGCTCGCCGCGTGCATGGTGGTCGGCGACCAGCGCGTTCGGCGGCGGATCCGGGCTCAAAGCCAGATAGAGCTCGAGCGGCGTCGGAGCTTGCTCGCCGCCCGGCAGGGTGGCGAGCATCATCCCGGCGCCCAGCTTCGCCTGCTCGAACACGCCGATCATCCCGATCTCGGGATACTCCACGAAGCTGAAGCGGTGATCGCCTCGGGTCGTCTCGGCAACGAGGCGCTCCTTGGTCTGCTTCGGTAGGTCGGCGCGGATCGGGGTCAGGAGCCTCTCGGACGCCGGCGCAGGTGCGCCGGTCGCCTCGGCCGCCGGCGAGGCCGTCGTGCTGATCGCCTCGGCCTGGCCGCTCTGCAGTGCGAGCAGTCCTGCCGCCGCGGCGCCGAGCAGGCTGAGTCGGGTGGTGGTGGAATGTCGTGCTCTCATCGGATCCTCGCTTGGTGGGGGCGCCTAAGGCGCCCTGGAATGTGTCTCGGCACTGTGCGCCGGCGGCGCAGCGTTGCGAATCCGGTGTGCGGCGCCGCTCGTGGGGAGGCCCACCCCACCCTGAGCCCTCCTGTATCCGCTCCCCCTCCGCCGGGCTCAGGCCAGGCGCGCTCGCATGGAGACTGGGCGGCCAGCCCCTCTCGCGTGATGCGTCGCGTCGAATCGATATCGATTCGTCGCGACGCATCAGGAACAGGAGCGCCGAAACGGGCCCCGAGGGATCCGTCGAGACTGACCGGCAAGTCGAACCGGCCCGGGCGCAAGCGCTCGGGCCGGTTCTCAATTCGTGTGCCGGCTAGCTGCTGGCCGGGACCTTCTGCACGGCCGGGAGCAAGCGGCTCGCCAGCACCTGGGAGGTCATGATCTTGCCTGGCATGCAAGGGCCAAGCTCGGGGTTGATGGTGGGCGAGGTGGGAACCGAACCCTCGGGGCACTGGCTCGGCAGGTGGGTGACGCTGCCGGGCAGCACCGGACCGGCGCCCGCTCCTGCCTGGCCGAAGCCGGCCCCCGCCACTGTCAGCAGCGCACCGAAAGCGGCGAGGCGCCGCAGCGCGCGGGCGGTATATGGAGTGTTCGCGGCCATTCTTGCTTCTCCTCTCGCTCGTCGACGCGGCCGGTGGGACTTCCCGCCCCACCGTGCGCCCTGACGGACGCTCACGCCGGCTGGCGGGGATCGCAGAGGATCCACCAGTACTCGCCGTCGACTTCGCCGAGGAAGTAGCCGTATTGGTCGTCGGGGCACTCGGGCAGGTCGGGCGGCGCCTGGCGCACCTTCCAGACGCTCGCATCGATCGTCTGCTGGCCGACCGACGGAT
>JBJXGF010000023.1:0-26807 GCA_046153015.1 Acidimicrobiales bacterium | reverse complement strand
GGCGATCTCGGCGAGCGCCGCGCCGAGCTCGGCCGCGCTGGCGGGGCGGTCCTCGGGCCGCTTGGCGAGCGATCGGTCGAGCAGCGCGCCGAGGGCCGGCGGGGCGGGCACGGGGAGGGGCGGGGGCGGCTCGTGCAGGATCCGCAGCAGGATCGCCGCCACCGAGCTGTCGTCGGACCGTTGGAACGGCGCGAACCCGGCCAGCAGCGTCCACACCGTCGACGCCAGCGCGTACACGTCGGCGGCGGGGCTCGGCGCCCGCCCTTCCACGGTCTCGGGCGCCGCGTGCAGCGGCGTGAACGTGTCCTTGATGGAGGACAACGACTGGTTGAAGCCGACGGTCGAGATCCCGAAGTCGGCCAGCGCCGGCCGCCCCGCCCCGTCGAGCAGGATGTTCTCCGGCTTCACGTCGCGGTGGAGGATCCCCAGGGTGTGGGCGGCGTGCAGCGCGCCGGCGATCTTCGCGCCCACGTCGAGCGCCTCGGCCAGGGGCAGCGGGCCGCGGCGGGCGAGCAGGTCCGCCGCCGAGCCGCCGGCGAAGTGCTCCATCACCAGGTAGGGCCGGGCGTCGACGAAGCCGACCTCGTACACCTGCACGACGTGCGGGTGGCTGGTGAGCCGGCCGGCGGCGCTGCACTCCCGCTGGAAACGGCGCTGGTCGGCCGGGTCCCGCATGTCGAGCGAGAGGAGCTTGACCGCCACGATCCGGTCGATCATCGCCTGGCGCGCCCGCCACACCGTGCTGAACCCGCCCCGCCCGATCGGCTCGAGCAGCTCCAGGCCGGGGATGGCCGGCGGCGGCGCCTCGAAGCGGGGCGGGGCTGGGTGGTCACTCACCGGATCCCCGGCTCTCCGCTCGGCGGGTCGCTCCGCGCACGACCCGACCCTATCGCCCGGCCCCGGCCCCGGCCCCGGCCCCGGCCCCGCCCGGCGCGCCCGGCGACGTCGGGTGGGGCCGCGCGCCTAGCCTGGTGGCGAGGCGCGCTCACCGGCCCGGTCGGCTCGGCGCGTCGGTTCGAGCTCGATGCAGTTCGTCGTGAAAGGTGTACCCATGTTCGGACGGGACAAGCTGGCGCTGCCCACCCCCGAGTCGGCCCTGCCCGGCCGCGCGGCGCGGCCCTTCCTCGTGCCCACCCGCCATTTCGTGAATGGCCATCCGCTCGAGGCGCCGTTCCCGGACGGCTTGGCTCAGGCCGTCTTCGCCATGGGCTGCTTCTGGGGCGCGGAGCGGGTGTTCTGGCAGCTCGAGGGCGTGTACAGCACCGCCGTCGGCTACATCAACGGGCATACGCCGAACCCCACCTATGAAGAGGTGTGCTCGGGGCGCACCGGCCACACCGAAGCGGTGCTCGTGGTCTACGACCCCAAGGTGATCGGCTACGACCGGCTGCTCGCCGTGTTCTGGGAGAACCACGACCCGACCCAGGGCATGCGCCAGGGCAACGACGTGGGCACCCAGTACCGATCCGGCGTCTACACGCTCGACGAGGAGCAGAAGCGGGCGGCGGAGCGCTCCCGGGAGATGTTCCAGGCGCAGCTCAGCGCGGCGGGCTACAGCACGATCACCACCGAGATCGAGCCGGCCGGGGTCTTCTGGTACGCCGAGGACTACCACCAGCAGTACCTGGCCAAGGTGCCGTGGGGGTACTGCGGGCTGGGCGGCACCGGGGTGAGCTGCCCGATCGGCGTGGGCGTCTCGGCCCCCGAGCCGGCCGCCGAATAGCAGCGGCGAGCCGGCCCCGCAGCGGCGAGCCGGCTCAGCTCGTGAGCAGGCGCGTGAGCACGGAGGGGTCGTACAGGTAGACCTCGTGGTCGGCCTCGACCCGCACCGGATCGGCGCCGGTGAGCCCGGCGAGCGCCGCCGCCGAGGCGGCGACCACCTCGTTGGGGCGGTCGCCGACGGCGATCGTGACCGGCCGCCCACGGAGGTCGTCGGCGTCGAACCGGGCGCGGGTGATGGTCGGCTCGTCACGCACCATCGGCTCGGCGTTGGCGCGCGCTGCGGCGAAGGCAGGATCGTCGGCGGCGACGGGAACGCCGAGGATGGCGGTGAGCAGCAGCGCCTGCGCGCCGGCGAAGTCGCCGGGCCGGCGAGCGAGATGCTCGTGGACGGGCGCCATGATTTCGGCAGTGACCTCGTCGCCGCCGGGCAGGAGGCCCGCCGCGGGCGGCTCCCAGGCCAGCACCGCCCCGACGGCGTCGGGGCGCAGGGCGGCCAGCTTCAGCGCGATCACGCCGCCGGAGCTGACCCCCACGACGGTCGGGCGGTGGAGGCCGAGCGCCTCGATCAGCGCCGCGGCGTCGGCGGCGTGCTGCTCGGCGGCCGCCTCGACCGGCCAGCCGGCGCGGCCGGAGCGCCCAGTGCCGCGCCGGTCGTAGGTGATCGCCTCGAAGCCGGCCGCCGCGAGGCTCTCGGCCTGCCGGGCCAGCATCGAGGCGTCCTCGCCGCCGCCGTGGATCAGCAGCACCGGCGCCCCGGCGCCGCGGCGGTCCACGGCGAGCGCGACGCCCGCGACCCACGCCACGACATGGATCGGGTGGGCGCCCTCGCCGCGGGCCGGGGTGAGCGGGGTGACGGACATGGGGGCTCCTCTCGGGCGACGGCCGAGCTCGGCCGGCCTACACTCGTCCTGGAAATTGGCTTCGTTCGAACCATATTGGTGAGAGTTAGAATAAGGTGAATGTGGGCGACGCGCAACCGGTTTCTCGACGGCGCTACAACTCGGCCGGGCGCCAGGCGCGCGCCGCGCAGCTCCGGCGCCGGATCGTCGCCGAGGCGCATCGGCTCTTCGTGGCGGACGGGTACGCCGGCACCACGGTCGCCGACATCGCGGCGGCGGCGGAGGTCTCGTCGCCCACGGTGTTCAGCGCGTTCGGGTCGAAGGCGGCGCTGCTCAAGGCCTGCATCGACGTGGCCCTCGCCGGCGACGACGAAGCGCTCTCGGTGGCCGACCGGCCGCTGGCCCAGTGGGTGTACGACGTGGAGGACCCCCGGGAGCTGCTGCGCCGCTACGCCGTGATGATGGGCGCGCTCGCCTCCGCCGCCGCGCCGATCTACGACGTGCTGGTGCGCGCCGCCGACGCCGAGGCCGACCTCGCCGCGCTGCTCGACGAGTTCGAGAAGCAGCGCCTGCGGGCCGCGGCGATGGTCGCCGAGGCGGTCGCTGAACGGGGCGGCCTGCCCCCCGGCCGCAGCGTCGCCGAAGCCCGCGACACGGTGTGGCTGCTCAACGCCCCGGAGCTCTACGTCACGCTCACCCGCAAGCGGCGCTGGTCGACCCGGCGTTACACGGTCTGGGCGGCCAACGCCCTCCAACGGCTCCTCGTCGACCCGCCGGACCCGGCGCCGCCGCCCAAGCCCCCCGCCGCCTGAGCGGCCGCCGCCGGCCTACGGCGTCTCGTAGATCCAGCCGCTGCGATGCATCGAAAGCCGGTGACGGGGCCCGGAGGCGGTCGGGTCGCCGGTCTCGTAGCCGGCGTCGCCGTCCCACATCGTCACCGGGGCGCCCTCGGCGGTGCGGCCGCGGCGGCTGAAGTAGAAGCGCGGCGTCGCGCCGGCCGCCGCCGCCAGCGCCGCCCCCGGCGTCGGGAAGGCGCTGAGCTGGTGCAGGGTCACCCAGGTCGGCGGCCCGAAGTCGATCTCCTTGCGGGCGTGGCGCTCGAGGGCGTGCCCGGGGTGGATCCACAGGTGGTCGTGGATCTCGCCGCCGTCGATCTCGACCGCGCCGTGAGGGGCCTCGGCCACGAAGAACCACGTGTTGAAGCGCTTCGGGGCCTCGGGCGGCGGGCACCAGCGCGCCCAGGTGACCAAGCCGGCCGGTTCGAGCACCAGGCCGGCCTCTTCCAGCGTCTCTCGGGCGGCGGCGCGGCGGGCGGCCGCCAGCTCGTCGTCGGGGCGGCCGGGCTCGACGTCGTCGGGGTCGACCACCCCGCCGGGGAAGACCCACATGCCGCCGAAATGCAGCTCGGCGTTGCGCCGCAGCATCAGCGTCTCGAGGCCGTCGTGGCCGGCCCGCAGCAGCACGACGGTGGCGGCGGGAGTTGCTTCGGTGCTCACGGGCGCCCATTCAACCTTGCGTCGGCGCCAGGCGCCCCATTTCCGCCGCCCGGGCCCGCGGTGGGCCCAGGCGGTCAGCGGGCCAGCGCGCCGACCAGCGCCTCGAGCTGCTGGGCGCCGAGCTCGCCGGTGCGGCGGGCGGCCACGTTGCCGGCGGCGTCGACGGCCACGAAGTACGGGAACCCCGACAGCCCGAAGGCCTGCGCGGCCACGCCGGCGCTGCTGGGCGCGGCCTGGTCGGCCAGGGTCGGCACGCTCCAGCCGAGCCTCGACAGCCACTGCGACGGCGGGTAGTTGCCGCTCTCGGGGCGGACCCCGGTCGACACCGCGTAGAGGTCGACGCCGGCGGGCTTGCGTCCTGCGTCGAGCCAGCGCTGGATGACCGGCGCCTCGCGTTGGCAGTGCGGGCACCAGTGGGCGAGGAACACGATCAGCTTGGGGCGGCCGTCGGCGGGGATCTGCAGCGTCTGGCCGGTGAGCAGGTTCGTGCCCGAGACCGAGGGGGCGCGCTGGCCGATCGCGGTGTCGGGCCCCGAGTCGGGATACAGCCGCAAGGCCGTGCCCTCCACCCGGACCGGGGCGGTCTCCGCCGCGCCCGGCGCCGCCGCCTCGCCCTGGAGCACGCCGCCGGGCACGGCCGTGGCGGTTTCTTCGGCGTCGTTCCCCCGGCGCGACACGAGGAAGGCGGCCAGCGCCGCCAGCACGATCACCGCGCCGATCGCGGCGATGAGCCAGTACGGGCGGCGGGGGGCGGGGGCGTCAGCGCGCGGCTGGCTCACGCTGGTCACGTCGGGTCACCTCGAGGGGGAGTGGGGGCGCGGCGGGCGGCGCCGGCGCCGGTCGGCGGGCGGATGCGAGGAGCAGGCCGAGCACGGCCAGGAACCCGCAGCCCGCCATGAACGGGATGCTCACGAAGCCGAACTCCTCGACCAGGCGCACGCTGCAGTCGGCGTCGAGCGAGCAGGCGGCGTGGCTCTGGTTGGGGAAAAGCTCGAGCTGGTAGTGATAGGTCGACACTGCAAGGCCCGCCGCCGCCAGCGCGATGCCGTAGGGCGCCACACCCCGGTCGCGGCGCAGCGCCGCCAGGGCGAGCACCAGCGCCAGCGGGTACATGGCGATGCGCTGGTACCAGCACAGCCGGCAGGGCACGAAGTGCGCCACCTCGCTGTAGTACAGGCTCCCCGCGGTCGAGACGGCGGCCACGAGCCACGCCGCCCACAACGCGTTGGGGCCGAGGTCGGCGCCAACGCGGGCCAACGCGCCCCTCGACGACACGGCGACGGCGACGCTGAGCGCGCCGCCGGCCAGCGCCGCCAACGCCAGCAGCGCGAAGAAGAGCGACATCGCCGCGGTGTCCACCGCCCCCGACTCTAGGGCGGGGTGCGGCGAACGGCGCCGCGGCGGCGCAGGGTCAGCTCGACGCGGCGCCGCCGGGCGCCCGGCGGCGCAGGTAGCGGCCGGCGGCCTCCCGGGACTCGGGGTCCGCCCGCGCGGCCAGCAGGCCGTCGGCGTCGCTCCAGCTCCGCCCGGCCTGCACCAGCGTCTCGGCCACCGCGGCGGCGTGGCGCTTGGTGGCCAGGAGCGGCTGGCGCGCCTTGTCGAGCAGGCTCGCCATCAGCTCCTCGACCGCCGCGTCGAGCTCGGCGGCGGGCACGACTCGGTTGAGGAACCGCCAGGCGAGGGCTTCGGCTGCGCTGAAGCGCCGGCAGGTCATGATCAGCTCGCGGGCCACGGTGGGGCCGAGCTCGCGCACGAGCCGGGGGAGCCCGCCGCCCGACAGCGGCACCCCGAGGTCGACCTCGGGGATGAAGAACACTGCGTCGTCGACCGCGATGCGCAGGTCGCAGGCCGAGGCCAGCACCAGCCCGCCGCCTACGCAGGCGCCGTTGATGCGGGCGACGGTCACCGCGTTCAGGTCCTCCAGCGCCTCGCAGGTGCGGCGGAACCGGTCGGCCGCGTCGCGCGGCGCCACCTCGTCGTCGGCGCCGAACGAGTCGAGGTCGGCGCCCGAGGAGAACCCGCGGCCCCGGCCCGACACCAGCACCACCTTCAGCCCCGGGCGCCGGTCGAGCCACCGGGCCGCGTCGGCCACCTCGTCGAGGAGCAGGCCGCTCGTGGGGTTGAGCTTCTCGGGGCGGTTGAACCACAGCTCACCCCGCGGCCCGTCCACCAGCAGCTCGATGGTCTGGTAGGTCGGCGGCGCGGCCGGCTCCGACATGATGGTTCTCCTGCTCGTCCTGGCCCGTCGGCGCGGCCCAGCATGTCGGAGCGGGCGCCCGCCCGCCAGCCCGAGCCGGCCCCGGTAGGCTCACGCCGTTTGTCGAGCACGAGAGCGAACCGGGGGCAGTCATGGCGCTGAGGGGAACGCCGGTCGTGCGGCGAGAGGACGCAGCCCTGCTCACCGGTCGGGGCGTGTTCGTGGCCGACGCGCCGCTGCCGCCCGGCGCCGCCCACGCCGCGTTCGTGACCTCGCCCCACGCCCACGCGCTGATCCGAGGCGTCGACACCGCCGCGGCCGCCGCCGCCCCCGGCGTGCTCGGCGTGTTCTCCGCCGCCGAGCTGGACGGCTTCGGGCCCACGCCGCCCCCCAACCCCAACTTCCACCCGGCGATGGTGCGGCCCCTGCTCGCCGAGGGGCGGGTCCGCTTCGTGGGCGAGCCGGTGGCGGTGGTGGTGGCGCAGCGCCAGGAGCAGGCGGTCGACGCCGCCGAGCTGGTCGAGGTCGACTACGACCCCCTGCCCGTAGTGGTGAGCCCGGAGGAGGCGCTCGGGGGCGAGGTGGCCCTCTTCGCCGACGCGGCCGACAACGTGGCCATCCGCTTCGACGCGCCCGACCTCGTGCCCGACTTCGCCGCCTGCGAGGTGGTGGTGTCCGAACGGGTGGTGAACTGCCGCGTGGCGCCCTGCCCCATCGAGACCCGGGTGGCGGCGGCGTGGTGGGAGGACGGGCGGCTGATCCACCTCAACGCCGGCCAGGGCCCCCACCCGGTGCGCACGATCCTGGCCAAGCTCTACGGCCTCGAACGCGAGCAGGTGCGGGTGATCAGCCGCGACGTGGGCGGCGGCTTCGGCGCCAAGGCCCGGCCCCACCCCGAGGAGCTGCTGCTCGGCTGGCTCGCCCGGGCGCTGGAGCGGCCGGTGCGCTGGGTGCCGACCCGCACGGAGGATATGCTGGGCCTTGGCCACGGGCGGGCCGCCATCCAGCGCCTCACGATCGGCGGCAGCCGCGACGGGCGCATCCACGCCTACGCAGTCGATGTGGTGCAGGACGCCGGCGCCTACCCGAGCATGGGGGCGGGGCTGCCGAACAACACCCGCGTGATGCTCACCGGGTGCTACGACATCCCCACCGCCGGCTTCGCCGCCCGTTCGGTCGTGACCAACACCGTGCCGGTCGGTTCCTACCGCGGCGCCGGGCGGCCCGAGGCGGCGGCGGCCATCGAGCGGGCGGTCGACCGCTTCGCCGCCGAGATCGGCCTCGACCCGGCCGAGGTCCGCCGCCGGAACTTCCTGCGTCCCGAGCAGTTCCCGCTCCAGACGCTCTCGGGCGCGCCGTACGACTGCGGGGAGTACGAGAAGGCGCTCGACCTGGCGCTCGCCGCGTCGGGCTACTCGGCGCTGCGGGCCGAGCAGGCGCGGCGCCGGGCGGCGGGCGAGGCCAAGCTGCTCGGCATCGGCCTCGCCTCGTACGTGGAGCGAACGGCGGGCCTCATGGGCTCGGAGTACGCGGGGCTGTCGCTGCGGGCCGACGGCTCGGTGCTGGCCCGCACGGGCTCCTCGCCCTACGGCCAGGGCCACCACACGGCGTGGGCGATGCTGATCGCGGACCGCACGGGGATCCCGCTCGATCGCATCGAGGTGGTGCACGGCGACACCGACGTGGTGCCGAGCGGCGGCATGACCGGCGGCTCCCGCTCGGTGCAGATCGCCGGGATGGCCATCTGGGAGGCGTCGGCCCAGCTCGTGGAGCTGGCCCGTGAGCGGGCCGCGGCGCTGCTCGAGGCGAACCCCGCCGACGTGGCGCTCGACGCCGAGCGCGGCGTGTTCAGCGTGGCCGGCACGCCCTCGATCACCGTGTCGTGGCCCGAGATCGCCGCCGCCGCCGAGCAGGAGAAGAACCCGCTCCACGCGATGACCGACTACGAGGCGAAGTCGGCCACCTTCCCGTTCGGGACCCACGTGGCCGTGGTCGAGGTCGACGTGGAGACCGGAGCCGTGACCCTCGAGCGGCTGATCGCGGTCGACGACGCTGGGATCATCCTCAACCCGCTGCTGGCCGACGGCCAGGTGCACGGCGGGCTGGCCCAGGGCGCGGCCCAGGCGCTGCTCGAGGAGTTCGTCTACGACCCGTCGGGCGCGCCGCTCACCTCCACGCTGGCCACGTACCCGGCGATCTCGGCGGCCGAGCTGCCCTCGTTCGAGCGGGTGATGATGGAGACGCCGACGCCGGTGAACGAGCTCGGCGCGAAGGGCATCGGAGAGTCGGGCACGGTCGGGGCCACGCCCGCCGTGCAGAACGCCGTGATCGACGCCCTGGCCCACCTCGGGGTCCGCCACCTCGACATGCCGGCCACGCCGGAGCGGGTGTGGCGGGCGGTGGCCGCCGCCCGCGGGCCGGTCTAGTCGGTCGAGTCGGGAGGGCCGTCGGCCTCGCGGCCCGTGTGACGAACCGGCGACGGCCGGCCCGCACGGCCGCTCGCCGAAGGCCTGACCGCGGCGTCGGACCCGGTGATTTCCGTGGAAGCCGCTCCCGGCGGCTCGCGCAATTCGAGGGCGGAAGCTGGCCCCGCACTGGCCGAAGCGGCGCCGCCGCCCACGGGCGGCGGCGCGGCGCGTTCGCGTCGGAGCCGTTCGGGCCTCGTGCGCCGCGCCGCCTTGGCCGACCAAAGCCGCAGGCCAGGGCTCGGTGATTCCGCCGTAGTCCACCGCTGGTGCGGGCTCAACTCCACCGATTGGGGCCCGATAGGAAACAGGCTCTGGCGAACCGCGTAGACCTGCCGAATGTATTGCGAGACGGTGTATCGTCTCGCCTCGACGCAGTTTCAGCCGGCGCTGCGACGCGAAAGGGACCGAGTGCGAGTCGTCACCTACCTGATCCCGTTGGGCATCATCGGCGCCGTCCGCTGGACGGCGTGGCTGCTGCGGCGCATCCCGGCGGTGCTCTACAAGCCGTTCGAGGCGGACCACCGCGAGCCGCTGACGGTGGTGAGCCCGGTGTACCAGGAGGACCCGGCCATCTTCCGCGCCGCCATCGAGTCGTGGCTCGCGAACGGCGTCGACGAGGTCATCTGCGTGATCGACGCCACCGACACCGCCGCGCAGCAAGTGGCGGCGGAGTATCCGGTCAAGATCATCGTGACCGACGTGCCCGGCAAGCGCGACGCGCTGCGCAAGGGGTGGGAGGCGGCCCGGACCCCGCTCGTGGCCCTGGTCGACTCCGACACGCTGTGGGCCGACGACGTGGCCGCCCGGGTGTGCGAGCCGTTCTCGGACCCCGAGGTCGGCGGCGTCGGCACCCGCCAGAACGTCTACAACCCCGACACGCTCTGGGAACGCTTCAACGACGCGTACCTCGACTACCGCTACTTCGACGAGATCGCCGCGCAGACCAAGCTCGGCCAGGCCGTGTCGTGCGTGTCGGGCCGCACCGCCGTGTACCGCCGCGAGCTGCTGCTGCAGATCAGCGACGACTTCATGGGCGAGACCTTCCTCGGGCTGCCCTGCAACTCGGGGGAGGACAAGCGGCTCACGATGCTGACGCTGCGGGCCGGGCGCAAGACCTACCTCCAGCAGAACGCCCGGGTGTGGTCGACGTTCCCGAAGAACGGCAAGACGTTCCTGCGCCAGCGGCTCCGCTGGGCCCGCAACACGTGGCGCTCCGACCTGCGCACGATGTTCTCCGGCTGGGCGTACAAGCACAAGTTCCTGATGTTCACGATGTGGGACAAGGCGCTCGCCTCGTTCTCCCTGCTGCTGGCCCCCGCGTTCGGCATCTTCGCGGTGGCCACCCGGAACTGGACGCTGCTGGCCGTGCTCGTGGTGTGGTGGCTGCTCAGCCGCTCCGCCAAGTACCTGCCCCACCTGCTGCGCCGGCCGAGCTCGCTCGTGCTGATGCCGTTCATCGTGCTGATGAGCTTCGTGCTGTCGGCGGTCAAGATCGTGGCCCTCATCACCGTGCGCCGCCAGCGCTGGCTCACGCGGGACGTGGCCGTGGTCAACGGGCGCGTCGCCCGCACCACCTCGGGCCCGGTGGTGGGCGGCGCCGCCACGATGAGCGGCGCCGCCCCCGGCGCCTTCGAGCGGCTGAGCGGCGCCTTGCCCCGCGCCGCCCGGCCGGGCCGGCGCTTCCGCCTCGCCGGCGGGGCCGTGGTCGTGATGGCGGTGGCCTCCGCCTGGATGGGCGCGCCGGCGCCGGCCCAGCGGCTCGGCTCCACCCAGTGCCTGCTGCCCGACGACCCCACCCCGAACCGTCCGCAGGACAACCTCCTGTACAACGGCGCGAACGACAAGCGGACGCTCACCGATTTCAGCCCGGCGCGCGTGACCCGCAGCAACTGCAACTGGCGGCCCGACGTGCGGGCCATGGTGCTCACCACGAACAAGCTGACCCTGCAGGCCGGCGGCCAGAAGGTGCGCACGGTGGCCGTGCCCGGCCCCGGCCCGCTCAACCTGGAGACCCTCGTCGAGCTGGTGAACGACCCGGCCTGGCTGGAGATGGCCGCGCCCGCGGTGGTGCTGCTGAAGGCGGCGCTCTACCAGCGAGAGGGCACCGACCTGGCGGTGCGGGCGCCGGGCGTGTCCGAGCTGCGCATCCTCGACGCGCCGTACGCGTTCCTCGGAGGTGAGGCGGCCAAGGTGCGTTTCGACGGCGTGCGGGTCACCTCGTGGGCGAAGGACGGCCAGGGGCCCGACCGGGTGCATCGCGACGGCCGGCCGTTCGTGCTCTACGAGAACGGCTCGCAGATGGACATCGTGCGCTCGAAGTTCGACTGGTTGGGCTCGGACCGGGCCGGCGCCTACGGCGTGTCGTGGCGGGAGAACGGCGCCACCGGCTCGGTGACCGACTCGAGCTTCACCAACAGCTTCTTCGGCATCTACACCTACCAGGCCCGCGACATCGTCTTCCGCAACAACATCCTCGACGACAACGTCTTCTACGGGATCGACCCCCACGACGACTCGACCGGCCTCGTGATCGAGGGCAACCAGGCCAGCGGCAACGGCAGCCACGGCATCATCGTGTCGCGCAACGTGACCGGCGCGGTGATCCGCGGCAACAAGGTCACCAACAACGGCGGCAACGGCATCGTGGTGGACTTCAACTCCACCGACAACACGGTCGAGGGCAACAGCGTCGACTCGAACGGCATCGACGGGATCGTCCTGCTGGATTCGGGCCGCAACACCGTGGTCGACAACACGGTCTCCAACCACAAGGTCGGCATCCGGGTCAACGGGGACCGCGCCGACGCCAATCGCGTGTCGGACAACCGGATCTCCAAGAGCCAGAGCGTGGGGATCAGCGTGTTCGCCGGCGCCGAGCAGACGGTGCTGCGCAACAACTCGATCACCGAGACCGGCGGCGTGGGGATCGTGCTCGACGGCGCCGGCAGCCAGTCCCAATCGGACCGGGTCGACGTCGCCCGCACCGGCCTCGAGCTGCGCCAGCCCTCCACCGTGAACGGCACGCAGGCGGCCAACGTCGACGTGGGGCTCGTGGTCAAGCGGCACAACGGGCGCTCCTCCACCGTGGACTCGGTGAACCTCGCCGCCAACCAGATCGGGGTGCGGGTCGATCGGGAGTCGAGGGTCACGGTCGCCAAGTCGCAGATCTCCGCCGACGAGCCGTTCAAGGGCTCGTCGATCAAGCAGGGCCGCGACACGGTGATCAACACGGGGCGCAAGCCGGGGCCGCGCATCCTTGGGATCCTGGCGCTGGGCTTCGTGGCGATGGCCGTGTTGCTCGAGGTGGTGCGCCGGGCCCGGCTCGGCTCGGTGCACACCCCGCCCGGCAACGCCCCGGAGGCGGTGCTCAACCGAGCCTGAGCCGAGCTCCCTGGGGCGTGGTCCGTTCGGTGTTGGTGCGCTGGCAGAGCCGACCGTGCGCGTCGAGGAACGAGTCGGTGTTGGCGCAGCCCCCCTGGGCGTGGGACTGGTAGTTGACCGTCACGGTCCGGGGCGTCACCACGGCGCCGTCGGTGGTGCGCCCCGCCAGCTCGGTCCAGCGCACGAGCGTGGTGGGGTGGTCGCAGCGGGCGAACACCTCGGACCACACCATCGGGGCGTGCAGGGCCCGGCCCCGGGCGACGAGCGAGCGGATCTCGGTCCGCTCGCCGGCCTCCACGTCGGTGACCGAGCCGAGCCACGCGGTCACGGCGCCGCCCGGCTGCTCGTGGCGGGGCGCGTGCTCGATCGTGAGCCGGTAGCGCCGGCCGGGCCGCCAGCGGTAGTTGCGGGTGTGCGGGTTGCCCAACGCGCTGGGCAGCGCCGAGCTCGATCCGTCGAGGATGGACCCGGCGGCGTCGTAGCCGCCCCAGTTGCAGGCCCCGCCGCCGGGGTAGGCGGCGTGGTGCTGGAGGCCGATGTGGCCGGCCCCGCCCGCCTCGCCGGGGCCGGTGAAGCTGGCCTGGAGCGCCCAGAAGTACAGCCGCTCGACGGTGGGCGCTTCGACCACCTCGAGCACGGCGCTCACCTGGCTCAACGGGCCGGGCAGCTCCCAGAACAGGTGCAGGGACGACGCCCCGTTCGAGGAGGTGGGGTCGCCCCGCACGCGGCCCTCGGCGCGTTGGCCGACCGCGTCTCGCACCCGCGCCCACAGCCCACCCACCCCGCGAACCGTACCCGCCGGTGGCCCGGCCCGGCCCGCAGTAGAAAGAGCAGATGCGCAGCAACGGGATGAAGGCCGCATGGCGAGAGGGGCGGGCGGCGCTCGGGGGTTGGCTGTCCTTGGCCAACCCTCCGGGCGCGGAGGCGGCGGCCGGCCTCGGCTTCGACTACCTCTGCGTCGACCTCCAGCACGGCCTGGCGGACTACGCGCAGATGCTGTCCATGCTGCTCGCCATCGGCCCGGCCGAGGTCACGCCCATCGTGCGGGCGCCCTGGAACGAGCCCGGCGTGATCGGGCGCGCGCTCGACGCGGGGGCGATGGGCGTGGTGATCCCGATGGTGAACTCCGCCGACGAGGCGGCGCGGGCGGTGAGCGCCTGCCGGTATGCGCCGGCCGGAACCCGCTCCTACGGACCGGTGCGCGCGGCGCGGTACGCGGGCGCCGGCTACTTCGACGAGGCCAACGCCGAGGTGGCCTGCATCCCGATGATCGAGACGGTGCAGGCGGTCGAGCGCCTCGACGAGATCCTCGACGTGGAGGGGATCGACGCCGTCTACGTGGGGCCGGCCGACCTGGCGGTGAGCATGGGGCTGCGGCCCGGCCTCGACCAGGCCGACGCCGACTGGAACGAGGCGCTGCGCCTGGTGGTGGCCGGCTGCGCCAAGCGGGGCATCGCGCCGGGGATCCACGCCGCCGCCCACCTCGCCGCGGCGCGCGCCGAGGCCGGGTTCCGGATGATCACGATCAGCGGCGACTTCCTGGCCCTCGAGGCCGGCATGCGCGCCGACGTGCGCACGGCCCGCGCCGCGCTCGACGGCTCGGCGGCGGCGGCCCAGCCGGGCCCGGCCGGCAGGGTGTACTGATGGGTGCGCTGATGCCCGCCGGCGTGACGGGGCGGATCTGTGGGATCTGACCGCCGCCGAGGTGCGTCCTAGTCGTCGGTGAGCACCTCCTACGCGCTCGGCGTCGACCTCGGCACCACCTTCACCGCCGCCGCGGTGCATCGCGGCGGGCGGGTGACGATGGTCGAGCTTGGCGCCCGCTCCTCCGTCATCCCCACCGTGGTGCTGGTGCGGCCCGACGGGTCGGCGCTCGTGGGTGAGGCGGCCGAGCGGCGCGCCCTCACCGAGCCCGAGGGCGTGGCCCGCGAGTTCAAGCGCCGCTTCGGCGACCCGACCCCGCTGCTGCTGGCCGGCGGGCCCCACTCGCCCGAGGCGCTGATGAGCCGCGTGCTGCGCCACGTGCTGGAGCGGGTGGCCGAGCTCGAAGGCGGCCCGCCGGCCGCCGTGGCGCTCACCCACCCGGCGAACTGGGGGCCGCACAAGCTCGACGTGCTCGACCAAACGGCGCGGCTGGCCGGCCTGGCGCTCGGCCCCGGGCTCGTGCACCTGAGCGAGCCCGAGGCGGCGGCGATCGCCTACGCCGAGGCGGAGCGCCCCCCGGTCGGCAGCCGCGTGGCCGTCTACGACCTGGGCGGGGGCACCTTCGACGCCGCCGTGCTCGAACGCTCCGAGCACGGGTACCGGATCCTCGGCGAGCCCGAGGGCATCGAGCGCCTCGGCGGCATCGACTTCGACGAGGCGGTGTTCCGCCACGCCGCGGCCTCAGCGGGCGTCGCCTTCGACCCCGCCGAGGACGCCGGCGCCGCGGCCTGGCGGGCGCTGCGCCTGCGGCGCGAGTGCCACGAGGCCAAGGAGGCGTTGTCGAGCGACACGTCGGTGATGATCCCGGTCGACGTGGCCGGCGGCGCAACCGCGGAGGTGCGCCTGACCCGGGCCGAGTTCGAGGACATGATCCGCCCGGCGCTCGGCTACACGGTGGAGGCGCTGCGCCGGGCGGTCGCCTCGGCCGGCCTGACCGCCTCCTCGCTCGACGCGGTGCTGCTGGTGGGCGGCTCGTCGCGGGCGCCGCTGGTGGCGGAGCTGGTCACCCGCGAGCTGGGGGCGCCGGTGGCGCTCGACGTGCACCCCAAGCACGCGGTCGCCCAGGGCGCGGCCATCGCCGCAGCACGCGCCGCCGAGGCGCTCCCGCCGGCCCTCGCGTCGCCCCCGGCGGCCGGATCGCGCCAGCTCACCGAGCGGCCCGACCAGACCCAGCCGACCGTGCAGGCCGGCCCGCCGCCCCCGCGGGTCGCCCCGCGCGACCGGGTCGACGAGGCGCGGGCGACCGAGCAGGCGGAGGCGGTGCGGCTCGACACTGTCCCGGTCGAGCCCCCTGGCCGGCGCACCGAGGATCGTGAGGGCCCGCCCCCCGACCCGCGTGGGCCGCTCACGGGCGCGCCGGATGCCGCATCCGGGGGAGTCCAGGCTTCGAACCTCCGCCTGCTCATCGGCCTGGCGGCCGTGCTCACCGTGGTCATCCTCCTCGCCCTGCGCGCGCTGTTCGGCGGCGCCGACGGGTCCACCGACTCCGCCGACCCCTCGCCGACTGTTGCGCCAACCGTCGCCCCGGCTGTTGCGTCGACGGTCCCTGCCGGCCAGCGGTGCCCGGCGCCGGCCGAGCTCTTCCCGGAGGCGTACTGCGGGGCGTTCCTCACCTTTCTGACCATCGAGGTGGAGGTGGCGGTCCCGCGGCTGCAGGAGGCCAACGAGGCGGGCCGGGGCCGCCAGGAGGCCTGCGTCGAGGTCCTCGCCCGCCTCGATCAGGAGCTGCCGCGGCGCGGCCTCGCCGTGCCCTCGCCGCTCACCGAGTTCGCCAACGGCACCCAGCACGCCACGCTGCGGGACAACCTCCATGCGTGGTTCACCAACGAGTACGACTTCCTCGACAAGTGCGCCGGCGGGGGCTTCGACGGAGTCTTATTGCGACGAATATTGGACGACGCGGCCACTGCCCGTGACCAATTCGACAAAACCCGTCGGGATCTCGCCGAAACGAGCTGAACGGCTGTATCACTGACATGAGAGCGTCCTCCTCCCTCATGGAGGGGATCGCTCGCAGGCGGAGAGGAGGGAGCCTTGCAGGGCTCTGAGCTGGTGGATGCGCTGATCCGCACCCGCGTTCGTGCGGTGGGCGCAGCGGTGGCCCTCGCGATGGTGGTCGCCGCGGCCGCCGTCTCGGTGCTGGCCTTCCGCCCGGCGGGCGCGGCCAGCGGCGAGGTGTTCCTCGAGGCGGCTGACCTGCCGGGGCCCGACGCCTTCACCGTGCTGCTGGCGAAGAAGCTCCCCGAGATCAGCCCCCTCGCCCTGCTCGACCTGCCGAAGCTCCCGTCTGGCATCCAGTCCCTGAAGGGCGACGGGCCTGGGCTGTACGGCGGCACCAAGAGCAACACCGAGTGCGACCCCAAGCAGCTCGCCCAATTCCTGGCGCAGAACCCCGACAAGGCGCAGGCGTGGGCCGCGGCGGAAGGCATTCGGACCGATCAGATACCGGCATATGTCGCCAGCTTGACACCGCTCGTTTTACTGTCGGACGTGCGGGTCACCAATCACGGTTACCGCGAAGGCAAGCCCGTTCCCCGTCAGGCCGTGCTGCAAAGAGGCACCGCCGTGCTCGTGGATCGCACCGGCGTGCCCCGGGTGAAGTGCGGGTGCGGCAATCCGCTGGCGCCGCCGGTGGAAGTGAAGGGCAAGGTCTCCTACAAGGGCTCGCCCTGGAGCGGGTTCGATCGCGCCTCGCTGCGGGTGCTCGAGCCCGGCGCCGTGCTGCGCGAGTTCGTCGTGCGCGACCTGGCGAGCGGCCAGCTCTTCGCCCGCCCGGTCGGCACCGCCGGCGACCAGGACCGCCTGGCCGCCTCCGCCAAGCCGCCCTCCGGGCCGGTGACGCTGCCGTCGCTGGAAGGGGTGGCCGAGTTCGCCGCCCGGGCGCAGCTCACCGGGTTGGGCCTGCGCACGAGCGTGATCACCGAGCCGAGCGCGGTGGTCGCCGCCGGGCTCGTGGTGCGCACCGAACCGGCCCCCGGGGCGTCGGTGCCCGGCAACAGCCTGGTCACCCTCGTGGTGTCGTCGGGCCCCCTCGGCCAGATCGTCGCCGTGCCCGACGTGGCCGGCCAGGGCGAGGCCGAGGCCCTGCAGCTCCTCGCAGCGCGGGGCCTGACCGGGGTGTCGAGCTCCGAGCCGAGCGCCACCGTGGCGCTGGGGCTCGTGATCCGTCAGGATCCGCCGGCCGGCACGTCGATCCCGAGCGGCACGGTGGTCAAGCTCGTCGTGTCCTCCGGGCCCCCCCGCGGCAACCTGCCGGTGCCCGCCGTGACCGGCGTGGCCGAGACCGAAGCCCGCGCCGCGCTCGGCGCCGCCGGGTTCACCGTCACCGTCCGTTCCGAGGCGTCGGACGCCGTGCCCGTGGGGGTGGTCATGCGCCAGGAGCCCGCTGGAGGGGCGCCCGCGCCGATCGGGTCGCCGGTGCTGCTCGTGGTGTCGGTCGGGCCGGCCGACCAGCCGGTCACCGTGCCCTCGGTGGTCGGCCAGGCCGAGGAGGCCGCCGGCGTGGCCTTGCGTCGTGCCGGCCTCGGGGTGGCGGCCGCGTCCGAATCCTCCCCGTCGGTCCCCCGCGGACGGGTGATCCGCCAAGAGCCGGCGGCGGGCGCCGCGCTCAAGGCCGGCGACACGGTGACGATCGTGGTGTCGCTCGGCCCGCCCGACGTGGCCGTGACCGTGCCCGACGTGCGGGGCCAGAGCGAGGACCAGGCGTCGGCCCGGCTGCGCGAGGCCGGCCTCGGGGTGGCGGCCACCTATCAGAACAGCACGGCGGCGTCCGCCGGGGCGGTGCTCAGCCAGTCGCCGACGCCCGGCACGAGCGCCACGGCCGGCGCCACCGTGTCGATCGTCGTGTCGCTCGGGCCGCCCAGGGTGCTCGTGCCGAGCGTGGTCGGCCGCCAGCAGGCCGACGCCGAGGCGGCGGTGCGCGCCGCCGGCCTCGAACCCTCGATCGAGGCGTCGCCGAGCGGGGAGCCGCCCGGCCAGGTCATCGCCCAGGACCCAGGCGGCGGCGCGGAGGTGACGGTGGGGGCCACCGTCAGGATCATCGTCTCCACCGGCGTGCAGGTGCCCGACGTGGTGAACCTGGACCGCGGCCGGGCCGCGACGGCGATCCGCAACGCGGGCCTCGTGCCCGACCCCCAGGAGCGCACCACCGCTGTTGTGCCCCGCGGCCAGGTGTTCGACCAGAGCCCGCCGGCGGGCACATCGGTGAGCGGCGGGTCGGTGGTCACGATCCTCGTCTCGGCCGGGGTCGGCGCGCCGGGCGTGGTCGGCCTCGCCGAGGCCGACGCCGTCGCCCAGATCAACAACGCGGGCCTCGTCCCCTCGGTGAGCCGCGAGGCCAGCGCGACCGTGCCGCCCGGCGTCGTCATCTCGCAGAGCCCGGCGGCCGGGGCGCCGCTGAGCGGCGGCGCCACTGTCGCCATCGTGGTCTCCACCGGCCGGGTGACGGTCACCGTCCCGAACGTGGTCGGTCAGACCGAGGACCAGGCGCTGGCCGCGCTCAAGGGAGTGAACCTGGTCGGCTCGGTCGCCGTGCGGGAGGCGAATCGGGCGCCGGCAGGCACGGTCTTCGCCCAGACGCCCGCCGGCGGCGCCACGGCCGACCCGGGCGCGACGGTGCAGCTCTCGGTGTCCTTGGGCCCAGGCGCGACCGTGCCGAGCGTGGTCAAGGAGCTTCACGGCCCGGCCCTGGAGATCCTCCGCATAGCGGGGTTCACCAATGTCCAGGCGGTCGTCACCGATGAGGGGAGGTCCTGCAAGGAGCGAGTCGTCGACAAGCAGGATCCGGCCCCGAAGACCGTCGTGCCGACCAGCACGTTGATCTCGCTTTACGAGTCCTGCCCCACGCCGCCCACCACCAGCACGCTGCTGCCCACCTCGACCACGCTCGAGCCGACCCCGACCACCATCCGCCGCCAGCCCGACCTGCCGGGCACGATCGGATAGGGGCTGAGCGTCTAACCGGCGAGGTCGGGGGAGAGGCGCAGGACGTCCTGGACTCGGCCGACGCCGCGGATGTCGACCGAGACGAGGTCGTCGACCTTCACCCAGTCCGGGAGCTGGCCGGCGACGCCGACGGCGAGGATCTCGCGTGGCCGGGCGGAGGCGCAGAGCTTGGCCGCGAGGTTCACCGGCTCGCCGATGTAATCGTCGCCCTCGAAGAGCAGCGCGGTGCCGGCGGCGATGCCGACCCGCACGGCGATCTCGCTGTCGGAGAAGGCGAGGACGAGATGGGCGGCGAGCGCCACGGTCGGCCGGGGCTTCACCCCGACCGCCATCAGCCCGTCGCCCAGCCACTTGGCCACCCGCACCCCCCGCTTGGCGGCGATCTGGCGGGTCACGCGGCGGAACTCGCCCAGGCGCTCCACGGCCCGGTGCGGGCCGTAGCGGTGGGTGTAGGCGGTGAAGCCCGACAGGTCGACGAAGCAGAACGTGCGGGGCACGGTGAAGTGCGCCTCGCCGAGCGGCAGCAGGTCGGGGCGTTCGGCGCCGGTGTTGGTGCGCTCGGCGTCGAGATCGAGCGAGGGCAGGAACGTCACCACGTCGACCGCCGCCGGCTCGCCCGAACCCGCGGACTCCACGCGGTCGGCGAGCGGGCTGTGGTCGGTCAGGGGCCCGTGCACGCCCTCACTGTATTGGGCGACATGGCAGCACCGGGCGAGTCGGCGCCGGGCGACGGCCCGCCGCTCCTCGCCAGGCAGCGGGCCGCGGCGGGGGGCGGCCAGTAACCTGAGACGGTTCCGCCCCCGACCCAGCGGCAAGCCGATGAGCCAGTCACCCCGCAACGCCCGCCCCTATCCCGACGTGCCCGTGAAGGCCGACTACCCGTCGATCGAGCGTCGCATCCTCGAGAGCTGGGCCGCGCACGACACCTTCGCCCGCTCGGTCGAGCAGCGCCCCGGCGGCGACAACGAGTACATCTTCTTCGACGGGCCGCCCTTCGCCAACGGCCTGCCCCACTACGGCCACCTGCTCACCGGCTACGTGAAGGACGTGGTGCCCCGCTACCAGACGATGCGGGGCCGCCGGGTCGAGCGCCGGTTCGGGTGGGACTGCCACGGGCTGCCGGCCGAGATGGAGGCCGAACGAGAGCTGGGGGTGAGCGGCCGCCGGGCGATCATCGGCTACGGCATCGAGCGCTTCAACGACTACTGCCGCACCTCGGTGCTGCGCTACACCCGGGAGTGGGAGGACTACGTCACCCGCCAGGCCCGCTGGGTGGATTTCGCCAACGACTACAAGACCATGGACCTCCCCTACATGGAGAGCGTCATGTGGGCCTTCAAGCAGCTCTGGGACAAGGGGCTCGTCTACGAGGCGTACCGGGTGATGCCGTACTCGTGGGGGGCGCAGACCCCGCTGTCGAACTTCGAGATCCGCCTCGACGACGCCACCCGCCCCCGGGAGGACCCGGCGGTCACGATCCTGTTCACCCTGGAGCCGCTGCCCGGCGAGGCCCCGACCGACATCATGGCGTGGACCACCACGCCCTGGACGCTGCCCTCGAACCTGGCCCTCGCCGTCGGGCCCGACATCGACTACGCGGTCTACGAGGAGGACGGGCGGCGCTTCGTGCTCGGCGAGGCCACCGTGGAGAAGTACGAGCGTCAGCTGGCCAACGCCGAGCGGGTGGGCGCCCTCAAGGGCGCCGAGCTGGTGGGCCGCGCCTACCGGCCGCTCTTCCCGTACTTCGAGGGCCACCGCAACGCGTTCCGGATCCTCGGCGCCGAGTTCGTCGACACCGCCGACGGCACCGGGGTGGTGCACATGGCGCCCGGCTTCGGCGAGGACGACCAGAACGCCTGCGAGGCCGCCGGGATCGAGCTGGTGGTGCCGGTCGACGACGAGGGGCGCTTCACCGACGACGTTCCCGAGTGGGCCGGCGAGAACGTGTTCGACGCCAACCCGAAGATCATCCGCCACCTGCGCGACGCCGGTCGGCTGGTGCGCCACGACACCTACGTGCACAACTACCCGCACTGCTGGCGCACCGACACCCCGATCATCTACCGGGCGCTGTCCTCCTGGTATGTGGAGGTCACCGCGTTCCGGGACCGGATGGTGGAGCTCAACCAGACGATCAACTGGATCCCGGAGCACGTGCGCGACGGCGCGTTCGGCAAGTGGCTGGAGGGCGCCCGCGACTGGTCGATCTCCCGCAACCGCTTCTGGGGCGCGCCGATCCCGGTGTGGCGCAGCGACGACCCGGCCTACCCCCGGGTCGACGTCTACGGCTCGATCGCCGAGCTCGAGGCCGACTTCGGCGTGAAGGTCGACAACCTGCACCGACCCTTCGTCGACGAACTGGTGCGCCCCAACCCCGACGACCCCACCGGCGCCTCGATGATGCGGCGGGCGCCCGAGGTGCTCGACTGCTGGTTCGAGTCGGGCTCGATGCCGTTCGCGCAGGTGCACTACCCGTTCGAGAACGTCGAGTGGGTCGAGCGCAACCACCCGGCCGACTTCATCGTGGAGTACATCGCCCAGACGCGGGGCTGGTTCTACACGATGCACGTGCTGTCCTGCGCGCTCTTCGACCGGCCGGCGTTCAAGAACGTGATCTGCCACGGGGTGGTGCAGGACGCCGAGGGCGCCAAGCTGTCGAAGAAGCTGCGCAACTACCCCGACCCCGAGGAGGTCTTCGAAAGCCTCGGCAGCGACGCGTTGCGCTGGTACCTCATGTCGTCGCCGATCCTGCGGGGCGGGGACCTCCGCATCGACCGCGACGGCGCCGGGATCGCCGAGGTGGTGCGCCTCGTGCTGAACCCGATCTGGAACGCGTTCCACTTCTTCACCCTGTACGCCAACGCGGACGGCTACCGGGCGGTGGAGCGCACCGACTCGACCGAGCTGCTCGACCGGTACGTGCTGGCCAAGACGGGCGAGCTGGTCGAGGGGGTCACCGCCCGGCTCGACGCCTACGACCTGGCCGGGGCGTGCGGGGAGATCACCGCGTTCATCGACGCGCTCAACAACTGGTACATCCGCCGCAGCCGGGAGCGGTTCTGGGGCGGCGCCGAGATCGACGAGGCCAGCCGGCGCAACGCCTCGGACACGCTGTACACCGTGCTCGTGACCCTGACCAAGGTCGCCGCGCCGCTGCTGCCGTTCGTGGCCGAGGAGGTGTGGCGCTCGCTGACCGGCGCCGGGCCGGCCGACAGCGTCCACCTCGCCGACTGGCCCGACCCCGCGGCGCTGCCCGCCGACCGCGACCTCGTGGCCCGCATGGACCGCGTGCGCGAGGTCTGCTCCGCCGGTCTGCACCTGCGGGAGGCGCACGGGCTGCGCACCCGGCTGCCGCTCCAGTCGGTCACCGTCGCCGGGCGCGACGCCGAGACGCTGGCCCCGTTCGCCCATCTCATCCGCGACGAGCTCAACGTGAAGGACGTGCACTGGAGCGCCGACGCGGCGGCCTTCGCCACCTTCGTGCTGCGACCCAACGGCAAGGTGCTCGGCCCCAAGCTCGGCGGCGCGGTGCAGGCCGTGATGAAGGCGGCCAAGGCCGGCGAATGGGCCCGTCACGCCGACGGGACCGTCAGCGTGGCTGGCCACACCCTGGCCGAGGGCGAGTTCGAGCTGGCCCTCTCGGCCGAGCCGGGCCGGGCGGCGGCCGCGCTGCGCGACAACCAGACCGTGGTGAGCCTCGACATCGAGCTGACCCCGGAGCTGCGGGCCGAGGGTGCAGCGCGGGACCTCGTTCGCGTCGTGCAGGAGGCCCGCAAGGAGGCGGACCTCGTGGTCACCGACCGGATCCGGCTCACGCTGGCGCTGCCGCCAGGCGAGGTGGCCGCCGCCGTGCGGGCCCACGAGCGGTACATCGCCGAGCAGGTGCTGGCCGTGGCGGTGGACTACGTCGACGAGCCCCAGCCGCTGACCGCGAAGCTCGAGGGCGAGCCGGTCAGCTTCGCGGTCGCCGTCGCGTAGCGCCGTCGGTCAGGCGCTGGCGAGGGCGGCCTCGGCGGCCTCGATCACCCGCTCGACGTCGTCGGCCGACACGTCGACGTGGGTGACGAGGCGCAGCGGGTTGCCGGCCAGGACCCGCACGCCCCGCTCGGCGAGGCGCGCCGCGAACAGCGCCGGATCGCATGCCGGGAGGCGCACGAAGACCATGTTGGTGTGAGCCGACGCGATCTCGCAGCCGGGCAGGGCGGCCAGGCCCTGCGCCAGGCGGGCGGCGTTGGCGTGGTCCTCGGCCAGCCGCTCGACGTGCTGGTCGAGGGCCACGAGGCCGGCCGCGGCCAGCACCCCGGCCTGGCGCATGCCGCCGCCGAGGAGCTTGCGGTGACGGCGGGCCTGGGCGACGAAGGGCGCCGTGCCGCAGAGCACCGAGCCGACCGGGGCGCCGAGGCCCTTGGACAGGCAGAACGACACCGAGTCGCAGCTGCGGGTGATGCGCTCGGGCGCCACGCCGAGGGCCACGGCGGCGTTGAACACCCGGGCGCCGTCGAGGTGCAGGGCCAGGCCCCGCTCGAGGGTGAAGCGCCGGGCCTGGTCGAGGTAGTCGAGCGGCACGACCTGGCCGTGGTGGGTGTTCTCCAGGCAGAGGAGCCGGGTGCGGGGGTAGTGGACGTCGTCGGGCTTGACCGCCTCGGCGAGGCGCTCCAGCGCGATGGTGGAGTCGGCCTCGAAGGGCAACGGGCAGGGCGCCACGCCGCCGAGCACCGCGGCGCCGCCGGCCTCGTGGACGAAGGTGTGGGCGTCGTGGCCGCACAGGTACTCGTCGCCCCGCCCGCAGTGGGTGAGCAGCGCGCACAGGTTGCCCTGGGTGCCGCTGGCCACGAACAGCGCCGCCTCCTTGCCGGTGAGCTGCGCCGCGCGAGCCTCGAGGGCGTTGACGGTGGGATCGTCGCCGAACACGTCGTCGCCCACCTCGGCCGCCGCCATCGCGGCGCGCATCGCCGCGCTCGGCCGGGTGACGGTGTCGCTGCGCAGGTCGATCATCGCGCAGGGGGCTGCGGGTCGCGCGTCCAGGCTGTCACGTGCCCGGGCGTCGGGATGCCCTCGGGCAGGCGGGGGTCGGGCGCCGGCGGGCCGGGCGTGAGCGAGAGCGGCACAACGCCCGCCCAGATCGCCAGCTCGTAGTCCTCCTCGTCGTCGATCGGGGGGCCCGCCCGCAGCTTGGCCGAGGCCTCCTCGATCGGCAGGGCCAGCACCAGCGTGGCCCGCAGCTCCGCCTCGGTGGTGGCCCGCAGCGCCCCCCGCCGGCCGGGGTGCACGTGGTCGACGAACGCGTCGAGCGCGGCGGCCTTCTCCGCGGGGTCGCGGACCTCGGTCGCACGGCCGAAGACGACCACCGAGCGGTAGTTGATCGAATGGTGGAAGGCCGAGCGGGCGAGCACCAGCCCGTCGACGAGCGTGACCGTGACGCAGCAGTCGACGCCCTCGCCGCGCAGCGTGCGCAGCATCCGGCTGGCCGGTGAGCCGTGGAGGTACAGCGTGTCCCCCACCCGGCCGTACGCGGTGGGGATCACCGCCGGGCGGCCGTCCCACACGAACCCGACGTGGCAGACGAAACCCTCGTCGAGGATGGCGTGCACGGTCGCGCGGTCGTACCGGCCCCGCTCCGGCAGCCGGCGGACCGTGGTGCGGGCGGTGGGCGGCGCCGCATCGCCGGTCATTGCGGCCCGCCCGGGCCCACCAGGGAGCGGTCGGGGTCGAGGCGGGCCTGCGCCCAGGCGCCGAGGGCGAGCAGCTCGGCGTCGCCGCCCCGGCGGCCGACGAGCTGGACCCCCACCGGCAGGCCCAGCGGGCCGCGACCGGCGGGCAGCGTGAGGCAGGGGCCGCCGAGCAGCGTCCACACCCGGCAGAACACCGGGTCTCCCGTGCTGTCGAGCCCGGCCGGCGCCTCGCCGGGCGCGGACGGGGTGAGGAGGGCGTCGAGCCGGCCGTGGTCGAACGCGTCGGCGAGGGCGGCGCGCCCGGCGGCGGCGAGGCCCTGCGCCGAGTCGTAGGCCTCGGCGCTGATCGCGTCGCCCGCCTCGACCCAGCTGCGCAGGCCGAGCGAGAGCCGATCCCGATGACGGGACCGCTCCCACGCCAGCGCCCGGGACGCCTCGTAGGTCATGATCGTGTACTGCGCCCGGCCGAGCGCGGCCAGGGCCGGCAGCGGCGCCACGTCGACCACCTCGGCGCCGTCTGCCGCCAGGGCCTCGGCCGCGACTGCGAGCGCGGCGGCGGTGCTCGGCTGCGCCTTGTCCCACTCCCGGCTGCGGTACACACCGAGGCGGGGCGCCCGCCGCATCGGGCTCACCGCCCGGCCCGTGAGCGCGGCGAGCATGGCGGCGGCGTCGTCGCAGGTGCGGGACAGCCAGCCGAGCGTGTCGAGCGACTGTGACAGCAGGTTGACCCCGGCGAGGGGCACGAGGTTGTGGGTGGGCTTGAAGCCGACCACCCCGCAGAACGCCGCCGGGCGGATCACCGAGCCGGCGGTCTGGGTGCCGAAGCCGATGCGCACCATGCCGTCGGCGACCGCAGCGGCCGACCCGCTGGACGAGCCGCCCGGGGTGTGCGCCAGGTTGTGCGGGTTGCGGGTCTGCGCCGGGGTGAGCATGGCGAGCTCGGTGGTGACGGTCTTGCCGAGCACCACCGCGCCCGCCGCTCGGGCCATGGCCACGCACGCCGCGTCGGCCTCCGGGCGCCGCCACGCATAGATCGGGCTGCCCCGCTCGGTCGGCAGGTCGGCCGTGTCGATGATGTCCTTCACGCCGAGCGTGACGCCGTGGAGGGGGCCCTCCGGGGCGGCGGCCGCCGCCGCCCGCACGTGCGCCTCGGGGCAGCGGTGGACCCACGCCGCCACGTCGGCCTCGCGTTCGGCGATGCGGGCCAGCGCGTCGTCGAGCTGCTCGCCGAGCTGGGCGCCCATGCTCACGAGTACTGCACGGCCTGGTTGATCGACAGGTCGACCCGGCGCCGCTTGCGGTCGATGTTGATGATCTTCACCAGCACCTCGTCGCCCGGCGCCACCACCTCCTCGGGCAGCGACACCCGGTACTCGGCCAGCTCCGACAGGTGCACCAACCCCTCGACGCCCTCCCCGATCCGCACAAAGGCCCCGAAATCCACCAGGCGGGTGACGACCCCGCTCAGCACCGCGCCGACCTGCAGGCCCTGGAGCGGATCCCCCGACAACGCCCGCATCGAGAGGCTGATCCGCTTGCCGTTGTTCTTGATCGAGAGGATCTTGAACGAGATCTCCTGGCCGAGACGAACCACGTCGTCGGCGCGTTCGACCCGCTGCCACGACATCTCGGAGAGATGGAGCAGACCCCGCACGCCGCCGAACTCGACGAACGCCCCGAAATCGGCGAGCGTGGCCACCTTGCCCCGGTGCACCTGGCCCGGCGCCAGCGTGGCCAGGAACTCGTTGGCCTTCACCTTCTCCTGGCGGCGCAGGAGCTGCCGGCGCGAGAGCACGGCCTTGTCGGCGTCGCGGTCGATCTCGGCCACGAGCGCCTCGATGGTCTGGCCGAGGTAGGCGCCCAGGTTGTCGACGTGGTGCAGCTCGACCTGGCTGGCGGGCATGAAGGCCCGCACGCCGAGATCGAGCACCAGGCCGCCCTTGACCACCTCGGTGACCCGGCCGCTCACCGGCGCACCCGCGGCCCGCGCCTCCTCGATGCGCCGCCACGCGTCCTGCTTGAGCGCCCACGTGCGCGAGAGCACGATGCGGTCCTCGCGGTCCTCCCGCACGAGCACCGCGCCCTCGATCGGATCGCCCGGCTTGACCTGCTCGGGCAGCGACACCTTGGGGTCGTTGGAGTAGTGGCGGCGCCCGATCACTCCCCGCTTGTCGTCGGCCAGCGCCACCACGATCTCGTTCTCGTCGACCGATAGGACGGCGCCGGTCAGCACCTGCCCGCCCTCGAAACCCTGCACGGTGGCCGCCGCCGCGGGCTCGGGGCTGGGCTCGCCCTCGGGGCTGGCTCCCGCGGTCGCCGCCTCGCCGACCGCAGCCGGCTCGTGCGCTTCGGGCTCGTGCGCTTCGGGCTCGTGCGCTTCGGGC
>JBJXGF010000022.1:0-4793 GCA_046153015.1 Acidimicrobiales bacterium | reverse complement strand
GCCGGCCGCCCCCAGGGGGCGGCCGGCGCACCACTAAGCTCGGCTCCGTCATGAAGAGCCCGCAGGAGATGGCGCGCGCCCCCCGTCGTCGACCGATCGTGCGCCGGATCGTCGTGTGGACGGTGCTGGTCGTGGCGGTCCTCGCGTTCAGCGGGCGGGGCCTGGCCCGGCTGTACACCGACTTCCTATGGTTCCGCTCGATCGGCTTCCAGTCGGCGTGGACGGGCGTGCTGATCCCCAAGGTCACGCTCACCCTGTTCTTCCTCTTCGCGCTGTTCCTCTTGATCTGGGTGAACCTCAGCGTCGCCGCCCGCCTCGCCCCCCGCTTCTTCCGGCGCACGACCGACGACGAGACGCTGCAGCGCCTCCAGGCCTCGATCGGCCGGCGCCCCCAGCTGTTCCGGGTGGCGGCGGCGTTCGGCCTGGCCCTGCTGTTCAGCGCCGGGGCCAGCAGCCGGTGGCAGGAGTGGATCCTGTTCCGGAACCGCACCTCCTTCGGCGTGCGCGACCCGCTCTTCGGCCGCGACGTGGGCTTCTACGTGTTCCAGCTGCCGTTCCTGTCATTCCTCGCCGACTGGCTGCTGTTCGCGGTGATCGTCACCACGCTGATCACCGTCGGCGCGCATTACCTGAACGGCGGCATCAACCTCCAGGCCGCCGGGGCGCGCCTCAACCCCGGCGTGAAGGCGCAGCTCTCGGTGCTGCTCGGCGCGGCGGCGCTGCTGAAGGCGGCGGCCTACTACCTCGACCGCTTCGAGCTCACCCTGTCGAGCCGGGGGGTGGTGAGCGGCGCCACCTACACCGACGTGAAGGCGAAGCTGCCGGCCACGAACCTGCTGATCTTCATCTCGCTGCTCGCCGGCGCCCTGTTCCTCGTGAACATCCGCCGCCGCGGCTGGGTGCTGCCGATCACCGCGGTGGGCCTCTGGGGCTTCGTGGCGGTGGTGGCCGGGACGATCTACCCTGCGGTGATCCAGCGCTTCCGGGTCGAGCCGGTCGAGTCGACCCGGGAGGCGCCCTACATCGCCCGCAACATCGAGGCCACCCGCCAGGCGTACGGGCTCGACGCAGTGGAGAGCACCGACTTCCCCTACGACGAGCAGCTCACCGCCAGCGGCCTGGCCGCCAACGCCGACACGGTGCGCAACGTGCGCCTCTGGGATCCGCTGGTGGCCCGCGCCACCTTCCAGCGGCTCCAGGAGGTGCGCGCGTTCTACCGCTTCACCGACGTCGACGTCGACCGCTACCAGCTCGACGGGTCGCTCACCCAGACCGTGCTCGCCGCTCGCGAGCTCAGCCCCGACAGCCTGCCCTCGGACAGTTGGGAGAACCGTCACGTCGCGTTCACCCACGGCTACGGGGCTGTGCTGGCGCCGGCCAACGCGGTCACCGGGGACGGCCAGCCCTCCTTTCGGCTGAGCAACATCCCGCCGCGCGGCACACCCGAGCTCACCGAGCCCCGCCTCTACCACGGCGAGTCGATCGGCGGCTACGCGGTGATCAACACCACCCGTGACGAGATCGACTACATCCAGGAGGACGGCAGCGCCGTCCTCAACCGCTACGAGGGCAGCGGCGGGGTGCGCCTCGGCTCGGTGCTGCGCCGCGCCGCCTTCGCCCTGCGCTTCGCCGACCTCAACCTGCTGATCTCGGGGTTCCTGCGCAGCGACTCGCGGATCCTGTACCTGCGCGACATCCGGGACCGGGTGCAGACGATCGCCCCGTTCCTCCACTACGACCGGGACCCGTACCCGGTGGTGGTCGACGGGCGGGTCACATGGCTGATCGACGCCTACGCCACCTCGGATCGCTACCCCTACGCCGAGGCGGCCGACACGGGCCGGCTGGAGGGCGGCAGCGGGCTGCGGCACCGCTTCAACTACGTGCGCAACTCGGTCAAGGTTGCGGTCGACGCCTACGACGGGCGGGTGACCTTCTACGTCGTCGACGACAAGGACCCCATCGCCGCGGCCTACGCCAAGGCCTTCCCGAAGCTGTTCACCCCCGCCTCGGCGGCGCCCGACGAGCTGCGCCGCCACTTCCGCTACCCGGAGGACCTGTTCCGGGTGCAGACCAGCATGTGGGGCCGCTACCACATCTCCGACGCCAGCAACTTCTACTCCCAGTCCGACCGCTGGAACATCTCCCAGGATCCCGGCTCGGGGGCGGTGAGCAGCGGCCGGCCGGCCGCCTCCTCCACCCCGACGCTGCCCGGCGCGGCCCCGCCCCGCGAGCGCCGGATGGACCCGTACTACCTGCTGATGCGACTGCCCGAGCAGCCCCGCGCCGGGTTCCTCATCCTCCAGCCCTTCGTGCCGTTCTCCGCCGACGACAGCCGCAAGGAGCTCTCCGCGTTCATGGTCGCCCAGAGCGACCCTGAGAACTACGGCAAGCTCCGGGCCTTCGTCATGCCCCGCGACCGCCAGGTGGACGGCCCCGCCATTATCGACGGCCGCATCCAGCAGGAGCCCGAGGTCAGCCAGCTCATCACGCTGCTCAACTCCTCCGGCTCGCAGGTGATCTTCGGGAACCTGCTGCTGATCCCGGTGGAGAACTCGCTCCTCTACATCCGCCCGCTGTACGTGCAGGCCAGCGGGGCCAACGCGGTGCCCGAACTGAAGAAGGTCATCGTGGTCTTCGGGCCGAACGTGGCCATTGGCGACACGCTCCAGCAGGCGCTCACCTCGGTGTTCGGCGCCGCTCCGCCAACGCTCGAGCAGCCGCCCGCCCCGACCGGCGCCACCCCGACCACGCCGACGAGCCCCTCGGCGCCGAGCACGCCGCCCGCCCCGGCCGCCGACCAGGTGCGGGCCGCGCTCGACGAGGCCGCCCGCCTCTTCGGCGAGGCCGACGCCGCCCTGGCCAACCGGGACGCGGGGGGCTACCTCACCAAGCTGGAACAGGCCCGTCGGGCCATCGAACGAGCACGAGCGGCGGGCGCCTCCGCCCCGCCGCCGGCCGACAGCGCCGGCACCACCGCGGCCCCGGCGACGACCGCCGCCCCGCGCTGACCGCGCCCGCCTCGGGCCTTACTCGACGATGTCCGCCTTCGTGCTCTCCACGAAGGCGACCACCTCACCGAACTCGGGTTGGGGCACGCCGAACTTCTCGAGCGTGTCGCGCACATGGCCCATGAAAACGCCCCAGTCGCCCTCGTTGATGCCCATGCCCCGGTGCGAGCTCAGCATGTCGCGGCCCGTGTAATAGAGCGGGCCGCCTGCGCTGGAGCACAAGAAGTCGACCAGCAGCTGGCGCTCCCGCTTGACGCCGTCCTCGCCCCGGTTCTGCCAGAACCGGCCAAGCTGCGGATCTCGCATCAGCCGGGGCAGAAGCTCGTCGCAAACCGCGGCAATTGAGTCGTATCCGCCGAGCCGGGCGTACAACGAATCGGCCATAGGGGCAGCTCCAGAAGGCACGGTCGGGCGCGCCGACCGCGCCCGGAACCGGCCAATGGTAGGCGCGCGGGAGGCCGCCGCGCCCGCTAGCCGTCGTGGTGGTGGGCGTCCATCGCCCGCAGCCGGGCGGCGAGCGTGCGGGCGATCGAGGCGCCGAGCGCGGGCGTGGCGTCGAGGAGCTGCGCGAAGCGGTTGTGCGGGATGACCAACAGCGTCATCGGCGTCTGCGACACCACGTCGGCCGTGGCCGGCCCGTGGTCGAGCAGGCTGATCTCCCCGACGATCTTGCCGGCGGTGACCTCGCTCACCTTCTCGCCGTCGAGCAGCACGTCGGCCGTGCCGGCCTCCACCACGAACGCCTCGTTGGTGTTGTGGCCCTGACGGATGAGGCGGCGGCCGGCGGGCACGTCGACCTCCTCGACCGCCGAGGCGAGGCCCGCCAGCGCCTTGTTGTCGCAGCTAGCGAACAGCGGAAGCGATCGCAGCCTCTCGAGCTTGGCGTCCTGCTTCATGGGCACGGCGTGGGTCCTTTCTGTGCCGTTCCTGCGCGGGCGGCCCGCGCCGCCGCCGACAATACGACACAACCCGCCGCCGCGGCGCGGACACCGCCACCAGCGGCCCGGGCCGCAAAAACGGGGCACGGGCGTGACCGGCCTCGAAGAGGTTTTCGGTCACGCCCGTGTTTGGGTCCCGGTAGACCACACTCTGAGGCGCCCACGCAACGACCACGCCACGACTACGTAACGGTGACGTGTCAAAGTGTGCCCGACGTCACATCGCCGCCCCGGCTGGGGCCCCGACGCGGCAGGAGGGCCGGCCCGTCAGGGCCGACCCTCCCTCACCCGATCCCCCCGATCTTCACCAGGAGGGCTGCGCTCAGCCCTGGCCGTGGCGGAGGAGCTTGCCCGGCGTGGCGTCGGTGCACGTGCCGTGGTCGAAGGTGACCTCGCCGTTGACGATGATCTGGTGGTAGCCCTCGGCATGCTGCACCCGGCGCCACTCGCCGCCCGGCAGGTCGTGCACGACCTCGCCGACCCAGTCCGGGTTGATCTTCAGCTCGTCGAGGTTGTACACGATCACGTCGGCCGCGGCTTCCTCGCGGAGCACGCCGCGATCCTTCAGGCCGGCCGCGTGAGCGGCGAGGCCGGACATGCGGTAGTGCGCCTCTTCGAGGGTGAGCTTGCCGGTGTCGCGCACCATCCAGCTCAGCATGTCGGTCGTCCAGGCACCGCCGGTGAAGAACTTGGTGTGGGCGCCGCCGTCGGACACGCCGGGGATCGTGTACGGGGACTCGGTGTACACGCCGCCCATGTGGTCGATGTTGAACTGCGGGCCCTCGCCCAGGAACTCGGTCTTGAGCCCGGTCTCGAGCGACAGGTCGAGCATCACCTCGACGTA
>JBJXGF010000019.1:0-10735 GCA_046153015.1 Acidimicrobiales bacterium | reverse complement strand
CGATATCGATTCGGTGCGACGCATCCCGAATCCTCGGCGCCCGCAGGCGCTGGCCTCGGCGGTTGGAGCGAGTCGTTCGGCGTCGGCCGCGCCGAACGAGCAGGGACGGGACCGTGCGCATCGAGGTGATCACGATCTTTCCGGCGATGGTCGAGGGGTTCGCCGAGCAGAGCCTGCTCGGCAAGGCCCGCCGGCAAGGCCTGCTCGACCTACGGGTGCACGACCTGCGCTCGGCGGCGCAGGACGCGCACCGCTCGGTCGACGACGCCCCGTTCGGGGGCGGGCCGGGCATGGTTCTCATGGCCGAGCCGATCTTTCGCACCGTCGAGGCCGCGGCGCCGATCCGCCCGCTCTACCTGCTCGGCCCCGGCGGTCGCCGCTTCGACCAGGACCTCGCGGCGGAGCTCTCGGTGGGGCCAGGGTTCTCGCTGCTCTGCGGCCGCTACGAGGGCGTCGACGAACGGGTGCGCGGCGGCGGTCTCGTCGACGGCGAGCTCTCGATCGGCGACTACGTGCTCGCCGGGGGGGAGGTGGCGGCGATGGTGGTGATCGAAGCCGTCGCCCGTCTCCTGCCCGGGGTCATGGGCAATCAGCAGTCCGCCGTGGAGGAGTCCTTCGCCCGAGGGCTGCTCGAGTACCCGCAGTACACGCGGCCGGCCGAGTTGCGGGGCATGCGGATTCCCGACGTGCTGCTCTCGGGCGACCATCGCCGGATTGCCCGGTGGCGGCTGGCTCAGGCGGTGCTGCGGACCCAGCGGGACCGGCCCGACCTCCTCGAGCGCCGGGGCGGCCTCACGGACGCAGAGCGTGCGGCGCTGACCGAGTTCGGCGACGATCACTGACCCGCCGCTTTGGGGTTGCCGTGCGCGTCGATTATCATGCGTCGAGACCGCCGCCGGCGCAGCGTGTGCCGAACGGTCCTCGAACGGCGCCGCTTCCCGTTCCTCCCCCATAACGCACCGCCGGCCGCAGGAGTTGCGCTGAGATGAACCCCACCGACATCGTCGACCAGGAGAGCCTGCGCGACGACATCCCCGCCTTCGGCCCCGGCGACACACTGAAGGTGCACGTCCGGGTGCTCGAGGGCAATCGGGAGCGGGTGCAGGTGTTCCAGGGGGTGGTCATCCGTCGCCAGGGAGACGGCGCTCGGGAGACCTTCACCGTGCGCAAGGTGAGCTTCGGGGTCGGCGTCGAGCGCACCTTCCCGCTCCACTCGCCGATCACGGCCAAGATCGAGCTGCTCACCCGGGGCGACGTGCGTCGGGCCAAGCTCTATTACCTGCGGGATCGCGTCGGCAAGCGGGCCAAGATCCGCGAGAAGCGCTGACCGGCCGCCGCCGCACCCTGTTCGGGCCGCCTCGGCCCTCCCGCAGACGCCTCCTCACGGAGGTCCCCCATGACCAATGCCCGCCAGGCGCTCGGCCGCGCCGGTGAAGCCCAGGCGGCGGCGTGGTACCGCGGCCGCGGCTACGACGTCATCGCCCAGAACTGGCGGCGGCGCGACGGCGAGATCGACCTCATCGCCGCGCGCGGCTCGGTCGTCGTCTTCTGCGAGGTCAAGACCCGCTCGAGTGAGCGGTTCGGCTCGCCGGCCGAGGGCGTGCAGTGGCGAAAACAGCGCCGCCTGCGCCGCCTCGCAGCCGCCTGGTTGAGCGAGCACCACGGCGCCGGGCGTGTCCGGTTCGACGTTGCCGAGGTCACGCCGTCGGGCGTCTCGGTGATCGAGGACGCGTTCTGAGCCGCGTCGGGCGCTCAGCCGGGCCGGCGCGGCCGCCGCTCGGCGCGCCGCTCCCAGCACGCCCGGTGCCAATGGCGGCGAAGATCGGGCGCCGCCGCGGGAACGATCACCACGTGCCCGAGGCCGGGCGGGATCAGCCGGTTGCAGCCCGGGCAGAGATACGCCTTGGTCGCCTCGTAGGGTTGGAGGCGGCGCACCTCCACCTCGCCGTCGGACCACGCCGCCGGCGGCTCGGGCGAGCGTCGCCGCCGCGGCGCTCGGGGCACCGGCGCCCTCAGGCGGTCATGGCCCACACCACGAGGGCCACGCACACCACCAGGCCGGCCGCCAGGTACCAGTAGTCGAACATCGAGCGGCGTTGGGCCCGGAACGGGTTGAATCCCACACGCTCACCGTACCCGGGCCGCGGCCGTCCTCGGGCGCTCCGGCTAACGTCGCCGCCCATGCCGACGCCGACGGAAACAATCCAGGTCGAGCGGGCCGCCGGCGTGGTCACGATCACGCTGGATCGGCCGCACGTGAAGAACGCGATGAACGAGCAGATGTGGCGCGAGCTGTTGGCGTGCTTCTCCGAGATCGCGCAGGATCCGAACGATCGGGTCGTCGTGCTCACCGGCGCCGGCGGCGCGTTCTGCTCGGGGGCCGACCTGTCCGGGGGCCCGCTCGGCGGGGACCGGCACATGCTCTACACCATGGGGTGGATCAACCAGGTGCCGCTGGCGCTGCATCGGCTGCCCCAGCCCACGATCGCCAAGGTCGCCGGCATCGCCGCCGGGGCTGGGGCAAACCTGGCCCTCGGCTGCGACCTGATCGTCGCCGGCCACGACGCCCGCTTCGCCGAGCTGTTCGTGCGGCGCGGGCTCACCGTGGACTTCGGCGGCACGTGGCTGCTGCCCCGGCTCATCGGCCTGCACAAGGCGAAGGAGATCGCCCTCTTCGGCGACACGGTCGACGCCGCCGAGGCGGAGCGAATCGGCCTCGTCAACCGGGTGGCGCCCCCGGGCGAGCTCGACGGGTTCGTCGCCGAATGGGCCGGCCGCCTCGCCGCGGGTCCGCCGATCGCACTGGCCCAGACCAAGCGCATGCTGAACGAGGCCGTGTGCCTGCCCATGGTCGAGGCGCTCGACGCCGAGGGCGCAGCCCAGCAGATCAGCGTGGCCACGAGCGACGCCAAAGAGGCCATCAAGGCGTTCCTGCAGAAGCGCCCGCCCGAGTTCCACGGTCGCTGAGGCCGACGGGCGGGGCTCGGCGGCCGTCCCGGCGCTGCAGCGCGCCTCGCCCGGCGAACGCCGCTTCGCTGTCGCACCCCCCTGCTACGCTCGGCCCCACTCGGCGGCGTCCTCGCCCCTTCGCAGTCAGCAACACGCCGGCGCAGCGCCGCCGGCGGCGGAGGAGGCGCTCATGCTCGCCCGCATCCCGTCGGCGACCGTCATCGGCATCCAGGGCCGTTCGGTGGCGGTCGAGGTCCACGTGTCGAACGGGCTCCCCGGCTTCAACATCGTCGGCTTGCCCGATGCGTCGTGCCGCGAGGCGCGCGACCGTGTCCGTGCCGCCATCCTTTCCTCGGGGCTGTCGTGGCCCCAGGCGCGGATCACGGTCAACCTCGCGCCGTCCGGGGTGCCCAAAGCCGGCGCGGCGCTCGACCTGGCGATCGCGGTCGGGGTGCTGGTGGCCGGGGGCGAGCTCCCCGCTGAGAAGGTGTCCGGCATGGGCTTTCTCGGCGAGCTGGGCCTCGCCGGCGGCGTGCAGGCCACCCCGGCCACCCTGTCGTTGGTCGCCGCGCTGCAGAGCGAGATTGCGGTCGTGCCGCCTCGGGCCGCGGCCGAGGCGCGTCTCGTCGGCCGCCACGAGGTGCGCTCGATCGCCAACCTCAAGGACCTCGTCGCCGTGCTGCGGGGCGAGGCCCCGTGGCCGCCGCCGCCCCCCGAGCGGCTCGCGCCGCCCCCCGCCCCACCGCCCGACTTGGCCGACGTGCGGGGCCAGCCCGTGGCCCGCCGAGCGGTGGAGGTGGCGGCGGCGGGCGGCCATCACCTGCTGCTCGTCGGCCCGCCCGGCGCCGGCAAGACCATGCTGGCCCGCCGCCTCCCGGGGCTCCTGCCCCCGCTCGACCACGAGCAGGCCCTGCAGGCCAGCCGCATCCACTCCGCCGCCGGCCTGCGCCTGGCCCCGGGCGGGCTGCTGCGCGTGTCGCCGTTCCGGGCGCCGCATCACTCGCTGTCCACGGTGGCGCTGGTGGGCGGCGGCACCGCCTGGCTCCGGCCCGGCGAGATCTCCCTCGCTCACGGCGGCGTGCTCTTCCTCGACGAGATGGGCGAGTTCGCCCCCGCCGCCCTCGAGGCGCTGCGTCAACCGCTCGAGGAGGGTGTCATCCGGGTCTCGCGCGCCCGCGCCTCGGCCGCGCTGCCGGCCCGGTTCCTGCTTGTCGGCGCCACCAACCCGTGCCCCTGCGGCCGCGGCGGCGCCCCTGGCGGCTGCACCTGCACCGAGGCCGCCCGCAGCCGGTACGAGCGGCGCCTCTCCGGTCCCCTGCTCGACCGGTTCGATCTGCGGGTGGTCGTGCGGGCGCCCGCCCCCAGCGAGCTGCTGGGCGACATGCGGGCCGAGACCACCGAGGCCGTGGCTGCCCGGGTCCTGGCCGCTCGCGATCGGGCCGCCGCCCGAGGCGTGCGGGTCAACGCGCTGCTCCACGGGCCTGCGCTCGAGGAGGCGGCGCCGCTCACAGCGGGCGCCCGCCGCCTGCTGCACGCCGTGCTCGGCGAGGGTCGGCTCTCGGCCCGGGGCCTCGAACGGGTGCGGCGGGTCGCGCTCACGCTCGCCGATCTCGCCGAGCGCAGCGGTCCGCTCGGCGACGAAGACGTGGCGCTCGCGCTCTCCCTGCGCAGCGCCGTGGGCCCGCTCGGCGAGGCGGCGGCATGAGCCCGGCCTCGAGCGACGACGCGCTCGCCGTCGCCCTCAACGCCCTGCCGGCAATGGGCCCGGCGCGCCTCACCCGCCTCGTCGCCCGCTGGTCGCTGCCCGAGGTGTGGGAGGCGATCAAGGCGCAACGCGCGGCGCCGGTCGCGCTCGAGGGCGAGCGCGTGGCCGGCGCGGCCGAGCTGTCGCAGCGCTGGGCGGCGGCCGCCGGCGCCCTCGAACCCGAGCGGCTGCTCGCGCGGCATCTCGCGCTCGGCCACCGCGTGCTCCGGCCCGGGCAGCCCGGCTACCCGGGCGCGCTGCTGGCCGACCCCGAGCCGCCGATCGTGCTGTTCTGCCTGGGGGACCCGTCCCGGGCTCGCGGCCCCGCCGTAGCCCTCGTCGGCGCCCGCCGGGCCACCCGCCACGGGCTCGACGTCGCCCGCCAATGGGGTCAGGAGCTGGCCGCGGCCGGGGTTTGCGTGGTGTCGGGGCTGGCGTTGGGCATCGACGCCGCCGCGCACCAGGGCGCGTTGGCGGCCGACGCCGCCCCACCGGCCGCGGTGGTGGGCACGGGTCTCGACACCGTGTACCCGCGGCGCAACCAGCGCCTATGGGCAGAGGTCGCCGAGCGGGGCGCTGTGCTCTCCGAGGCGCCGCTCTCTGCCCCGGCGGCGCGTTGGCGGTTCCCGGCCCGCAACCGGCTGATCGCCGCGCTGGCCGATGTGACGGTCGTGGTGGAGTCACGCGCTCGGGGCGGCTCGCTGCATACCGCCAAGGCGGCCGAGGCGCTGGGCCGGCCGGTGCTGGCGGCGCCGGGGCCCGTGCAGGCGCCCCAAGCCGAAGGGTCGAACCGCCTGCTCCGGGACGGCGCCCACCCCGTCTTGGCGGTGGAGGACATCTTCACCGCCGCCGGCCTGGCCCACCCCGAACGCCCGGCGCTGCGCCGCCCTCCGCCGCCTCGCCTCGGTCCGCTCGAGCGGGCCGTGCTCGACGCGATCGGGTGGGCGCCGGCCTCGCTCGACGAGGTGGCGTCGCGGGTCGACGCCCCGCTCGGGGAGCTGGCGCTCACCGTCGAGACGCTCGTGGCTGCGCAACGCGTCGTGCGCAGCGGGCCGTGGTTGGAGCAGCGGGCGGCGAGGTCCGCATGACCCGCCGGTCGGCATCGCCCGAATGGGGCGTTTCAGCGACATGAACCACTGCATGCGGTTGAAACCGCGCACTCCGTCGTCGTCGCCGGTAGGGTTGGAGTTGCTCAGGACAATCGGCGGGTCGCCAGTGCGGCGCCGCGACGGCAAAGCGGGATGCGGAAGTGCGGTCCACCACCAAGGCACGCGGGCGCGCGGCGCGCCGCACAGACGATCAGACGCAGAGCGGCGACGACGCCCCCGCGCTCGAAGAGGAGACGCCCCTGCCCAACCGGGCGGACCCTCACCTCGAGCGCTTGTGGGCGGAGTACGTCGAGAGCCGAGGCCAGGAGGTGCGGGATCAGCTCATCCTGCACTACTCGCCGCTGGTCAAATACGTCGCCAGCCGGCTGGCTGTCGGCCTGCCCCACAACGTGGAGCTGGCCGACCTGCTGAGCTACGGCATCTTCGGGTTGATCGACGCCATCCAGAAGTTCGACCCGGCCATGGGCAACAAGTTCGAGACGTACGCGATGCAGCGCATCAAGGGCGCGATCCTCGACGAGCTGCGAAATATCGACTGGGTGCCGCGCTCGGTGCGGTCGAAGGCCCGGGCGGTCGAGAAGGCCATGGCCAAGCTCGAGGCCTCGCTCGGGCGCAGCCCAACCGACCCGGAGCTGGCCGACGAGCTGGGCATGAGCGAGAACCAGCTCCAGACCGTGCTCGGCCAGATCTCGTTCCTCGGCTTGGTGGCGCTCGACGAGATGCTGTCGGTGGCGGGGGACCGCGGCGAGAGCCTCACCCTCGGCGACACGATCGCCGACACCGGCGACGGCCCGGTCGGCCTGTTCGAGACCGAGGAGATGAAGCAGATCCTCTCGGAGGCCATCAACGGGATGAGCGACCGGGAGAAGCTGGTGCTCGTGCTGTACTACTTCGAGGGCTTCACGCTGGCCCAGATCGGCGAGGTCATCGGCGTCACCGAGAGCCGGGTCTGCCAGATTCACACCAAGTCGGTGATCCAGCTCCGGCTCCACATCAAGCGCCGCCTCGGGGAGTGACGGCGCGGCTGCGGCCCGCTCCCCCTCACGTCCGCCGGCTTGCCGGAGCCCCTGATGACCATTCCGCTGCTGGGCCGCGCCCTTGCCGCGCTCGTTGCGCCGGCGGCCGCCGCGGCGGCCCTCGTCACGCCAGGCGCGGCGCAGTCCCCGCCGCCGCCCCACCCCTACCGTCCGCCGGTCGAGGCGCCCGTGCGCGACTGGTACCGCGCCCCTGCCTCGCCCTTCGGGCCCGGCAACCGTGGTCTCGAGTTCGTCACCGTGCCCGGTTCGCTCGTGCGGGCCATCGGGGCCGGGGTGGTGGTCTTCGCCGGCCAGGTGGGCGGTCGCCTGCACGTCACGGTGCGCCACGCCGACGGCCTCCGCTCCACCTATTCGTTCCTGGCCGAGCTGGCGGTGTCGGCCGGCCAGGCGGTGGCCGGCGGCCAGCCGGTCGGGCGCTCCGGCGCCGCCCTGCACCTCGGCGTGCGCGACGCCGCCGGTTACCGCGACCCGGCGCCGCTCGTCTTCGGTCGGGCCCGCGTCCGCCTGGCGCCGCTCCCGGCCCGGCAACGCGCCGAGCCCTCGCCCGACCCCGGCTAAACTCATCGGCCGGCCAACAACCATCACCCGCCCTCGTCTCCGGTCGCTCCGATGGAGCGTGTGAGGGCTGGGCTTCGTCGAACCGGAGCAGGAGCGAACATGGCAGTCGTCACCCTCAAGCAGCTGCTCGAAGCCGGCGTGCACTTCGGGCACCAGACCCGGCGCTGGAACCCGAAGATGAAGCGCTTCATCTACGGCGAGCGCAACGGCATCTACATCATCGACCTGCAGCAGACGCTGCGGCGCATCGAGAACGCGTACACGTTCGTCCGCGACCTCTCCGCGGCGGGCGGCTCGGTGCTCTTCGTCGGCACCAAGAAGCAGGCGCAGGACGCAATGCAGAGCTACGCCGAGAAGTGTGGGATGCCCTACATCAACCAGCGTTGGCTCGGCGGCATGCTCACCAACTTCGAGACGATCTCCAAGCGCGTGGCGAAGATGAAGCAGTACCAGCGCATGCGCGACTCCGGCGAGTTCGCGGCGATGCCCAAGAAGGAAGCGCTGATGCTGTCGCGGGAGCTGGAGAAGCTCGAGCGCAACCTCGGCGGCATCCGCAACATGGAGCGCCTGCCCGAAGCGGTGTTCATCCTCGACACCAAGCACGAGCACATCGCGGTGACCGAGGCCAACAAGCTGGGGCTGCCGATCGTGGCGGTGGTCGACACCAACTGCGACCCCGACCTGATCCAGTACATCATCCCCGGCAACGACGACGCGATCCGTTCGGGCAGCCTGATGGCCCGCATCATCGCCGACGCCGTGGAGGAGGGGCGCTTCATCCGCTCCCGCAAGTCCGGAGGCGACCCCGCCGGCCCCGCGCCCGCCGCCCGCTCCGAGGAGGACGAGGAGCAGCACCGGGCCGTGCAGGCCGAGGCGGCCCGCGCCGCGGCGGCCGCCCAGGCCGAACGCGATCGCCGGCTGCTCGCCGCCCGCGAGGGCGCCGAGGCGGCCGAGGCCGAGCCCCCCGCCGACGTGGCGCCCGCCGTCGAGGCCGAGCCCCCCGCCGAACCTGCCCTCGCCGCCGTCAGCGACGAATCCCCCGAGGAGTGAGCGCACATGGCTGAGATCAGCGCGAAAGACGTCCAGGCCCTGCGGCGCGTCACCGGCGCCGGCATGATGGACTGCAAGAAGGCCCTCCAGGCCACCGACGGCGACCAGGAGGCGGCGGTCCAGTGGCTTCGTGAGCGCGGCATCGCCAAGACCGAGGGCCTGGCCGGTCGGGCCAACGAGCAGGGCGCGGTCGCCATCGCCGCCGACGGCAACCGAGCCGCCCTCGTGCAGCTCAAGGCCGAGACCGACTTCTCGGCGAAGGCCGACGACTTCAAAGCCTTGGTGAAGGACCTCGCCGGCGCCGTGCTGGCCGGCGGCGTGGAGGCCGTCGAGGCCCGCAAGGACGACATCGACACGCTGCGCATCGCGAAGAAGGAGAACATCGAGCTCGGCCAGGTGGCCCTCTTCGAGGCCGCCGAGGGCCACCTGCTCGACACGTATCTCCACCAACAGGACGGTCGGGGCGTGGTCGGCGTGATCATCGAGGCGTCGGGCGTGGACCAGGAGACCCTGCACGACATCGCCCTGCACATCGCGTTCGCCAAGCCGGCGGCGCTCAGCCGGGACGAGATCCCCGCCGAGACGGTCGAGAAGGAGCGCGCCGCGCTGCTGGAGATCACCAAGGCCGAGGGCAAGCCCGAGGCGGCGTGGCCCAAGATCGTCGACGGGCGCATCAACGCCTGGTACAAGGACAGCGTGCTGCTCGAACAGGGCGTCCACGGCGAGAAGGAGACGGTCGAGCAGCGCATCGGCGCCGGCCGGATCGTTCGCTTCGCGCTGGCCACGATCGGCGCCTGAGCGTCGCCGGGGCCTGGGCCAGGGGTCCGCGCACCGCCGAGCCCCTGGCGCGTCCGCCCTGCCGGGCGGCGTGGCCGATGTCCGCCCGCGCCGGCCAGGGTCGGTACTCTGTTGCGGTGACCTCCGAACTCGTAGACGTCATCCTCGACGAGGCGCAGTCGAAGATGCGCAAGGCTGTGGCTCACGCCAAGAGCGAGTTCTCCACGATCCGCACCGGGCGAGCCTCCCCGGCGCTGGTCGAGAAGCTGCCGGTCATGGCGTACGGACAGGAGATGCCGCTGCAGCAGCTCGCCGGGTTCAGCATCCCCGAGGCGCGGATGCTGATCATCACCCCGTTCGACAAGGGCAACGTCGGCCCCATCGAGCGGGCGATCCAGCACTCCGACCTCGGCCTCAACCCCAGCAATGATGGCACCTCGCTCCGCTTGGTCTTCCCGCCCCTCACCCAGGAGCGCCGCAAGGACCTCGTCCGGCTCGTGAAGCACATGGCCGAGGAGGGCCGCATCGCGATCCGCAACGTCCGCCGCGACGGCCGCAAGGAGCTCGACGCGCTGGAAAAGGCCGGCGACCTCTCCAGCGACGACGTGGTGCGGGCGGAGAAGGACCTCGATCGGATCACGCACAGCCTGGAGGCCGACATCGACAAGGCCCTGGACGAGAAAGAGCGCGAGCTGCTCGAAGGCTAGATCCCGGGCGGCGCCGCAGCCGGCGAGCACGGCGTCATCGCGCAGAGGAGGGTCCCTCGTGGACAACGACCAGCAGCATCCCCCGGATCCCGCTCCCCCCGGTGGGAGCACCGAGCGAATACGCATCATCGGCGCGGCGCCCGCCGCCGGCGCCGCCGGCGCCCAGCCCGAGCCCGACGACGCGCCGCCCGGCCAGGGCGGCGAGCCCCCCGACGGGATCGAGGCGAGCGGGCCGAGCGCAGTCAGTGAGGACGAGCCGCTGGCGCTGTTCCGGCGGGCCGGAAACGGCGAGGCGGACGACCCGGCGGGGCGGAACGAGGGCGACGCGGCGATGGTGTCGTCGATCTTCGCCGGCATCACCGGAGGGCGCCGGGCGGACACCGGCGAGGCGCCCGCCGTGGTCCGTGACTCCGGCGAGCATCCCTCGGCCGGGTCGGGACGGCTCGAGCTGCCCCACTGGACGCAACCGCCGACGGGCCAGGTCCCCCAGATCCTGATCGATGCCAGCCGCGACGAGGAGTCGTGGTCGGCCTTCGGGGCGTCGCCGCGCTGGCGTGACCAGCAGAGCGACTGGGAGGCGGAGGACTACTCCGACGTGGCCGAGCTGGGCGACGACGAGGACCGCCTCGGCGCCCTTGACACGCGGGAGCGGCCGTCGGCCCAGGAGTTCTTCACCTTCGACGACCTCGACGACCTGGTCGAGGGCCCGGGCGCCGCGGCGGGCGCGGCTCAACCCGACCCCGCCGGCGAAACCGCCGCGCCCGCTGCGCCTGCCGGGCGTCGGCGCGCCGCCCCGCCGACGCC
>JBJXGF010000018.1:0-5098 GCA_046153015.1 Acidimicrobiales bacterium | reverse complement strand
CGATATCGATTCGGTGCGACGGGCCGATCCCGTTGCTGGGGGCTGCGCCCCCAGACCCAGACCTCGCCCGGGTCGCTGGCGCTCCCCGGTCGTGTCGGCTTCGGTGGGAATCAGCCGATTCGGATCTCCACTCGTCGGCTCTGCGCGAGGTCGGAACCGGCCTCGGCGCCCTTGGCGTCGACGGTGTAGGCCGCCGCCGCGCCCTGCGCTTCGAGCGGCGCCTTTACGGCAGTGGCCCGCTCGAGCGACAACGCCTGGTTCGCGTCGGCGTTCCCTCGGCGGTCGGCGAAGCCGGTCACGGTCACCGTCGCGTTGGGCCGACCCTTGATGGCCGCTGCCGCCTGCCCGACGATCTCCGTCGCCTCTGCACTCAGAGCGGAGCTCGAGGTGGCGAAGTAGACGGTGAAGGGCCCTGGCACGGCGGCGGCGGCGCCGGAACCGGCGGCCGTGCCCGTCCCGGCTCCAGCGGCGGCGGTGGTCGGCGGGGCTGTGGTCGTCGGCGGGGCTGTGGTCGTCGGGGGTGCGGCGGTGGTCGGCGTGGCCGCTCCTGCGGCGGCTCCGGTCCCGCCAGCGGCGGTGGTCGGCGTGGCGCCGGCGGGGGTCAGCTTGGTGAGATCGAGATCGGGCGGCGTGAGCACCGTGTCGATCACGTGGAGCGCGCCGTTGCTCGCGCCCTGGTCGGCCGAGGTGATCCCGGCCTGGTCGATCGTCTTCCTCGCGCCGGTCACACCCACCGTCAGCTCGGCGCCTTCGAGGGTCCTGAGCTTGCCGGCCTTCAGGTCGGCCCCCTCGAGGTTGCCCGCCACCACGTGGTAGTTGAGCAGCTTCTTCAGCGCGTCAGGGTTGGCGCTGAGCGCGTCGAGCGTTGCCTTCGGGAGCTTGTCGAAGGCGGCGTTGCTCGGCGCGAACGTGGTGTACGGGCCGGCGCCCCTCAGCGTGGTGGCGAGGCCGCTCTTGGCTGCCAGCGAGTTGAACGTCGACAGATCCGAGCGGTCGCTGACCACCTGCGCGAGGTCGTCGTCGTTGCCGCCCCCGCAGCGGGACAACCCCCACGCCAACAGCGCCGCCAGCAGCACCAGCGGCACGAGCCACCACCACACGCCCCGCCGGCGGCGGTCGTTCCTTTTCGTGCGCACGGTCGCGCCCACGGCTGGCTCGAGCACGACGGGGTTCAGCCGGCTGCGAACCCAGCCTATGTCGCCGGAATCGAGGTGCTGGCCGAGCTCCCGGTAGTCGGACGCGCCGAGGCGCTGCTCCAAGAAGTTGAGGTCGCCCGATCGGTACCGTTCCCGTATCCGCGTGATGTCGCCTGCGTCGACGCGGGCTTTCAAGTCACCGAGCATCATCTGCACACCCTCCTGTGCGGCTCGTGGAGCACTGTCCGCCGCTCGCCGGGGACAAGATGCAACACAAACGCGTGGAGATCTCCCGAACGGCCCGGCCGAGAACTGACGCCGCCGCAGCTCAAAGCGTCGCGCTGGTCCACTCCGAGGGTTAGCGTCCCGCCATGCGCATCGCGATGTCAGGCACGCCGTTGTTGGCCAAGGGCTCGGTCGCCGCGGTGCTCGAGCATGCCGCTCAGGCTGCGGCCGACGGCTTTGGCCGCTACCACTTCGCCGAGGCCCCCGACGGCGGGGTCGACCTGCTCACCACGATGGCGGCGATCGGTCTGGCGACGCCCGGGCTGGAGCTCGTGACCGCGGTCGTGCCCACCTGGCCTCGCCACCCCATGGTCATGGCGCAGCAGGCGCTCACCGTGGACCAACTGGTCGGCGGGCGGCTCACGCTGGGTATCGGCCTCTCCCACGCGCCGATGATGGCCGACCTGGGCCTGGCCTTCGAACGGCCGATCAAGCACCTGAGCGAGTACCTCTCGGTGCTGCTTGCGGTGCTCGAGGCCGGTGCGGTCGACTTCACCGGGGAGCTCTACCGCTGCCGGGCCAAGGTGTACAACCCGCCCGAGCGGCGCATCCCGGTGCTCGTCGCCGCACTGGGGGAGCAGACGCTGCGCCTTGCGGGCGCCCGCACCGACGGCGCCACGCTCACCTGGGTCGGCCCCCGCACGATCGAGTCCCACGTGGTCCCCACCATCACCAAGGCGGCCGAGGCGGCCGGCCGTCCCGCGCCCCAGATCGTGGCCAGCCTGCCCGTGTGCGTCACCTCCGAGCCCGACCGTATGCGGGAGAAGGCCCGCTCCATGTGGGCGTACGCGCAGATGCCCTCGTATCGGGCCATGTACGCCCGGGAGGGCGTGGCCGGCCCGGGCGACCTCGTGCTGATCGGCGACGAGGCGCAGGTGCGGGGAGAGCTCGCCCGCTTCGCCGCCATCGGCGTGACCGAGTTCGTGGCGAAGGAGTTCACCGACCGCGCCGACGACGCAGCCCGCACCCACCTCCTGCTCCGCGAGGTGGCTAGTAGTTCACGGTGAGCGTTCGCCAGCCCGAGGGATACGTGGTTGACGCCCGTACGCTTCGTTGACGTGGATCCCAACGAGGCGGTGAGGAAGGCGGAGGCCGTGTTGGGCGCGGCCCGCCAGCGAGGCGACGTGGCCGGTCAGGTCCAGGCGCTGATCGAGCTGGGCGGGGCGTACTGGGCGATGAAGATGGCCGACGACGCGCTCTCGGCCTTCGAGGAGGCGCGTGATTCCGCTCGGGCCGGCGGCGAGCCCCGCTTCGCCGCCGCCGCCGACGCACAGATCGGCGCGCTGCTCACCGCCATCGGCGACTACCCACGCGCCCTCGACGCCATCGAGGCCTCGCTCACCGCGCTGCGCTCCCTCGGCGATCGCATCGGCCAGGCCCAGGTGCTGAGCGCCCAGGCGGTGGCCCTGGAGCGGTCGGGTCGTCTGGCCGAAGCGGCGGCGGCGGCGCAGGAGGGCGCGTCCCTGGCGCAGGAGACGGGCGGCAAGGAGACCGTGCTGTCCCTCTGCTCCTTGCAGACGCGCCTCTACGAGCAGCTGGGCGAGACCTCGATGGCGCTCGCCGCGCACAGCCAGGCGGTGAAGGCGGCTCGCTCGCTCGGCAAGGCGGCGCCGCTGGCCCTGGCGCTCGAGCGGCACGGCGCCTGCCTGTTGGCGCAGGGCCGGCTCACCGAGGCGCTGGGCGCCACCTTCGAGGCGTTGAAGCTGCAGCGGGGCCGCAGCGACGACGGCAGCGCCGACGCCGCCTACCGGCTGACCGTTCGGCTGGGCCAGATCTACCAGCAGCGCGGCGCCTGGCCCGAGGCCCGAGCCTCGTTCAGCGAGGCGCTGGTGATGTGCCTTGCCCGGGGCGACGCCGCGCTGCAGCCCTACCTCGAGGCGAGCCTGGCCACCGCGTTGCTCGGCGTGGGCGACGCCGACGGCGCCGAAGCCGCCGCCCACCAGGCCATCGAGGGCTACCGCCGCCTCGGCGACGACGTGGGCGTCGGCCGCTCCCTGGCCACGCTGGGCCAGCTCGCCGTGCTCGCCGGCGACCACGCGACCGCCCGGCAGGTGTGGGACGAGGCGGCCACGCTGCTCGCCCCGCTCGATCCCGACGCGGCCGCCGGCGTGCACAAGCTCATGAGTCAGCTCACGCCGCGCGCCTGAGCGAAGCGAAGCCGCACAGCCGGGGAGCGCCAGCGAGCCGGCTGTGGATGGGGTCTGGGGGCGCAGCCCCCAGGACAAGCGCGCCTGAGCGAGCCCGAGGGGTTAGTTGGCGGGTCGCTTCATCGACACGGTGGCCACGGTCGGTGCGGGCGTGCCGTCGTCGGTCTCCTCGCCGGGCGCGGCCACCACCACCACCTGGTGACCCCAACGCTCCCAGGTGCCGTACCACTCGCTCTCGTTCTTGGGCTTGATGCCCTCCACCACGGCCCAGCCGTCGGCGGCGAGCCGCTCGTGGTAGAAGCGCAGCACGTTCTCGGGGTTGGTGTCCGCGATCTCGACCGATTGGGTCTCGACCAGCTTCACGTCCTCGAGGTCGCCGTACTCGCCGATCGGGCGGGGCAGGTCGCTGAAGCGGATGTCCTCGAAGCGCTCGCCGCCGGTGTGGGGCTGCGCCGCCGGATCGATCCGGTCGCCGCACGAGGTGAGGCCGAGGGCGGCCACCACGCCGAGCGCGACCGCCAGCTTCCGGCTCTGCACGCGACCTGCCATCGTGTTGGTCAATCCTTCTTCGCGGTCCGTCCCGGCGCGCCGCCCCGCACGCGGGACGACGGGCGCGAATCCTAGTGTGTGACGGCCGGGTCGAGCGTGCCGGCGTGCTCGATCCAGCCGGTCACCTCGGCCAGTGTGGGCGGGCGGCGCACCAGCTTGCTGGCCTCGTTGGTGCGCTGGAGCGCTGCGTGCAGGTTGTCGGCCCGGCGCGTGGCCAGCTCCTTCACGGTGTCGACGCCCGCCACCTCGAGCAGGTCGGAGAACTCCTCGCCGACGCCTTTCACGCGCATCAGATCGGCCCGATTCACCCAACCGAGGAGCTGCTCCTCGCTGAATCCGCTCTGTTCGGCGAGCCGTTTGCGCCCCGCGGCCGAGCCGGCGTCACGCAGCAGATCCTCGGTGGTCGTGAGCCCGCACGCCGCCAGCTTCTCGGCCGACACGGGCCCGATCCCTTCGATGCTCGCCAGCTTCGCCATCCCTCGCCTCCCTCGGTTTTCGGGGCGAGAAGCTACTACGTCCGCTTCCGAGCGCCGGTCGGGGCGCGCGGCGTACCATGGCGGCATGAAGCTCAGCGGCGTCCACCACATTGCGCTCAACGTCGACGACGTCGAGAAGACCACCAACTTCTATGTCGATGTGCTCGGCTTGGAGAAGGTCGACCGGCCCGATTTCGGCTTCCCCGGATCGTGGCTCCGCCTGGCGGACGGCCGCCAGATCCACTTGGTCAAGGCCGAAGATCACAAGGCGCCGAGGGGCCAGCACTTCGCCCTGCACGTGGCCGATCTCGACGAGGCCCGTCAGGAGCTCACCGACCAGGGCTTCAAGGTCAGCGAGCCGATGATGATCCCGGGCATCGGCACGCGCCAGGCGTTCCTCAAGGACCCGTCGGGCAACCTCATCGAGCTCAACGAGAACCCGATCGACGTCTTCGCCTGATCCGGCTCGGCCGCCGCGCCCTGACCGGCTCGAGAGCGCCGGTCA
>JBJXGF010000376.1:0-5616 GCA_046153015.1 Acidimicrobiales bacterium | reverse complement strand
GTGTCGATCTTGTAGCCCTCGGGCCCGAGGATGATCTTCGGGTTGTCCTTGCTCGGCCCGAAGCTGTTGGCCGTTGCGCCGCCGGAGGCCGCGGTGGTGGCGGAGGCCCCGCCGCCCGCCGAGGTCGGCGCCGCCTCGTCTCCCTCGCTGTCGCTCCCGCAGGCCGCCGCCAGCAACGCCAGCGACACCGCACCCGCGCCGAAGCGCGCCCATCTCCCAAACCGCACGTGCACCCCCAGTGCTAGGACCCGACTTCACTGCGAACCGAAACCCGGCGGGACCGTACCGCGGCCTGCTGCTCGGCCGTTGTCACGCGAGCGTTCGAGTTTGTTCGGGCCGTTGGCCGCATGGTGCGCGCCCCGCGCGAGGCCGGGGCGCGCACCGCGGTCAGCGAGGCGCTACTTGCAGGTCTTGCCGTCCCAGGCGCACGGCGTCGACTGGCCGTTGAGCTCGATCACGTCGGTGAAGGGCTCCCACTTGCCGGCGGCGGTGACCCACTTCTGCATCACTGCGCCCTCGGTGTAGGCCACGTCCTTCAGGCCGTTCATCTGGAACTTGATCTTCTTGCCGTTGCGGCTCACGTAGAGCGGGTGGTCGTAGTCCAGCGACCAGGCGGCCAGCATCACGTTGGTGCGGCTCACGCCGCCGGGCAGCTTCGCCGCGTTCTTCAGGATCTGCACCAGCGGATAGCCGTAGATGAAGCCGTTGTTGGCGTTCACGTCGAGCGGGTCCAGCCCGGCCTTCTCCACGATCTCCTTGATCTTCATGGCGTCGGGGTCGGTCTTCTGCAGCTCGGCGTTGGCCGTGGTCTTCAAGTGGCCAGCCTGGATGTACCCGTCGGACTGATCGGCGCCGGCCACCAGGGTGTTGGCCGTGCACACGTTGGCGATGAGGCGCATCTTGGGCTTCCACGACGTCTCGGCCTGGGACCGGATGGCCTGGGTGCACGTGGTGCCCGAGGTGAGGAGGAGGAACACGTCGGCGTTCGTCGAGGCCAACGTGGTGATCTCGTTGGTCACCGTGGCCGCCGACGCCTCGAAGGTCTCGGCCTTCACCAGGTTGATCCCGATCTCCTTCGCCTTCTTCTCGAAGCCGTTGCGGTACGCGATGCCGGCGTCGTTGTTGAGCACCAGCGCCGCCACCGTGGCGCCCTTGCCCAGGGTGTCGTGCACGTACTGCGCCTGGATGCTGCCTTCGATGGCGTAGGCGAGGAAGCTGCCCGTCGACCACGGGTGGTTCACCGGGTCGGAGAACGCCGGGTGCCCGGTGGAGGCCAGCAGGTGGGGCACGCAGAGCTCGTTGAGCTTGTCGTACACCGCCAGGTTGCCCGGGGTGCCGGCCATGGCCGGCATGGCCAGCGGCTTGACCGTTTCGAGCAGCTCGTCGGTGTTGGCCTTGACCCGCGCCGCCTCGTAGCCGTCGTCTTTCGAGGTGAGCGTCAGCTTCTTGCCGCCGACGCCGCCCTCGGTGGTGTTCACGTAGTCGAACAGCGCCTTGATGGCCAGCGACTGCGGCCCGGCCGCCGCCAGGTTGCCCGAGAACACGAAGCTGTGGGCCAGCTTGATCTCGGTCTCGGTGATCCCCTCGGCGTCCTTCCAGTTGGACGGGCACTTCGAGGTGTCGAGCTTGTAGCCCTCGGGCCCGAGGATGATCTTCGGGTTGTCCTTGCTCGGCCCGAAGCTGTTGGCGGTCGTGCCGCCGCCCGCCGCCGTGGTGGCCGAGGCGCCGCCGCCGACCGTGGTCGCGGTGGCCTCGTCGTCGCCGTCGCTGCCGCAGCCCGCGGCTGCCAGCCCGGCGCACAGCAACAGCGCGCCCAACCGCGTTCTAGAGCTTGCTCTCACCCTCATCCCCCAGTGCCGTGTCAACCGTCACACCGGGACCCGAGCGGACCCTAGCGGGTCCGCCCGGGCAAGGATTATCAACAGGCCGTTCTGAAACCGTCCCCGAGCGGGCCTACTTACAGGCCTTGCCGTCCCAGGCGCAGGCGACCGACTGGCCGTTCTGCTCGATGATCTCCCCGAACGGCTTCCACACGCCGGCGCCGGTGGCCGGGTCGATCACCCAGCGCTGCATCGCCGCGCCCTCGGTGTACGCGACGTCTTTCAGGCCGTTGAGCTGGAACTTGATCTTCTTGCCGTTGATCGAGAGGTAGCTCGGATGGTCGAAGTCCAGCGACTGCGCCGCCAGCATCACGTTCGTGCGGGTGAGGCCGCCGGGCAGCTTCGCCGCGTTCTTCAGGATCTGCACCAGCGGATAGCCGTAGATGAATCCCGAGTGTGAATTGGGGTCGCTCGCATCGACGCCGCCCTTCTCGAGGATCTCCTTCATCTTGATGGCGTCGGGGTCGGTCCGCATCGCCTCGGCGGTCTCGGTGGTCTTGCGGTACCCGGCCTCGACGAAGTCGGCGGCCGCGGGGCCGGCGACGCTCAGGGTGTTGGCCACGCACACCGAGGCGATCAGCTTGAGCTTGGGCTTCCACGATGTCTCCGAGAGCGACTTGATGCCCTGGGTGCACGTGGCGCCGATGGTGGCGATGAAGAACGCGTCGGCGTTCGTGGAGGCCAGCGTGGTCACCTCGTTGGTCACCGTGGCCGCCGCCGCCTCGAACGTCTCGGCCTTCACCAGGTTGAGGCCGGCCTCCTTGGCCTTCTTCTCGAAGCCCTTGCGGTAGGCGATGCCGGCGTCGTTGTTGATGAACATGCCGGCGACCGTGCCGCCCTTGCCGAGCTGGGTGGCGGCGTACTCGGCCAGGATCGAGCCCTCGATCTCATACGCCAGGAAGCTGCCGGTGGTCCAGGGATGGTTCACCGGATCGGACATGGCGGGGTGCCCAGTGGCGGCGAGCAGGTGCGGCACGCAGGACTCGTTGAGCTTGTCGTAGACCGCCAGGTTCCCCGGCGTGGCGTCGATCGCGGCGAACGCCAACGGCTTGACCGTCTCGAGCAGCTCGTCGACGTTGGCCTTGGTGCGGGCCGCCTCGTAGCCGTCGTCTTTCGAGGTGAACACGATCTTCTTGCCGGCGACGCCGCCCTCGGTGGCGTTCACGTGCTCCATGAGCGCCTTCATGGCCAACGACTGCGGCCCGGCGGAGGCCACGTTGCCGGTGAACACCCAGCTCTGCGCGATGCGGATCTCGGTGTCGGTCGTGCCCTCGTTGTCCTTCCACCCGGCGGCGCACTTCGCCGTGTCGATCTTGTAGCCCTCGGGGCCGAGGATCACCTTCGGGTTCTTCGGGTCGGGGCCGAAGCTGTTCGCGGTGGTCCCGCCCGCTGCGGCGGTGGTGGCCGCGCCCTTCTCCGTGGTGGGCGCCGCCTCGTCGGAGTCGTCGCTGCTGCCGCACGACGCGGCCAGCAACGCCGCCGCGACCCCGAGCGCGACGCACGCGCCTCGTCTGCCTGTTCTCACCGGAACCCCCTTGACATGGCGCGACCCCGCTCGGGGCGCGCCGGACCCGGCGAGGACAGTGGCGCGACGCGGCCGCCGCCACGCGCACGGGCGGGGGCGCAGGGCCCGCGCCCCGGTCAGGCGGTGCTTGCCCGGCTTACTTGCAGGTCTTGCCGTCCCACGCGCATGGCGTGGTGGTGCCGTTCTGCTCGATCACGTCGCCGAACTGCACCCAGCGGCCCTTGCCGTCGGGCCCGAGCGTCCAACGCTGCGTCTGCGCGCCCTCGGTGTAGGCCACGTCTTTCAGCCCGTTCGTTTCGAACTTGATGCGGCTGCCGGGCTTGCCCAGGGCCAGCGGATGATCGTAGCGGAAGCGCTGCGACGCGATCATCAGGTTCGTGCGCGACAGGCCGCCCGGTCGAGCCGAAGCCTCCTTCACGAGCTGTACGAGGGGCAGCGCCCACCACATCCCGTAGTTGTTGTTGAACTCGTTCTCGTCGTGGCCAGCCTGTTTGAGGATCTCGCGGACCTTTTGCGCGTCGGGGTCGTCCTTGTAGGTGTTGCCGTCGCTCGTGTCCTTGCGGAAGTAGGCGCCCACGTAGTCAGCCGCTGCGCCCTCGGCGGCGGTGAGGTAGTTGCCGGTGCAGGTCGACGAGATGACCTTCCCCTTGGGCCGCCACGACGTGGACGCCTGGGAGCTGATGGCCTGGCTGCACGGCGTGCCGGCGGAGAAGATCACGTACACGTCGGCGTTGGTGGAGGCCAAGGTGGTGACCTCGTTCGTCACAGTCGGGGCGCTCGTCTCGAACAGCTCCGACTTGACGATGTTGATGCCGAGCTCCTTGGCCTTCTTGTCGAACCCGGCTCGGTAGGAGAGCCCGAAGTCGTTGTTCAGCACCAGCTGGGCGACGGTCACGCCCTTGCCGTAGGTGGCGGCCACGTACTCGGCGAGGATGGCGCCCTCGGGCGGGTAGAGGAGGTAGCTGTTGGTGGTCCACGGATGGTTCACTGGATCGGCGAACGCTGGGTGACCGGACGCGACGAAGAGATGCGGCACGCAGACCTCGTTCATCTTGTCGTAGATGGCCAGGTTGCCCGGAGTCCCGGCCATGGCGGGCATGGCCAGCGGCTTGACGCTCTCCAGCAGCTCGTCGGTGTTGGCCTTGACCCGCGCCGCCTCGTAGGCGTCGTCCTTGATCGTCAGGCTGAACTTGCGGCCCGCGACGCCGCCCTCGGTGGCGTTGATGTGCTTGAGATAGGCGTCGATGCCTCGGGAGATGCCGCCGTTGGCGGCGAGGGGGCCGGAAAAGGCGAAGCTGTGCGCCAGCTTGATCTCCGTGTCGCTGACGCCGTCGGTGTCCTTCCAGTTGGAGGGGCACTTGGAGAGGTCGATCTTGTATCCCTCCGGCCCGTTGATGACCTTGGGGTTGTCCTTCGAGGGCCCGAACTCATCACCGCCTCCCTGAGCGGTGGTGGCCGCGGCGCCGCCCCCTGCCGTGGTCGACGCCGAGGCGGCTTTCCCGTCGCCTTCGTCGCTCCCGCACGCTGCAGCCGCGAACGCCGTCGCTGCGATCAGCGCGCACACGCGCGCTCGTCTCCCACGTCGCACCGAAACCCCCTGGTTCTTCCCCGGCCGCGCGGCTCTCACCCGACCGGGGAAGACCCTACTACCTGCCTCGTTGGCTCCTACGAAGCCGCCGCTCGCGGCTTGCGCGTGCGCACCATCTGCGCCTACTTGCAGGCCTTGCCGTCCCACGCGCAGTTCGTGGTCGTGCCGTTTTGCTCGATCACGTCGCCGAACTGCACCCAGCGGCCCTTACCATCGGGCCCGAGCGTCCAGCGCTGCATCTGCGCGCCCTCGGTGTAGGCCACGTCCTTCACACCGTTCATCTCGAACTTGATGCGATTGGCGCCCGTGCCCAGGTTCAGCGGATGGTCGAACTTCAACGAGTACGAAGCCAGCATGATGTTGGTCTTGCTCACCCCACCGGGCAGCTGCGCGGCGTTCTTCATGATCTGAACCAGCGGCATCGCCCACCAGACGCCGTAGTTGTTGTTGAACTCGTTCTCGTCGAGCCCCGCCTTCTTCAGGATGTCGCGCGCCTTTGTGGCGTCCGGGTCGTTGGCGTACGTGGGGCCGTCGCTTGTGTCTTTCCGGAAGTAGGAGCCCACGTAGTCGGCGGCGGCGGGCCCGGCGGCGGTGAGATAGTTGCCGGTGCAGGTGGAGGTGAT
>JBJXGF010000320.1:0-26907 GCA_046153015.1 Acidimicrobiales bacterium | reverse complement strand
CACTCGGGCCAGTCGCAGGGGCGGCCAGCTACAACGACGGGCTCGCAGCCCATAGTGTTCCAACGGCCTACCCAACCTGTGATCTCCCAGATGCCCCCGTGCCCGATCCGGCGAAGCCTACGACCGGGCGACTCGAGCGCACCCGGGCCCATCTTCATGGCCCTACAACCAGCATCGCCCCCACCGCTCGATCCGACAACGAGCACCAGCAGGCAAAGCCATCGCCGCGATCGACACGGCCGAACCGATCCAGCGACACACCACCTGCGGCGGGCTCATCAACGAGTACCGGACCGCAGCCTGACAAACGGCGACCACGACCAAGACGCTGGCGACTCCGCTTCGACGCGGCCCGGCACCGATCCCCGCCCACCGGCGTGCACCCCAGGCGCGCCAGAAGACCATCCCGACGCATTTCCGGCACCCTCAGGGTTGGTTAGAGATCGTGGTAGAGATCGCGATGCAGATCGACCTCGAGTGGACTGAGAGTCGCACCACGTTGCGAGAGAGCTCACAGCCACCAGACGGCGGACGCTCCGAGGTCGGGTGGATCCTGCAAGAGTGCACGCAGCGCGGCGATCAGGTCGCCGGGGTAGGCCAGCGTGGCCCGGTTAAACCGCTTCGGGCTGGTGAAGATCAGCCCGGCGTGATCCCGGTGCTCCGCCGTCCAACGGGCGGCGATGGCGGCGAAGTCGGCGATGTTCTCGGTGACCAACAGCCGGCCCTCGTTCGCCGCCCAGGTCAGCAACTCCTCGTCGGGCGTACCACGCAGGCCAGCTACGGTCGCGACCGCCACGACGTCCCAACCTTCGTCGTTGAGCGCCGCCGCTGCGACGGGGGCGTGCATCTCATCGAGGACCAGCTTCACGACTCCAACAGCGCCTGCTGCCGACGCCACCGTGCCTCGGCCGCGTCGGCTTGTTGAGCTCGCTCGGCGATCAGCGTGTCGATCTCGTCGGTGAACTCCGCGTAGTACGCCAGCGCCGCATCGACCTGCGCCCCGGTGATGGCCAGTAACTCCGCCGCTCGGGCCCGCCGCTGGTCAACCGGCACATCGCCTCCCACGATCGCACCAACGACATCGGCGATCTCCGGGCCACCCACCAACACCGCACGGCGACCCGTTGCCGCGGGGCGGAACACCACCAGCGGATGAGCCTCCGAACGCAGCCCCTCATCGATCAGGCGTTCCGCCAACGTCGAGATCGCCATCTTGTGACGACGCGCTGACTCGCGCAGCCGCTCATGCACCGGCTCATCCGAGAACCGAATCGACACCACCGACATGACCACAGCGTAGTCGAACGTCGCCAGCTCCGACGCCACGTGGGTGTGGGCGCATCTCCCGGCCAGTTCGGACCGCCCACGGCCCTTGACCGGCACATACGGAATCCCGGCGGCGTGTGGGTGCCGAATACTTGCGAATGTCAACCTGGGTTGGCCCCACTTCGCGCGTTTGATTTGGCCCCGGGGGTTAGTCGGGTGGGAGGGGTGTCCGGTTGGTGGCGGTGCGGCCGGCGTAGCGCTGCCAGGCGCTGGCGCGGGTGGGTTACGCCGAGGAGGTCGGCGATTTGGGCCCATGAGTAGTCCTGGTCGCGGGCGTCGGCTGAGGCGTTTCTGATTTGGGTGCGGCTCCCGTAGAGGGACGTCAGGCGGCCGTCGGTAACGTCCCACGCCGTCTACGAGACCTTCCGCCGGATCGTCCACAACGCCGCCATCCCCACGATGCGGTTCCACGACCTGCGCCACACCCACGGCAGCCTGCTCATCAAAGAAGACGTCCCGGTCAAGGTCGTCTCCGAACGCCTCGGCCACGCCAACATCGCCTTCACCATGCAGACCTACCAACACCTCCTACCCGGCATGCAAGAAGACGCCGCCCGCACCGCCGAACGTCTCGCCGACCCTCGCCCCGCCGACGAGACGGCGAAGAAGCAGCCCAAGACAGCCTCGGCGGAACGTCGGAGGAACACACGAGGAACGCCGCCTGACCCGGAGGAACACCCACGACAACGACGAAGCCCCTGGCCGTTGATGCGATGAAGGAGCGGGGCCTCCGCGGGAGTGTAACTACAACGGCGCGCCCTGCGGGTTATGAGCGTGCGGCCTGGTCGGCGCTCGGTTGCGTTGGTGCTGGTCGACGGCCGATTCGGCCGCTTCGCTGAGGTCGTCCGTCTGCACTCGTAGGCACCCCGTCGGTTCCCGTCGTGTTCGCATCTTGTTCGCGTACGGTGCGGCCCTTCCGCAGAGCGCGCGGCAGCACGACCGGGGACACGTAGAGGTCGGCAGATGGCGGGCCCCCTCGATGATCGTTGTGCTTCTCTCACCGCGGTCACCGTCCGTCGATCAACGCTCGGGCAACGACTCGAGCGAAGCACGCTCAACGCGCATCTTCACTCCTCGGAGCATGTCCCGCGACATGATGAAGTCGGCGGGAACGATCCCCACCCAGCCGCCGAGGGTCAGCCACCACGGGCTGGTCGTCCATCGCGAGCGGAAGTGGAATCGGGTGCGGCGACCGTCGTCGAGCAGTGTCAGCACGAAGGCCCACGACCAGTCGAGTGTTGCATGCGCCCGCCAGCTCATGGGCAGGTGGCTGGTGGAGTGCATGACCAGTGCCCGTTCGTGGTCGATCTCCTCGACGATGAGGCCGCACTCGGTGTGGGGCGGGCCGTCGGGGATGAAGGTGCCGACGTGGATGTCTTGGAGCTCGGGGATGATCCGGTCGGCGCTCGGTCCGTTTCCCGGGAACAACAGTCGGTCCACCCACCGCGCCGTGTACCAGCCCGCGCGTCCCCAACCCATCTGCACCAGCCACGGCCACACGTCCGATGGTGGGGCATCGATCGTGATCGCATGATCGGTCGCCGCCTTCGGATCGTTGACGATGGCATCGCCGGGCAACGCCTTGGCTCGCTCCTCCTCGGTGGACCCGTAGGTCCGTCCGAGACGGATCAGTGCGGCTTCACCGAGTGCGATCGCGCCCAACCCGCTGGCAGCCAAGAGGCGCTTCTTCGACATTCGCGTTTCCCTTCCTGTCAGGGTTCGGTGCTGACGAGGACATCGTCGAGTGGTCGTCGAATGCTGAATGGCATCTGCGGTCCTGTCCCGAACCGGATCATCAGCTGCGCCCGTTCGCCCTGGAGGTCGAGCCAGCGTTCAAAGTCCGGGCGCACTGATGGCACCTCGATGGGTTGGTTGATGAACGCGTTGCGGACATCCAGGGCCGTCGCTTGCAGCGCGAATCGCTCGTAGCAGCGTCCGGCTTCGACCCAGGCCGCCGCAGTGTCATCCTCGGTGACGAAGACGGCAACTCCCGCCGATGACTGGATGTTCGCCGCATCGGTCTTCATCTGGGACTTCGGTCTGACCAACAGGGGAAGGATCAGTCTGGCGAGCCACGTCGGCGCCGAGGGCTGACCGGAGGTCCGCCCCGAGAGGCCGTCGCCGGTCTCGAGGGACTCTCGATCGTTCGATCGGATCCAGGAGAACAGCTCGGTCCGCCAGGCGGGATCGGACAGTTGGGCCTGGTTGCCCCGATTGACGAACTCCGTCACCGTCCGTTTCTGGTCGTCGTCGGTCAACAGGATGAGTCGGACACCGTCTCCGGCGCCTGCCTGCTCGAGTGTGGCGAGATCCTCGCTGTCGAGTGCGCGCCCGTCGTAGCGCGCCTTGGTGCACTGGCGAAGCGGAATGGCGCGTGCCAAGGCGGTCGCGCCGCAGGTGGGGTCGGCAGTGAGCTGCACGACGACGACGCGGTCGTTGTCATCGAAGTCGACGTCGGCTCGGAGACCCTGCGCTGCTGCGGCGTGAACGATGTTCTCGGCGGCGCAGCCCAGACTCTTGAACAGGTGGGCATCGTCGGGGTCGACGACCGGGCAGCGCCTGGAGAAGTCCGGGAGAACACGGATCGATCCACCGCCGGAAGTGAACTTCCAGGGCTGGGTGTTGTGGCTCGACGCCGCCAGTGAACCGAGTCGGATCAGTTCCCGATAGTCGGGCTCCGCGCCGACGTTCGGTCTCGGTCGTCGAACCTCGGCAACAGCTGACTCGTAGGTCATGGAGGGAATCACCCCGCGGCCTGACTCCGATCTCTCAGCTGCTCGCAAACGTAACTTCTTGGACATTCGCGATTCCCTCCTGTCAGCTCAGACTCTCGTCGAGGAATTCGACGACTCGCCGCTGCCAGTCGTCCGGTTGTGTGTCGTAGCCGCCGGTGTGGTCCGCGCCGTCGACGTTCCAGACCGTCACCCGCCCGCGTGCGGCTGCCTGGACGTAGGAGGCGGCGTGGCCTTCGTCGGCCACGTTGCCGGCTGTGATCAGCAGGAAGCGGGTGCCGGGCGCGTTTACCATCGCCGATCGCAGGGCGATGGGCGGTGACGCCTCGGTGAGGTAGTCGGTGATGCCGTACTGGACCTTTTCGACCTGCTCCTGCAACCAGCCGCGCCAGCCGTAGACGTCGGAGAGCCAGGCCTTGTCGGCCGCCTGGCGGGCGGTCGCCCCTTCGGCCACCACGGCTCGGATTCGCGGGTCGGCTGCCGCAGCGCCGATGGCCTCTTCGCCGCCCATCGAGAGCCCGACGACGCCGATCCGGCCGGGGTCGACCTCGGGACGGGATGTCAGATACTCGGTGCCGGCGGCGATGTCCAGGTCGCCGTACCAGCCGAAGTCCATCGCCGTGCCGCCGCTGTCGCCGTGGCCACGGGCGTCCAGGAGCACCACTGTGTACCCGCTGCGGGCCAGCACTGCGGCCTGGTCGAGCACGTCGGACCGAGTGGAGCCGGCGCCGTGCATGACCACCACGCCGGCACGGTTGGTGCCCTGCACGTACCAGGCGGCGAGCTCCACGCCGTCAGTGGTGGTGAGCGTCACGGACTCGTACTCCAGCCCCACCGTCGCCGGTGTCGAGGTGATCTCCGTCGACGGCACGCTCGTGGCGGCCACGGCCGGCGCGACGATCGACACCATCGCGGCGAGCACAAACAGCGCGACTGCGCCGCCCGCCAACGCGCCGACGCGACGTCGACCGCGCAACGCCGACACCGCACCGCCGCCGACCAGGGTGATTCCTGCCAGCAGCAAGGCGATTGCGACCACCGACATGGTGGTGAGACCGTTCTTGATCGGATGCGGCAACAGACCGGCACCGACCGCGGCGAGGACCGAACCGACGGCGACGAAGAGCACCCCGCGTCGGCAAGGGCTCAGCGTGACGCGATGCGAGGCGGCGACGAAGTAGGCGCCGACGGCCAGGTATGCCGGCTGGAACAACGAGAACGCCCGTATCACGGCGACTTGGACGACGATCCACACGATGAGCGTCAACCCGACGGTGAGGGCCAAGTCATCGGTCCTCGGCCCGCCGGTCCCGGCCGACCAGGCGAGCACGGTGAGCGGAATGCCCACGATGATGCCGAGAGCGAGCCCGGCGAGGACCAGGCTGTCGAACGGCAGACGATCGTTGATCGACGCACCGAAGTCCATGCCACCGGTGACCAGCCCGATGGCACCAGCCCACGCGCCGAACGCGTTGAACGCCGCGAAGCCGGCCAACCATGGCCGGCGCGCTGACGCGCGGAGCGTCGGCTCGGTCATCTCGTCATCCCTCGCGCTCACGGACGAGGGACTCGGCCCGCGTCTTGATGCCGCGCATCATCCGGCGGTTCATCGCGAAGTCGCCGAACTCCATCAGCACCACGCCCAGCGCGGCATCACCGGGATGTCGCCAGTCGTAGACGGCATGAATGCGGTTGACGAGACGTGTGCCGCCGTGGCTGGTGCGGGTCAACTGCCACGACCACGTCGAGTCCGGCTTCGTCCAGAGCAGCCAGCGCTTGACCTCGAACGAGTCGACCCGGAACGCGGTCCGCTGGGTCGGTGGCGGCTTCGGCGACATCGGCACCCACTGCCCGACATGCAGGTCCTGCAGCGCCGGCTCGACCGTGGTCGCGCTCGGGCGGCCGAGGTTGTCGAGCAAGTCATGGCTGTACCACCCGGCGCGCAGGCAACCTACCTGCACCAGCCAGGGCCACACCAGTGCCGGGGGCGCGGCGATCGTGATCGCCCGAGTCGCGCGGAACTGCGCCGTGGGGAATCGATCGTCGCCGGGCAACGGTGCCAAAACCTCGTCCGGCGTGGCGCCCCAGTGCAGGTGCCACCGCCGGTAGATCGGCGAGGTCAGGAACACCGGCAGGTCGACCAACACCTCGCGGACCTGCCGCAACCGCAAGCTCCGAGTGTGCGCGTTCATCTCGACCCCACGACGTCCCGTGCATCGAGCCTGTCTCGACCCTGGCCACCGGGTTCGAGGTAGCTGATGCCGTCCACGTGGAACTCGAGGTAGTCGAAGCTGGGCTCGTCGACGGGATGCCACCGGCCGCAACCGAGGGCACCGAGGCGCCGGCCGTCGAAGCTGCGGTAGTCGGTGATCGGGGTGGACCAGGTTCTCGGTGTGAAGGTGCGGCCGTCGGCCGATGAGGCGAGCCGGTCGTAGGAGACGAAGTCGACGAGCTCGTGATCGTCGTTGAACGTGAGCACGGCGCTCACCGTGTGACCGGCGTTGGTGAAGGTGGCCTGTGCATGGTGGTCGTCGATGGGTGCCCACTCGATCGGTGCGTCGACGAGCGCGGCGGGGGCCAGCACGCACAGGTCGTTGAGCAGTGTCACGGTCTCGGCCTGGTCCATCTCCGGGCCACGGGCATCGATGACGGTCTTCAGTGACGCGACCCTGACCTGCATGGTCGCAGTCGACCCGACGTAGGCGTGGAGGACATCGGTGGGGAGGCCCTTCATGGTCGCGTCCATGAAGAAGACCCGGCTCGGCTCGGCACCGAACGTATTGGCCTGCTCTCCGGTCCACGGCATCCACGGCGCGCTGGCTCCTGCACGAATGCGGCCGCTGATGGCGGCGCGGAAGCCGACCACGCGAGGACGACCGACAGCCCCGGCGGCGCGCACGTAACCGGCCACGGGCGGCGGCAGATGGGTCAGATCGGCCTCGGTCACCAGCGCGCCGGACGTCTCGGCAGCCGACAGCACGGACCGGACCGCTTCATCGGCGAGACGCCGGGACCTGGCCCGGAAACTGGTCGGACCGTTCGCACAGAACCCGTACACCGCAGCGATCGCCAGCAAGACATTGGCAACGGTGCCCGCCTTGGCGTCGGTCCACGACGTGACGATCACCGCCTGGGAGACGACCGCGGCGACAGCGGAGACCGCCCACCACCAGCGGAGCCCGGCCAACAACATCACACCAGCGGCGATCACCACGACCGCGGCGACCTGCCAGGCGACACCCATCGAGGTGCTGATCGGCTCGGTGAGCTTCGACACGTCGCCCCACCCGAACCCCTTCACCACACCCATCAGGTGAATAAGGCCGTGGGCGAACACGATCAGGCCAACGGTCCAACGAATCAGTGTCCTCATGAGGTCCCTCCTGTGGACGAGATGGGGTGTGAGTGGCCGAGCACATACGGCAGCCCGATGGCGAGCATCAACACCGCGGTGAGCGGCGTCACCACCGACCAAGCCGTTGCCGCCGCGAACGGAACGGCAGCGAGCACCATCGCGACAGCCGCCGCCCCGTGGGATCGGCGGTGCAGCGCCAGTGCTGTGCATGCCGTCACAGCGCCGGCGATGCCGAGCAACCCGACCCGATCGCCGGCGACGATGCCGAACGCCGGGTAGATCAGCGACAACACCACGACGAGCGCCGGAGCCCACTGCGCACCAATCACCGCCCGCCAGGCGCCAGCCGGTCGGGACCGGTGTACCACCAGCGCGCACGCTGCGCTGGTGGCAACTGCCGCCGGGACCCACGCCAGGCCGGCGGTGGTGAGGCCGAGCAGGGCGCAGACGAGCAACGTAGCCGCCGACCCGAGTTGGGCGCCCGGCCGGCGCTTACGAGTCACCAGCAGGCTGGCTGCGCCGATGACGACGCCGAGCCCGACGGTCACCCAGCCAAGTGTCGTCGGGTCGTTCTTGTTGCCGGCCCACGTCACGGTGCCGGCCAGGATCTCGGCGACACGGGCGCCGACGCCGAGCACCGCCGCGATCGATCCGGCCGCCAACAGGGCGCGATCGTCGGTGTTCATCGCAACACCTCCAGTGCAGGTCGACGAGGACTCTTCATGCCGGACACCGTCGGGGTGCCGACGCGGAACGCAACCAGCGCCCCGTCCCCGACCAGATCAGCCAGTGGCGCCTCGAACGGGGCGTCGCGGCCGAGCTGGCGGTCGCGGTCGATGCGCTCGGTGATCTGGTTCATGTACTGGAGGCCGAGGCCATTGACTGCACTCCACAGATGCAGCCGCTGCACCAGCCGGCCACCAGCGAGGCGTTCGGATCCAGCGGCGGGGTCGTCGACGACGATGACGCCGAACGCGGCAGCCGACCGGGCCTGGATGACCGTGCGATCGACGAAGGTGCGGTCGGCCGACTGCCGAGATGTCGCGGGCAGCAGCTTGCCGAGCGTGCGCACCAGCGGGCGCAGCCCGACGCCGTCGATGGTCAAGCCGTCCTTGTGACGCTGGATCGTGTCCCAGTCGCTGCGCCACCACGCAAACGAAGCCGTCGACTGCTCGTCGTCGGCGACGTGGGCGCGGGTCGCGCCTCTACCAGGAGGTCCCCGAACCGCTGCCGATCGCCGGACGCGGTGAGCCACACCAACCGGGCAGGAGCGACGGACTCGTCGACGAGATCGTCCATCGCCGCCAAGGTCGAGGTAGGAACCGGGTCCGACCGGTACTCCGATCGGTTGCTGTGGCGGCTGCCGATCGCCCGGTAGAGCAAACCGTCGACCACCGATCCCGCGCCCAGCAGAACCGACGCGACGAGATCGACCGACCCGCCGGGCACCAACACGACCTCCGGCTGACGTCCCCGTGCCAGGGCGGCGAGGTGCAGGTTCTCCAGTGCACACCCCAGCGACACGTCGAGCTCGCGGTTCAGCACATCGTTCGCTCCGGTGGACCGTGTGAGATCGGCGTAGAGGTCGATCCGGTCCTCTCCCACCGTGAATCGCCACGGCTGCGTGTTGTGTGCACTCGCCGCCAGCACTGCTGCGCTGACCATCGACATCGAATCAGGGCCGTTGCGCCAGGTGTCCCACGCGTCGAACGCCGGGCCTCGCTCCTCGGCGAGCACGCCCTGGTCGTACACCCGATACGCCACCGCGGCATCAACCAACACCAACGCGGTGGCGGCGCCGACGCCCGCTCGCCGCAGGAACGAACGGCGCGACACCACGGTCGTATCCACGTCGTCAGCGCCGTCGACATCGGGCGGCACGACGGGATCTCGCGGCGTCACGCGGTCCTGGGAGTGCGCTACGGAGGGGGTCACGGACGATCCTCTCTACTCTTCGGCTGATCGTTGGACGTCGACGACAGGCCGGCGATGCACGTGGCGACCATGTCCAGCAAGGTGCGTCGCTCGCCCGGGGTGAGCCCCCCGAACACGGACAGGATGAAGGCCGCCTGATCCGCCTGGACAGCCGGGTCGTCGAAGACCGTGCGTTTGTCGGTCAGCACGAGACGCAGCATCCGTCGATCGACCGGATCGGGTTCGACTCGAAGCCAGCCCCGACGCTCGAGCTGCAGTGCAACCTGCTTCACGTTCTGACGCGACGTGCCGAACACAGCCGTCGCTTCCGAGATGCTCGGCGCAGACCCCGGGAACCGCTTGTCGAGCACGGCAAGCAACAACCACTGCCGGCTCGTCAGACCAAACGGCTCGAGGTACTCGTCCGCCCGCAACATGAGCTGTTGGGTGAACACCAAGACCGAACCGAACAACTCGATGTCCGTGTCGCTCAACCCGTCAGTCATGTAAGTAATGCTGTTACCTATTTCGTTGGAACAGTAGAGCCGAAGGTCCTCCGAGCGCTCGAACGGCTACCCCCTGAGTTCTGTCGGACCGTCGGGTTCCATCCCGAAGAGCATTCTGTTCGCGTGGTGTTCGCGCTGACCGGTCCGACAACGCCAGAGGCCCTTCCCGACTTCCCGGAAAAGGCCTCTGAGCTGGTTCTCCACTTGGTGGCGGGGGCAGGACTTGAACCTACAACCTCGGGTTATGAGCGATGCTCTGGCGCGGTCCCGTGGCCTCAACTACGGCTGACCAGGCGGTTCTCGCCAGGCACGTGCGCCCCTGTGCGCGCGTGTCGCCCCGAATCCGACGGTGATGGTTAGAGATCCCGGTAGAGATCGCGATGCAGAACGACGGCGCCCATGGCCCGTCGCAGGTCACTGTGCGGAGCCGAGGCGCCGCGCAGCCGACACCAGCCTCGCATGCCTCGACGATCAGGTCCGCATGCCTCGACGATCAGGCCACGCCGCGCTGATCGAGCAGGTGCCGGTACTGGCTCACCGGACCGGGCAGCGGCCGCACCCACACGAGGTCGCCCTCGACCTGCGCAACCTGCGCAACCGCCCGGACCTTGCCGGAACCGACCACCAGCCACGCGCCCTCGACCACGATCGCCGGGTCGCGAGCGTCCTCGAGAAACGCCCACGGCAACCCTGTGTCGTCCTCGGTGTTCAGGTCGACCCGAAGATCAAGCTCCTCCATCGACCACCTCCTCGTCATCCACATGGTACGGGTTGACCCGAACGACGTGCCGACAACGCAACAGCCGCTCGACCAACTCGTCGAGATCACTGCGGCACAACGTCACATGCGGGGTCCGGAACGTCGGCACGATCTCCACCCCGGCCGCCTCGAGATCACGGCGACCGAACACCACCACGGTGTCGAAGCGGACCAGCCGCGCCTGACACAACGCGTCGACCTCGTCCTCGGACGCCGCGTAGAACGCCGAGATCCCGAAGCGGGAGTGTAACTACAACGGTGTAACTGTCACCTACGGTAGCCGGGTGTGCCCGGTGGAAAGGACAGACAGTTGACCGAGATGGTTGATTCGACGGGTTCGGCCCCTGTCGTGGAGCTCCCGCCGGGCGGGGCGTTGGCGGGGAAGCTCTCGACGGAGGAACTGGCCGATGAGTTGATGGCTCGGGCGGCGAAGGACGGGGTGAGCTTGGTCGGCCCGGGCGGGCTGCTGGCCGGTCTGGCCAAGCGGGTGCTGGAGGCGATGTTGGAGGGTGAGATGACCGACCATGTCGGCTACGAACCCTACGACCGTGCGGGGCATGGGTCGGGGAACTCTCGCAACGGCGTCCGCGCGAAGACGGTGCTGACTGAGATCGGCCCGATCGAGCTCGAGGTGCCCAGGGATCGGGCGGGCACGTTCGAGCCGGTCATCGTGCCCAAGCGCCGCCGGCGCCTGGCCGGGGTGGACCAGATGGTGCTGTCGTTGTCGGCCAATGGCCTCACGCATGGCGAGATCAGCGCCCACCTGGAGGAGATCTATCAGGCCAAGGTCTCCAAGGAGACGGTGACCCGGATCACCGACGGGGTGATCGAGACCATGTCGGAGTGGCGGAACCGGCCGCTGGACGCGGTGTACCCGGTGCTGTTCATCGACGCCATCAACGTCAAGATCCGCGAGGGCCAGGTCGCCAACCGGCCCATCTACGTGGCCATCGCGGTCACCGTGGACGGCGAGCGGGACATTCTGGGCCTGTGGGCCGGCGACGGCGGTGAGGGCGCCAAGTACTGGCATCACGTGCTCACCGAGATCAAGAACGGCGGTGTGCGCGACGTGTGCATGCTGGTCTGCGACGGGCTCACGGGCCTGCCTGACGCCGTGAGCGCGGTGTGGCCCCAGACCATCGTGCAGACATGCGTCGTGCATCTGCTCAGGAACTCCTTCCGCTACGCCAGCCGCCGGGCCTGGCCTCAGCTGGCCAAGGACCTAAAACCGATCTACACCGCGCCGACCGAGGCCGCCGCCCTGGACCGCCTCGCCGAGTTCGCCGCCGTCTGGGAGGCCCGCTACCCCGCCATCGTGGGGCTGTGGGAGTCCGCGTGGGCGGAGTTCGTGCCGTTCCAGAGCTTCGACCCCGAGATCCGCACCGTGATCTATACCACGGATGAAATCGTCACGCGGTTTGGGCAGTTTTCGGGGTTGCCAGTGAGCGACGAGGACTTCGTAGGCCCGTTCGTGGGCCTCGACGAAGCCGAACAGCTCGCCGCCCGACTCGACCGCGAACGCGACGCCACCCCCGCAGCACCGACCGGTCCGGTCACGTTCGGCGAGTACCTCGCCAACACGTGGATCCCCCACAAGCGACGGCAGGCGCGGGCGACCACCGCGTACCGGTACGCCTGGTTCGTCGACCGCTAGATCCACCCCGCGATCGGTGACATCCCGCTGCGCCGGCTGCGCGCCGATCACCTCGACACCCTCTACGACGCCCTCGCCCACAGCGGCGGCCGGAACGGGAACGGGCTCGCACCCAAGACGATCCTCGAGGTCCACGCCGTCATCCGGGCCGCGCTCGACCACGCCGTCGCCCGGCGGCTCGTCGAACGCAACGACGCGAGTTCCTCACCGACACATGGCTGCCGATGAAGCGCCTGGCGGGGGCAGGACTTGAACCTGCGACCTTCGGCATATGAGGTGGGCGCGAGTCGTGCTGACAGGGTGCTGACAGATCGCCGCGGCCGGGTCCACCCCGCAGACGACCCGGGGGAGGATTCCGAACTGACGGTGAGGGTCGTGGTGGGTTCAAGGTCGTCGGGCCGACACGCGCATTGGGGCGTCGCCGGCAGGCCGGTTGACGACCATGCTCACTGGTCGTGGGATCTCGCTCGCTGTCGACGTGATGTCGAGCCGTTGGGCGATGCGGGCGACGATCAGTGTGAGCTCCATTTGGGCGAGCGCGAAACCGATGCAGTTGCGGGCGCCGCGACCGAACGGCACCCACGCGATGTCGGCCAGCGCCTTCTGGTCATCGGAGGGTGCCAGAAACCGGTCGGGATCGAACCGCAGCGGCGCGGCCCAGGCCCGCGCGTCGCGACCTGCGAGGTGCGCCGACCACAGGATCAGCGTTCCCTTCGGGATGCGGTAACCGCCGACGGTCACATCGCAGGCCGCTTCCCGCGGCGAGAGGGCGCCGGCGGGGTGGAGACGAGTCGTCTCGCGCATCACCCGGTTGGCGAGGTCGAGCCGGGCGAGAGTGTGCGCATCGGCGACCGGTTTCTCGCACCCGAGGGGTCCGAACACCTCGTCTGTCTCCTTCCGGAGGCGTAGCCACAGCCCCGGTTCGTGCGAGATGCACCAGAACATCCACGACAGCGACGCAGATGTCGTGTCGTAGCCCGCGCCGATGAGCGTGACGACCTGGTCTCGGATCTCGCCATCGCTGAGCGTGCCGTCGGCCACGAGCGCGGCGAGCACATCGAGCGGGTCCGTCGATTCCTGAGCACGCAGTGTCGTGATCTGGCTGTCGATGATCGCGTCGAGGTCCCGGCGGTCAGCCCGCACCCTGGATCGGGACGTTGCCGGGAACGGGTGCGGGAACTGGCGGATCGCGGGCGACTCCAGATAGGCCTGAGGCCGCTCAAACAGCTCTCCGATCTCAGCGGCTCGCGCAGCGAGGCGTTCACCGAACATCGATCGCACGACGATCTCGAGGACCAGTGCTCGACCGAGCGGGTACAGGTCGACCTCGCGTTCGTCGCCATCGAGGGACCCCGTGAGCTGGTCGATCGATTGGTCGGTTCGCTCCACGATCGTGGGAATCCACCCGTTGAGCCGGCGTCGACTGAACGCCGCCTGTACTGACGCCCGGCGTCGAGCGTGGTCGTCGCCGTCGGAGACGATCATCGACTCCTTCCCGACAACGAAGCCCAACACGTTGAACTTGTGGCCCCAGCGGAAATGATCGGTGGGCATCGCGAACAGCTCCCGCAGCGCCGCCGGGTCGCCGACCACCGCCATCCGCAACGGCCCGGCACCGAACCCGCACATCGACCCGTAACGCTCGGCGATCTCATCGAGCACCGGCGTCGGATCCGCGAGGATGCGCCGAATCAACCCCGGCTGGTACCGCCTGGCCGGAGCGGGAAGTGGTGATCCGTTCACGGACGATGTCCTCCGTTCGGGCGCGATGGCTGCCCCGCTGGTTCTGCGTCGATCATCAGTCCGCGTCGAGCGATCGAAGCTGCGCTGTCAACGGTCGCTCGACCGCTGAGCTCGGCGTGTCGACGATGTCGGTGTCGCGGCTCTCGTGGAACTCGTCGTCTTCAAGGAAGATGCGTCCGCCCGCACAGTCGAGCGCAGCCGCGATGGTCTGAACAGCACGTCGCTCCGGTCCGTGACGATGCTCGTTCGACACCGGGAGCCTTACCGGGACTGCCCGTGGGGTGGCTCACGTACGAGATTCCATGCTCGAGGAGGACGATCACGTCCGGGCAGTGATCCGCGCACGTCCCGTCGCCGGTGCACAAGTCCTGGTCGATCCAGACACGCAGCTACGCGTCCGCCGGAAACTGGAACGGAACGGCCAGACCGAGGTCGAGGTAGCAGCCCGGGTCGTGGCTCCACTCGAGGCCCCGGACGCACTCGCGGGTGGCTCGTCCTGTCAGGAAGCGCCAGACGTCGTACGCGTCGGCCAACAGTGTGATGTGGTCGTCGGCGGGGCGACCAACCCACCAACTGCGTACTCCAGGCACCACGATTTCGAGCGGCGGAGCATCGGCGCCGCTGAGAAGATGCCGCCACCTCCCAATTGCACCGGCGAGGCCCGCCGCGACTGCGGCCGGCGGAGGTCGACGCTGCGGGTCGAACGTCTCATCCAGGTCGGCCTCATGCGCGAGCGCGTCTCCGAACAACCAGCGCCACGCGTCACCCATGACCGGATGTGGCGCCGCGCTTTCGAGTTGGTCGAGCGCTATCGACCACGCTGCGAACAGTTCGGTCTCATCGTCGCCGCAATGGCGACGCACTTGCCCAGCCGTCCAGTCCGTCGATCCGTAGCCGTCGAGCCGACCTGTGAGCCAGTCGTTGGTGATCCCGACAAGGTGGCCGAGCATGTCACGGGCCGACCAGTCCGGGCACCGCAGAACCGGTACGCACAAGTCCCACCCGGCGGTCGTCACCACCTCGGTGAGTCGCACCGCAGCCTCGCGGTACAAGGTGCGGTGAGGCACTACGTCATCCATGGCAACTCTGTCGCTTAGTCGATCCGATTCGTTTCATGGAGAACCGACGCTCGCGGCGTCATGTCGGCAGCGCCGGCGGCCGACGGGCGGTGAGACGGGGCAAGTCCGAGCAGGAGACCGACCCCGGTCAGGATCAGCGCCAAGAACACGAAGAACATCCCAACGAACCAGGCTTCAACTCCGAGCCCGGCTGCCACGATGACGCCGCCGATGATGACCGGGCCGGCCGCGACGAGCTTCCACCAATGAACCGTCTGGACGGATCCTCCTACCGGGGCCGCCCTGCGCCAGGCAACGGCCGCGAGCATCCCGGCGATTGCGGCCACCACGAGTCCGACGACCAGGAACGCCACGTTCGTCCCGCCGGCGAGAGCGAGCACGATCCCCGCCCCAGAGACAGCGATGTAGATCAGCGGGATCAGAGGAGAAGGGCTTCGACGAGTGCCACCGACCGCCCGCTCGCGCTCAACTCGTAGTAGCGGCGCCGCTCACTCTCGTCCCGGTCCACTCGATCGGTGGTCTCGACCACGAGGCCGTCGTCGACCAGCCGGTTCAGCGTTCCGTAGAGCGTGCCCGGGCCCATCTTGACCGCACCGTCGCTCAGCTCCCCGACTCGCTGCATCACCGCGTAGCCGTGCAACTCACCGTCGAGCAACGCCAACACGACGTGCAGCGACGCTGCCGGAAGCGACTTCTGGTGCTCATTCCTTCGATCCATGCTCGAAGTACGATATATCGAACTTCGATAGTCAAGCGGACCGGTGGGTCCCGGTCACGTCAACGCTCGTACGTCGCCCACCAGTGCCGCGAGGCCGGCTAGCGCGATCAGCAGCCACACGGCCCGAACACCGAGGCCGGCGGGCTTGGGCAGCCCACCGGTCGAGTCGAGACGGCGCCGGACCGGTACCCAGACAACCAGCGCGGCTGCGACGATCCCCACCACCACGATCGCCAGCGGGAAGGCGGCCACCAGTACGGTCGGCAAGCCCCAACGTCGCCAACCCGGTGGAACCGCGATGGCAGAGACCCGATCGACCACGACCCCGAGGACAGCGCCGAAGAGCGCAGGAAGCGCCACGAACAGACCGACGGCGAGCCACGTCGGCTTCAGGACCCGGAAGTCGATCCCATCCGCATGGATCAGCATCGATCCCACAACCGCCCCTGAGCCGGCCGCGACGGTGAGTCGACGGAACCAGTTTGGGCCCAGCAGCCAAGGTTGGACTGCGCGGTAGGCCGCAGCACCGATCACACCGACCACCGCACCCAGCATCAACAGGTTGTAGGTGCCGCCGAGCGTGAAGCGGCCGATCTCGAAACCGTCGTCGCTGGTCACACCGACGACCGAGTCGGGCGAGGTCAACCCCAGCACCAGCATCGCCAACCGGCTGCCCAGCCCGGCCACGAGCACGCCGGTCGGTATCCCGGCCACGATCAGCACCCACAGCCGCTCCGAGACCTCACTGCGAATCGACACCGATTTCCCGGCGACCGGCCCGTCCGTCGTCGCCATCACGGCACCGACCGCCGAGGCGACGCCACCATTGCGCCGAGCGCGAGCGCGGCCAGCGCCGGGATCACCACCAGCGACCCGACGAGCCCGACGCGGTCGACGCCGGCCACCCCGTCGAGGTGACCGACGTGATACGCGAGATGTCCGACACCTTGCACCAGCCACGCAACCGCGACCGGCACCAGGAACTCGCCGCGCCATGCCGCCCAGAGCGTGACGATGATCAATGCCAGAAACAACACGCCGACATCGCGCACGAGATGCTCGTCGTACGATCCGCCCTCGGCCGCGATCCAGCCGCGACCGATCGGGAAGTCGTCGAAGAACGACCGAGGCGCGAACGCCGCCTGCACACCGGCCGGCAGCATGAACAGCCCGATCGCTCCCAGGCACACACGCGCCATCGCGACCCCCGTGACGCGGCTCATTGCAGATCAGCGCACGCGATCCTGGCGCCGCTGCCCGGCTCGTGCACGATGACCGATCGGGCGTTCGTCGAGGCGCTCGAGACCCGAGCCATCCACGTCGCCGAGCCCGCACCATGGGCGACCCCACCGGGGTTCGGGACCAGGCCCGCTCCGTTCGTGCTCAGCCACAACTCGTTCGGCGGGACGACCGACCCACCTTCGATGTCCTGGTAATGGCCGCCACCTCCTGACGCGCAGGTCCCGTTGTGCAGATGCGACCCGTACACCTTGGCCGGATCCAGGCCCGCCACGTTCACCCTGACCACCGTGCCGGCCGAGCCGATCGTCATCTTGACCGACCCATGGATGTCGTAGCCGGCTGCCGAGCCCGCCGGCGTCTCGGTGAACACCCCATGGAACGAACCGGCACGCTCGGCACCCGCCGAGCCAGCACCTGCCGTCCCCATCGCAACGGCCGAGACCGTCGCTGCCCACACCATCGCGACTCGCCTGCTTCTGCTGCTCACGACCTGCTCCTGTCTGTGGACGGGCGTCCGATGGTCGGCCGCTCGGATTCTCATCCGTGTTCGGACTGACGGTCAGGCGGGCCGCACCGGGTGACATCCGCTCCGCTGGTGCGTCGTCACCGATCCCCCCGTTCGGCTGTGCTGACCGCTGGTCCTCACTGTGTGTCGTTCCGACGGCGCGAATCGGTTCACCGCCGACCATCAGCGCCGGACACTCGGCCGGCCCTCGGGTCATCCCGCACGCTCGCAGGGTCGAACGGGTCGCCGGCCTGCGGGGCGACTTGCCCCCGCGGGCTGAACGATCGCCGGCCGGTGAACCGCGGAGGGCCTGTGTTACGACAAGGTTGGTGATGACCGATCCAGGCGACGCCCGCAGCGACGTGGAGCTGCTCGTCGCGATCGGTGACCGGGATCGAGGCGCTTTCACGACGCTGTACCGGCGACATGCACCGTGGCTGACGATTCGGCTGTTGCGCCGGTGTCACGACAGCGATGTCGTCGATCAGGCCGTGCAGGACACGTTTCTCGCGGTGTGGCGCAAGCCGTCGGCGTACTCCGCGCGCGGTGAGGTACCGGCGTGGCTGTGGGGCATCGGCATCAGGCGGCTCATCGACCAGCTGCGCCGGCGACCCGGGATCGCATGGTCACCGGTACCTCTTGCCGAGGCCCGGGTGTCAGCCGAGGACGAGGTGCTGCTCGACGTGCACTACGGGGACCTCGCGAACGCGATCGACCGGCTGTCTCCGGAACTGCTCGCGGTCGTGCAAGCAACACTGCTGGACGGGCTGACGACGCGGGAGGCAGCCAGGGCCCTGGGGATCCCGGCAGGCACCGTGAAGAGTCGGATGTCGCGGGCGCGACTCGAGATGAGAGAGGCGTTGACATGACCTGGCACGCAGACCGCAACCTGCTCACCGGCTACGCCAATGGCCGGTTGGGGCGGGCGCAGGCGTCCTCGGTCGAGGCCCACCTGATGGTGTGCGCCGAGTGCCGGGGCGAGCTCGCGCCGATGGCCGACGCAGATCGGCTCGAGCGCAACCTGGCCGCGATCGTCGCCGTCGTCGACCAACCCGCGCGTCGCTGGCCCGAACGACTAGTCGTGCGCTGCGGCGTCAGCGATCGACACGCACGGCTCGTCGCAGTCGTACCGGGCGCACGCGACCCGTGGCTCACCTCCGTCGCGATCGTGCTCGTACTGGCCGCGTCATGGGCGGCGTTCGATGGGAGCACACGCGACACCTTCCTGTTCCTGGTGTCCGCACCGCTGCTCGCGGTCGCCGCGGTCGCCGCCGTGTTCGCATCCCGCGACGACCCAGCCCGCGAGGTCATCGTGGCAACGCCGATGGCCGGTCTCGAGCTACTGCTCGTCCGCTGGGCTTCGGTGGTCGTGCCGGCGTTCGCCCTGACCGGAGCGTTCGCGATCGCTGTGCCCGACATCGGCTGGACCGCGATGGCGTGGTTGCTTCCGTCGGTGTGCATGGCCACGGTGACGATGACGGCCGCCAGCTGGCTACCCGTCCGCGGCGTCGCCGCCGCGGTGGGCGGCGTGTGGATCGCCGCGGCCAGCTGGAGTGCACGCGGCACCGCTCCCGACGAACTGATCGAGCGGTTCGTCGCGTTCCAAGCGGCGGGTCAGGCCGCGCTGGCGATCGGGGCGGCTGCTGCCGGTGTAGTGCTCGTGATGCGCCGCGAACGATTCGAAACAGGATGGGCGTCAGGAGGACTCACATGAACTCGGTCGAGATGGTTGGGGTGTCCAAGTCGTTCCGATCGACACTGGCCCTCGACGACGTGACGTTGTCGATCGGTCCCGGTGTCACCGGTCTGCTCGGACCGAACGGCGCCGGCAAGACGACCCTGCTGCGGATCGTGGCGACGGTGCTCGCCCCCGATCGCGGCAACGTCCGCATCCTCGGACACGACCCGGCACTGACCGAGGGTCGCCTCGCGATCCGACGACGGCTCGGCTACTTCCCTCAAGAGCCCGGCTACTACGCCAACCTGTCGGCGTTCGACTTCGTCGACTACATCGCGATCCTCAAGGAGATGACCGATCGGCCTGCACGCCACGACGAGGTGGCCCGAGTGCTCGGACTCGTCGGGCTCACCGACGTGATGCACAAACGGATCAAGCGCCTGTCCGGCGGGATGCGCCGACGCGTGATCGTCGCCCAAGCATTGCTCAACGATCCGGGGGTGTTGGTGCTCGACGAGCCGACCGTTGGACTCGACCCCGAGCAGCGATTGCGGTTCCGCGAGCTCGTCTCCGGGGTCGCCGAGACGCATCCGGTGCTGCTGTCGACCCACCAGACCGAGGACGTCGCAGCCTTGTGCCAACGCGTCGTGGTGATCGACGTCGGCCGGGTGCTCTTCGACGACACACCCGAGGCGATGATCGAAGCAGCTCGCGGTCGGGTGTGGGTCAGCGACCGAGCCGACCCCCGGGCACGGCTGTCGTGGCGGACCGGGCTCGGGCACCATCGGCTGATCGGCGATCCCCCGCCGGGTGCGACGCTCGCCGAGCCAGCGCTCGAGGACGCCTACCTGCTCCTGATCGGGCGGGCCCCCGACACCGACGCTTCACGGGCGAGCTGACCGCGATGCCGTTTATCCTGATCCTCGCAGCGTTCGGTGTCTGGTGGGTCGTGCGCTCGGTGCGTCGCCGACACGAGTCGGGCCCCCCGCCCGAGCGCGGCCCGGTCGGGTGGACGACCGACACACGCTGGCGAACCCTGGTGCCGTTGGCACCTGCCGAGAACCGACGGTTGGTCCGCCACCCGGCGTTCATCACCGGGATCGTCCTGACCCCGCTGACGCTGTGGGCCTCCGCAATCGCCGATCACACCTTGAGCGACCACTGGGCTTGGCTGTCATTTGACGTCGCACTTGGGCTCGTCCCGCTCGGCTGGTTCACCATCGTCGCCACCAACTTGCTCGCGCTGGGGCCGGTCCGCACCGGGACCGCCGAACTGTTCGCGGCCCTACCCGCGCCTCAGCCTGTCCGCACCGCCGGCGCGCTCTCGGCAATCGCCGCAACCGTGACCGCAGCTGTGCTGCTCGCCGCCAGTTGCGTCATGCTCCTGGGCGCACGGGGCGGCGCGGTCGGCGCACCCCACTGGGCTGAGATCGGCGCCGGCATCCTTGTGGTCGCCGGAGCCGTGACCGTCGGTGTCGCCGTCGGCCGCTGGGTGCCGTTCGCGGCGTTCGGGGTCGTCGCCGCGGTCGCCGTGACCGTCATCCAAACCCGGTTCCTCGACGACACGACATGGCCGTGGACCATGCCACACAGCCACCCCGTGCGGTTCCTCGGCTTCCTCGCCGAACCAACCTCGGTCGGCGACCCGACACTCGAGATCAGGCCGGCCTGGTGGCATGTCCTCTACCTCGCCGCGCTGATCACGGTCATGGGCGCCGTCGCGCTCGCCCGTGACGGCGTTCCCCGCCGCCTCGGCGCAGTGATGGTCGCCGCGATCGGTGTCGCGGCGGTCGCAGGCTGGGCACAGACCCGACCGCCGTCAGACAGCCAGGTCGCCGCGATGGTGAGCTACATCACCCAACCCGACGCGCACCAGACATGCGAGCAACGCCAAAGTGTGCGCTACTGCGCCTACCCGCCGTCTCGACATCTGATCGACGAGTGGGAAGCCCGCGTCACCGGCGTGCTCGCGCTCGTGCCACCGTCAGTCGCCCAACGACCCGTCGAGGTCATCCAACGGATCCCGACAACGATCGGCAACTCGGACTGCGGACCCCAACCGTTCATCGCCGGGCTCCCCGCGAAGGTCGCCCACCAGCTCAGGCCACAGACGATCTGGCCCGACGACAACAACCTGCACCCCGACCTCGGCAACGGCTCGTTCCCGTGTAACGACCGCCCAACCAACCAGCTGTTCACCGCCGTACAGGCCGGCGCATGGGCTGTCGGGCTGCCACCCGCACCCCGCAACGACGACCAGCGCTGCACCGCTGACGGACGAGCCCGCGCCGCGGTCGCGCTCTGGCTCGCCGCGGTCGCCACCCCAGACGGCGCCGCACTCCTCCGCGACCTCTCATCCGAAGGAGCATCCTCGAGCGCTGCGCTGACCTTCGACGAATGGGACAACCCGCCGATGTGGGGGGCGATCTACACCGCCTCCGACGCGAGCCTCGCGATCGCCATGCTCGAACAACCAGCTCGCCCGATCGTGGACACGCTCGCCGACGACTGGCCGCGCTGGGTCGACCCGGCCACGCCGTCGTCCGATCTCGCACGGCATCTCGGACTCCCCCCACCACCCAACACCACACGAGTGGCTAGCTGCCCATGATCTCCGCCACCCGCCACCTCGCCGCAGTTCTCACCTGGAAGCCTCTCGCCGCAACGGCCGTCACGACGGCCATGTGGCTCGCCCTCACCGAACGCCCGTCTCCTTTGCTGCTCTCGGCGACAGCGGCCGCGGTCGCCGCGGCAACACCGTTCGTTCTGGACGACACCGCCGCCGCGACACTCCAATCGTCGCCCGCCACCCTGCGTCAACGCCGGGCCCACCGAGTCGCAATACTCCTGCCGTTGCTCGCCTCGTGGTGGGCGCTCGCCCTCATCGTGGTGTCACGACCGAACCGCGACCTACCGCTCGCTACGCACACGCTGCAGCTCGCAACGCTCGTCGGCATCGGACTCGCAGCTGCATCCACGACGTCGAGAACCGACAGCGACCGCGCTCGGGGAGGAACACTGGGAGCACTCGCGGTCATCGTCTGCTTCGGTACCGCATTCCTCCCCGAGCGCGCACTACAACTCGTGCCCGCCGACCCCGCCGCCCCAGACGCTGGGCGGCAACTCTCCGTCATCCTCGCCGTCGCCGTCGCGATCCAACTCGGCGGGTCCACCGACCCAGCGCGTCGCACGACGCTCCGACTGCGACGCTTACTCGTACCGGAGCGCCGAGGAAGTGACCATCGGGTTCCGACCCGCAGAGCAGTCTGTTCGCGTCCTGTTCGCGCTGAGTGCCGCGAGTAACGTCAGAGGCCCTTCACGATTCCTCGGAAAGGGCCTCTGAGCTGGTTCTTTACTTGGTGACAAGGTGCCACCGTCGATAGATCGGCGAGGTCAGAAACACCGGCAGGTCGACCAGCACCTCGCCGACCTGGTGCAACCGCAACCGTCGAGCGTGCCCGCTCATCTCGACCCCACGACTTCCCGTGCACCGAGCCTGTCGCGACCCGAGCCACCGAGCTCGAGGCAGCCGATGCGGCCCCTGTGGAACTCGAGGTGGGGCTCCACGCGAAGGGCATGAGGCGCACACGGACCGGTCGCGCATCAGCGCTTCATCAGCGCGAAGACCCCCCAGCCGAGGTATTCACGCGTGGAGCGCGCATAGCGCACGGGCTCGCTGCGCAGTTCCTCGCGGGCCTCCGCCGCCAGCTCGTCGTCCGGGTTCCTGTCCAGCCAGCGGCGCAGGTTGAGCCACTGGGCCGCGACGTACCGGTCCCAGCTGTCCTGGTCGGCCAGCACCATCTCCACCACGTCGTACCTGAGGTCCTGGAGCTGACCGATCAGATCCGGCAGCGCGAGGAAGTCGGCGATGCGCGTGGCGTGACACTCTTGGGCGGTCTTCTCGTCCGGAGGAGTTCGCCGCCAGTACGGCTCGCCGATCAGCATGATGCCTCCCGGGCGAAGGCTCCGGGAGAGAAGCTCGGCGGTTCCGGCGACTCCCTCCCCGATCCATGTGGCGCCAACGCACGCAGCCAGATCGACGGGCTGGTCCGCGACATGGCCGCGGGCGTCACCGTGGATGAACTCGACCCGATCACCGACGCCGAGCTCGACCGCGCGGACCCGGGCCTGCGCCGTGAATGCGGTGCTGATGTCGACACCGGTTCCCGAGATCCCGTGGTCACGAGCCCAGGTGCACAGCATCTCACCTGAGCCGCTGGCCAGATCCAGTACTCGGGTCCCCCGAGCGAGCGGGAGCGCTTCACCGAGCGCTGCGAGTTTGGCGGAGGTCATCGGGTTGTGGATCCGGTGGCTGCTCTCGCGGATGGTGAAGATGCGGGGAAGGTCCACGGCAACGCCTCTCGGTCATGGGTGAGGTCAGGCCGAAAACGTAGAAGGCCCGGTCTCTTGACCGGGCCTTCCTCCGCGAGCGGCGGCAGGGGCAGGATTTGAACCTGCGACCTTCGGGTTATGAGCCGCCTGAGCGCTGTTCGTTCTCGTGCGCTCCGGTGGCGCCCAGTACGGCTGACCAGCCGATTCGCGAGCGCCTTGTGCGGTCGAGCGGGCTCCTGTGGTCCCCACTCCGGCGGGGGTGGTTAGAGATCGTGGTAGAGATCGCGATGCAGAACGACTTCGCATCTGCCGGCGCCGACGGCACGCGACGTGAGATCAGGCTGCGCCTCGGTCAGCGAGCAGGTGACGGTACTGGCTGACCGGCCCCGGCAACGGCCGCACCCAAACAAGCTCGCCCTCGACCTGCGCGACCTGGGCGACCGCCCGCACCTTGCCGGATCCCACGACCAGCCAGGCGCCCTCCACCACGATCGATGCATCGCGCGCGTCGCTGAGGAACGCCCACGGCAGACCCGTGTCGTCCTCGGTGTTCAGATCGACCCGCAGATCAAGCTCTTCCATCGGTCACCTCCTCGCCCCCGACATGGTAGGGGTTGACCCGGACCACGTGGCTGCAGCCAATGAGACACTCCACCAGCTCGCCCAGCACCGCATGGCACAGCGTCACATGCGGCGTCCGGAACGTCGGCACAACCTCCAGACAGCAGATCCTCCCGACGGAACACGACCACGGTGTCGAAGCGCACCAGTCTCGACTGGCACAGGGCGTCGACCTCATCGTCCGAAGCGGCGTAGAACGCCGAGATCCCATAGCGGTCCCAACCGGCGAAGCGCGCCCGGAACCGTTCGGCATCCTCGACCAGCAGCCCCGCATCGAGTTCGTCACCGCGCACCACGAGCACGGCCTCATCAGGCACCGCCGTCAGACGAACACGCGGGACCGGCTCCGCCACCACGCCTTGAACCTACCGCTCCGATCAGCCGGGCGGTGGCCATGGGGCCACCGATAGGCGCCTGAGGATGGAGTTGGCCCGCGAGCTATGCCATGGCGAGCGCGACGAGGCCGGCGGGTTCGAACCGCTCGGCGGGCACGGTGAGGGGATCCCGCATCGCCAGCGTGCGCAGCTTGGCCAGCTCGGGTTCCGCCTTCATGAGTTCGGCCATGCGCTCGAGCTTGCGGGCACGTTGGTCGCTCGGAACCCCGATCTGGTCGAAGACGGTGCTGACGAGGTTGATGAAGCGGAGGCGGCGCATCCGCTCGGTGCGCTCCGTGGCGTATGCGTCGAGCTGCGCGCTGCTCCAGTTGTCGCAGCCGACAAGTTGGTCGCTCAGCACCCGCGCGTCGCGGAACGCGATGCCGAGGCCCTGCCCGATCACCGGGTCGCTCCAACCGGCGGCGTCGCCGACGAAGACGACCCGATCGGCATAAGGGCGATCGAGCCAACTGTCGGTCATCGGATAGCCGGCGCATGGCCCAGCGGGCGCGGCGTGACGGAGTTCCTCCGCGTGGGGGATGCACGTGAAGTCGAACGCTTCGAGAAACCGTCGCGCGCGATCGGGTCCGGTGAATCGCGGCGCCGCCATGGTGAATCCGAGGTAGAGCCGAGCGAGGCCGTCCTGGCGAGGCTGGATGTAGAACTTCCGGCCGCCCTCGACGCCCATGCTCGCGACGCAGCGGTCCCACACGCCACCGTCGTCGACCAGCATGCCGGTGAGGAACACCCTCGGTGTGGTCTGGTGGAGCTCGAGCCCCAGCGAACGACGGATCTCGGAGTCCTTCCCGTCGGCCGCAATGACGAGCGAGCACCGCGCCAGCCAGGTCTGACCGCCAGCGTCGGTGTATTGCACCGATGGCGCTACCGGGTCGTTCTCCACCGCAACGGCCTGCACGCCGCGACGCACCTCGACGCCCACCTCAGCGGCATGAGCGACGAGCCGTTCCCGTAGCGCGGGATGACCCACGCAGATAAGGCCCGGGGATTTGGGCTCGACCGTTGCCAACTCGACGCGTGCCGACTCCGAGGCCTCGATCGACCGGGTTTCGTCGTAGGCCACGAGATGGGTGGTCACGTTGAGCCCGGGAGTGCCCAGCACGACGTCGCCCAGCCCGGGAGCTTCGGCGTGCAGGAACCCGGCGGGGACCATGCCCTCTCCGCGCACACGATCCGAGAACACCGCTTCCCGCTCGAGGAGAAGGACGCTCCGCCCCTCACTGGCGAGCCTGGCGGCTGCCGAGGCTCCGGCGATGCCGCCGCCCACGACGACCACATCGACGTCAGCACTGGTGTCCACGGGTTTCCCTCCTCGATCCGGCCCCAATAGTGCGCGCTACGGTTTGCGTCTTACCTTGCAGAAAGTCTGCGCGATGCACGACAGTCCACTTCTTGCGGTGCTCGGACCGCTGCGACTCGGGCCTGGTCGTGCACCCGCGGGCAAGCTGGGGCGTCTGGCGGCGACGTTGCTCCTTGAAGCCAACACTGCGGTCTCGAGCGCGAGTCTCGTTGCTGCGGTCAGCGGTGGCCGAGGCGGCGGATCGATCGACGATCTCCGTGTCCTCGTCGCCCGGTTGCGTGTCTGCTCGTCGCCCGCGACCTCCCGGCAGAGGTCCTCACCGAGACTCGCGGCTACCGCCTTGCTGCCGATCCGGCCGACATCGACGTCTGCCGTTTCGAGCAGGCTGCTTCAGCGAGCACCGTTGCGGTCTCCGGCGAGGTGCTTCGTCGCGCCAACGCACTGTGGCGAGGTGAGATCGCCGAGGGGCTCGATCTGCTGCCGACGCCCACCACGGCTCGGCTCGAAGAGCTCCGCCGCTCGATGCTGGTGCGCCTCTTCGCCGAGGAGCTCGACGAGGGCCGCGGCGCGAATTCGGTCGCGGCGCTGATCGACGTTTGTGAGCGGCACCCGCTCGACGAGGATCTGTGGGCGCTGGCCATCCGAGCGCTCGCCGAGAGCGGCCGCCAGGCGGACGGCCTTCGTCGCTACGAGACGATCCGAGTCCGTCTCCGTGACGAGCTCGGCGTCTCCCCCGGCCCCGCCCTCCGGGCAGCCGAGCTCGCCGTCCTGCGCGGCATCCCGGAGTCGACGGCGACACCCCGCCACGGCGGGGGTCGTGCACCGTCGCTGATCGGGCGCACGCACGAGCTGGCCGAGCCATGCTGTTCGCCGCGCTGGATGTGCCTGGCGGCGGGATCGCCGGATGGGTCGCCGACTCGAGGCGGTCGGAGAACTTCGTCGCCTTCCTCGATGATCTCATCGAGCAGACCCCGGGGGGCCTCGACCTGCATTGCATCTGCGACAACCTGTCCGCTCACAAGTCCGTCGTCGTCAAGGCGTGGCTGGAAC
>JBJXGF010000319.1:0-9482 GCA_046153015.1 Acidimicrobiales bacterium | reverse complement strand
CGATGGCCACGCCCCCGAGCGCGTCCGGCATGCCGCCGTGGCCGTGCAGCAGCGCGGCCAGCAGCCGCGGTGGCCCCGACCTCGGCGCCGCGCTGAGCAGCGGCTCGCTCAGGGCCGCTCAGCCCGCCGGTTCGAGCAGCGGCCTGGCCTCGGGCGGGGCGGCCTGCTGCGCCGCCTCCCGGGCGGCCGGGCTCATCTTCGCCAGGGTCTTGGCCACCACCGAGGCGGCCTTCGCCGGGTCGAGGCGGGCGGCGAACTCGGCGAGCTGCAGCTCGACGAAGACCAGGCAGGCGGCGTCCTCCACGAGCTGGGCGTCGGGGTCGGAGAGATCGCCCCGAGCGACCAGCTCCTGCACCCGTTCCACCAGGGCGGACCCCGCGCCCACGCCGAGCAGCACCTCGCCCACCGCGGCGGCGTGGCGCTGCTTCTGCTCGCGCCGCCAACGCAGGTAGCCGACCCGCCCCTCGGGGTACGCGGCGCGGGCCAGCTCCCAGCGGCGCAGATGATGGGCGCGGGCCGCCAGCACGACGGCCGGGCCGGCCTGCGGGGCCAGGCGACGCACCCAGTCGGCGGCGCGCTGGCCCTGCACGAGCGCCAACGGGCGCTCCTCGCCGTCCACCCGCACCCGCGACGGGTCGTGCGCGTTGGCGGCGTCGATGGCGGCGGCGGCCGCCGCATCCAGCTCGGGGCCCGGCTCGGTCAGGTCGCGCACTCCGACTCGCCGATCTCGACGGCGAACGGGGTGATCTCGTCGTAGTCCATGTAGAACTCGGGGCCCTCCAACACGCTGGGGAACACGTCGAGGTCCTTCAGCTCCCGACCGAGGGTCTTGGCGCCGCCGGAGCGGTCCATCCACGCCCGGAACGTCTCGCCCGCCTCGCGTTCCGCAGCGAAACGGCGGACCACCCGCACGGTGGCGGCGGGGGCGTTGCGGGCCGGCAGGCGCAGGGCCTTGTCGCCGAACTCGATCTGCTCGGCGCCCACGTAGCCGCCGAGCAGCATCTGGTAGCCGGGCGCGGCCTGGCCGTTGACCCGACGCTCCGCACCGAAGAAGCCGATGTCGGCGGTGTGGTGCTGGCCGCAGGAGTTGGTGCAGCCCGAGATGTTGATGCGCACGCCGCCCACCTCGGCCAGGCCCTCCTCCTCGAGCGCCTCGCCGATGGCCTTGGCCAGCCCGCGGGACTGGGTGACCGCCTGGCTGCAGGTGTCGGCCCCCGGGCAGGCGACCACGTCGCGCACCAGCTCGGCGCCGGGCTCGGCCATCCCGATCGTGGCCAACCGCTCGTAGAGGGTGCGCAGCTGCGCGTCGGTGAGCCCCCGGAACACGAGGTTCTGGCGGTTGGTCACGCGCACCTCCAGACCGAGCTCGCGCTGGATGGAGGCGAGAGCTCGGAACTGGTCGGCGGTCACGTCGCCGATCTTGGCGTAGGCGTAGGCGGAGACCGTGCCGTTCGCCGCGCCGCGCACCACGTTGGCCGCCTCCCACCGGGCGAAGGGCTCGCGCGATCCGATCTGCACCGGGGTGCCCTGACCCATCGCCGTGGCGGCGATCGTGGCGTGGCGCCCGGCCGGCGCGTCGCCCGCCTTCTGCACGGCGGCGGGGATGCCCCCCGGCCAGCTCGACGAGGCGGGCAGCAGGCGCCGGGTCTGGAACACGCGGCGCTGCAGCTCCTCGAAGCCCAGCGTGTCGACCAGCCACTTCATGCGGGCCCGGAGCTTGTTGTCTCGGTTGCCCGCCCGGTCGAACACCCGCAGCAGCGACTCGATGGTGGGCAGCAGGTCCTCGCGGGAGGTGAACTCCTCGAGGGCCAGCGCCGGGTGCGGGTTGGCCCCGAGCCCGCCCGCTACGTAGACCCGGAAGCCGGACTCGACCGTGCCGTCGGCCGCGGTGCGGGTGACCGCGATCACGCCGACGTCGTTGAACATCGCCTGCCCGCAGTCGGTGCTGCAGCCCGAGAAGTTCACCTTGAACTTGCGGGGCAGGCGCTGGGCGAGCGGGTTGCGGATGAAGTGCCGGTAGGTGGCCTCGGCCCAGGGGCTCACGTCGAGGTGCTCGTGGGGGCAGGCCCCGGCGAGGTGGCAGCCCTGCACGTTGCGCAGCGTGTCGCCGCAGGCCTCGCGGGTGGTCAGCCCGACCGAGGCGAGATGGCGCAGCACCTCGGGGATCTTGGCCAGCTTGACGAAGTGGAACTGGATGTTCTGGCGGGTCGTGATGTGGCCGAAGCCGCGGCTGTAGGTGTCGACGAGGAAGCCGATCATCTCCAGCTGCTCGGGGCGCAGCGAGCCGTACGGGATCTTGACCCGCACCATCATGTCGTCGCCGCCTTGGCGTTGACCGTAGATGCCGTTGTTCAGCCGGAACACCCGGAACACGTCGTCTTCGACCTCGCCGGCCTGGTTCGCCGCGAGCATCTGCTCGAACTTGGCGATGTCGGCGAGCTGTTCGGCATCGATTTCACGGTCCATCGCTCCCCCTTCCCTGCGTGTCGACTTCAGCACACTTGACTACGGCCCGCACGCCGGTTGCGGCGGCGCCCGGTTCGAACCACGCCAGGTCGAGCGCGGCGACCGCGCCGATCACGAGCGTGGCCGGCGGCTCGACGGGCGTGTCGCCGAGCTGATCGAGGCGGGTGCGCCGCACGGTCTGGCGCCCGGCTCTCGTGCCCCACTGCACCGCGGCCACGGGAGTGGCGGGTGACAGACCGCCTCTCAGCAGCGCGTCGGCGATCTCGGCCCGCTCGGTCACGCCCATGAGCACCACGATCGTGCCGCCCACCCGGGCCAGCGCCGACCAGTCGGTGGGCGGCGAGCCGGCGTCGCCCCCCCGGTGGCCGGTGACGACGGTGAACGACGCGGCGAGGCCGCGGTGGGTGACCGGGATCCCGGCGTACGCCGGCGCCCCGACGGCGGAGGTGACGCCGGGCGTCACGTCGAACGCCACGCCGGCCGCGGCCAGCGCGGCGGCCTCTTCGCCGCCGCGGCCGAACACGAACGGGTCGCCGCCCTTCAGGCGCACCACGTCTCGCCCGGCGCGGCCGAGCTGCACCAGCAGCGTGGTGATCAGGTCCTGGTTGAGCGGGGCGCCGCGCCGCTTGCCCACGTCGATCCGCTCGGCGGCGGGCCGCGCCAACTCCAGCACGGCGGGGTCCACCAGCCGGTCGTAGACGACCACGTCGCACGCGGCCAGCAGGCGCGCCGCTCGAAGGGTGAGGAGGTCGGAGTCGCCCGGCCCGGCGCCGACGAGGTGCACGGTCACCGCAGCAGCGCCTCGATCTGGCGGCGCCAGTCCACACCCTCGGTGCTCTCGCCCCGGGCGTGGAGCTCGGCTCGGCGTTCGGCCAACGTCACCGCCGCCTCGCCCACCTCGGGCCCGATCAGCTCGGCCACCTGGTCCCGCACCCACGAGGCCAGAGCCGGGCTGGCCCCTCCCGTCGAGCAGGCCACCGTGAGCGGCCCGCGGCGGAGCACGGCGGGCAGCACCGCGCTGCAGCGCGGCGGGTCGTCGGCGGCGTTGACGAACACGTTGGCGGCCTCCGCATCGGCGTGCACGAGCGCGTTCGAAGCGGCGTCGGCGGCGATCACGAAGCGGTAGTCGCCCGCCTCGCCCGGGCGGTAGGGGCGGGCCTCGACCCGGACGCCCTCGAGCGAGCGCACCTCGGCGCCCGGCTCGGGCGCCACCACCGTGACCACGGCCCCGCACGCGGCCAGCCCCGCCGCCTTGCGCGCCGCCACCGGGCCGCCGCCCACCACCAGGCAGGGCCGCCCTTCGAGCACCAGGCCGACGGGGTAGAGCCTCACCGCACCACCCTGATGAGCCCGGCGCCGGCCGTGGCGTTGGTGGCCTCGTCGATCACGATGAACCGGCCGGTGTCCCGGCAGCGGTCGTAGGGGTCGGCCACCAGCGGTGCGCTGACCCGCAGCCGCACCCGGCCGAGGTCGTTGAGCTCGAGGCGCTCGGGGTTCGGATACGGGGTGAGCGTGTTGACCTCGAGCCGGTGCACGAGCTCGCTCACCACCGCCTTGACCGTGCTCGCCCCCGCCTTGAGCTGGCAGCGGGCGCCGAGCGTCAGCGGCGAGTCGATCATCCAGCAGAGATCGGCCTCGATCTCGTCGCCGACGCAGGGCGGGGGGCCCTCGGCGGCCACGATCACATCGCCCCGGCTCACGTCGAGGTCGTCCTCGAGGCGCAGCGTGATCGCATCGCCGGGCGCCGCGGCGTCGAGCTCGCCTTCGTACACGTCGATCGCAGCGACGCGGGACCGCTTTCCGGAGGGCAGGACCACCACTTCCTCACCGCGGCGCAGCACACCGCCGGCGAGCTGACCGGCGTAACCCCGGTAGTCGTGGTGCTCGTGGCTCATCGGCCGCACCACCCACTGCACGGCCAGCCGGGCCCCGTGCTCCACCGGCGGCGCCGCCTCGGCGCTCTCGAGCAGCTCGAGCAGCGTGGGCCCGTCGTACCACGGAGCCGCGTCGCCGCGCTCGACCACGTTGTCGCCGTGCAACGCCGAGATCGGCACGCAGCGCAGCTCGACGGCCGCCACCGCCGCCACGTGCTCGGACACTTCCTTGGCGATCAGCTCGAAGGTGTGCTCGTCCCAGCCGACGAGGTCCATCTTGTTCACCGCGACCACGATCGTGCGCACGCCGAGCAGCGCCGACAGGTAGGCGTGACGGCGGGTCTGCTCGAGCACCCCGCGGCGGGCGTCGACCAGCACCACGGCGGCGTCGGCGCTGGAGGCCCCGGTCACCATGTTCCTGGTGTACTGCGCGTGCCCGGGCGTGTCGGCCACGATGAACGAGCGCCGCGGCGTGGCGAAGAACCGGTAGGCCACGTCGATCGTGATGCCCTGCTCCCGCTCGGCCCGCAGGCCGTCGGTGAGCAGCGCCAGGTTCGTGTAGCCGTCACCGCGCTGGAGGCTGGCCCGCTCCACCGCCGCGAGCTGGTCGTCCATCAGCGTCTTCGTGTCGTACAACAGCCGGCCGATGAGGGTGGACTTGCCGTCGTCCACCGAGCCGGCCGTGGCGACCCGCAGCAGGGAACGAGCGGGCGGCGACACCGAGGCCGGCGCATCATGCGGCGGCATCAGCAGCAGCCCTCGCGTGTGCGCTGATCCCGCATCAGAAGCAGCCCTCTCGCTTGCGGTCCTCTGTGGTGGTTTGGTCGGACCGCGGCGCTGGCCTGCGCTGATCCCGCATCAGAAGCAGCCCTCTCGCTTGCGGTCCTCTGTGTTGGTTGGTCGGACCGCGGCGCTGGCGTGCGCTGAACCCGCATCAGAAGCAGCCCTCACGCTTGCGGTCCTCTGTGTTGGTTTGGTCGGACCGCGGCGCTGGCGTGCGCTGATCCCGCATCAGAAGTAGCCCTCACGCTTGCGGTCCTCCATGGCGGCTTCGCTGAAGGCGTCGTCGGCGCGGGTGGCGCCGCGTTCGGTGATGCGGCTGGCCGCCACCTCGGCGATCACCTGCTCGATGGTGCGGGCCTCCGAGCGCACCGCCCCGGTGCAGGTCATGTCGCCCACCGTGCGGTAGCGGACGGTGAGCGTGGCGACCTCCTCGCCGGGCAACGGGCTGAGCGGCCCGCCGGTGGCGAGCAGCATGCCGTCGCGGGCGAACACCTCACGCTCGTGGGCGTAGTAGATGCTGGGCAGGTCGAGCTGCTCGCGGGCCACGTACGCCCACACGTCGAGCTCGGTCCAGTTCGAGATCGGGAACGCCCGCAGGTGCTCCCCCTTGCGGATCCGGGCGTTGAGCATGCCCCACGGCTCGGGCCGCTGGTTCTTCGGGTCCCACTGCCCGAACGCGTCGCGAAAGCTCAGCACCCGCTCCTTCGCCCGCGCCTTGTCCTCGTCGCGGCGGCCGCCGCCGAAGGCTGCGTCGAAGCCGTGCTCGGCGATCGCGTCGAGCAGCGTCACCGACTGCAGCCGGTTCCGGCTGGCCCGCGGGCCCGTCTCCTCGACTGCTCGCCCAGCGTCGATCGAGTCCTGCACGCGGGCCACGAGCAGGCGCTCGCCCAGCTCGGCCAAGCGGCGGTCGCGGAACTCCAGCGCCTCGGGGAAGTTGTGGCCGGTGTCCACGTGGAGCACCGGGAACGGGAAGCGCCCGGGGCGGAACGCCTTCTCGGCGAGGCGCAGCAGGATCGCCGAGTCCTTCCCGCCCGAGAAGAGCAGCACCGGCCGCTCGCACTCCGCCGCCACTTCACGGAAAACCGTGATCGCTTCGGCCTCGAGCCGGTCGAGATGGTCGCGCGCCAGCAGCACGGCCGGCCGGCGCTCAGACATGCAGCCCGCACTCGGTCTTGTCGAGCCCCGCCCAGCGGCCGGCCCGGCGGTCCTCGCCCGGCGCCACCGGCCGGGTGCAGGGCCAGCAGCCGATCGACAGGTAGCCCTTGTCGGCCAGCGGGTGCGCGGGCAGGCCGCGCTCGGCGGCGTAGGCCGTTGTCTGCTCGTCGGTCCAGGCGGCCAGCGGGTTGATCTTGGCGATCGAGCGGCCGAGGTCGAACGCCGCCACCGGGGTGTTGGCCCGGGTTGGCCCGTCGGCCCGGCGCACGCCGGTGAGCCACGCGGTGCGACCGGCCAGGGCCCGCTCGAGCGGCTCGACCTTCCGGACGGCGCAGCATCCCTCGACGTCGCTCTGCCACCGGTTGTCGGGCGCCACGCCAGCGGCGGGAGTGAGCACCTGCAGGCGCAGCGGGTAGCGCTTGGCCAGCTCGTCCCGGAACCAGAGGGTCTCGGCGAAGTGGTACTGCGTGTCGAGGAACACGATGTCGATCTCGGGCGCGGCCTGCGCCACCACGTCGATCAGCACCGCGTCCTCGAAGCTGGCCGTGAACACCAGGCCCTCGCCGAAGCGATCGGCGGCCCAGCGCACGATCTCGGACGCGTCGGCGCCCTCCAGCCGCCGTGCCGCTTCGGCCAGCTCGCCGATCACCGGGTTCGCCATACGCGCGCCTCGCCTGCTTGTCGTGGACGTCTGCTTCTCGTGAACACCGAGCTCTCGTGAACATCGAGGAGATCGGGGGTCAACCTAGCCAATCCCGAGTAACCCGATCAAGATTGCACCGTTTCGAGGCCGACCTCGGCGGTCGCCCCCGCCGCCCGAAGGGCGCCGAGCACGTCGGCCACCACGTCGGCGGTGTCCTCGAGGCCCGCCGAGAGCCGGATCGTGCCGGCCGAGATCCCCGCCTCGGCCAGCTCCTCGGCCGAGAGCCCGGCGTGCGACGTGGACGCCGGGTGGGTCACGAGCGTCTCGGGCCCCCCGAGCGAGGGGGCGCAGCGGCACAGCCGCAGCTCCTCGACGAAGCGGCGCCCCGCCTCCCGCCCGCCGGCCACCTCGAAGGTCACGAGGCCGCCGAAGCTGCGCAGTTGGCGGCGGGCGAGCTCGGCCTGAGGGTGCGACTCGAGGCCCGGGTAGCGCACGTCGCTCACCGCCGGCTCGCCTTCCAGCGCACGGGCGAGGGCCAGCGCGGTGGCGCTCTGCTGGCGGAGACGGACGCCGAGCGTGCGCAGCCCCCGCAGCCCGTTCAGCGCGTCGAACGGCGAAGGGGTGGCGCCCTGCAGGACCGCGAAGCCCCAGAGCCAGTCGAGCAGCTCGGCCGAGCCGGCGACCACGCCCAGGCACGCGTCGTTGTGCCCAGCCAGCGCCTTCGTGGCCGAGTGGATCACGAGGTCCACGCCGTGGTCGAGCGGGCGCTGGCCGAGGGGGGTGGCGAAGGTGGAGTCGACGGCCACGATCGGCCCTTCGAGCGCGCCGAGCTCGTCCAGGTCGACCAGCTCCAGGCGCGGGTTGGCCGGCGTCTCGGCCAGCACGAGCACCGTGCGGCCCGGCTCGACCGCGGCGGCGAACGCGCCCGAGGCGGCGCCGTCGACCAGGGTCACCTCGATGCCGAATCGCGGGCAGACAGAGCCGAGGAGCTGCAGCGTGCCGCCGTACATCTGACGCTGCGCCACCACGTGGCTGCCTCGCGCGCAGAGCCCGAGCACCACCCCGCAGATCGCGCCCATGCCCGAGGCGAAGGCCAGCGCCGCCTCCGCCCCCTCGAGCCCGGCGACGGCGTCCTCGAAGGCGCGCACGCTGGGGTTGCCGTGGCGGGCGTAGAAGCGCGAGGTGCGCGGCGTGGTGGCCAGCCGGCGGCTGTCGGCCGCCGAGACCTCGAAGGTGGTGCTGGCCCACAGCACCGGCGCCAGTGCGCCGCCGTTGTCGCTGCGGCCGGCGCAGACCGCCAGCGTCTCGGGCGCCCAGCAGGGCGCCGGCGCGGGCGGCTCGGGGGTGTTCACGCTTGTGCTCCTCGATGGCGGTGTGGGTGGGGTGAGGGCCGCCGCGGCCGCCAACGCAGGACTTCGCCGCCGCGCCGCCCGTGAGGGGAACGGCAGGCCGCCCGGACACGTGGTTGCCCGTGAGGGCCACATCCCGCCTCGGGGAGGCGGTGAGCACCTTGGGTGTCCGTCCCAGGTTGCCGGGCCCCGCAGGCGGGGCCGCTCTTGATGTCGTGCCCAGTCAAGCGTGGCCGCCCGCCCCCGTCAACCACTCAAGCGCAAAAGTCGATCGGCTTTGTCGTGATTTGCTAGCGTGCCGGCATGCTCGAGCACACCGGGGGCGCCCCGGGGGGCAGCACAGGAGGCGACGCGGGGGCAACACGGGAGGCGGCGCGGGCGGCGTTGCGAGGCGCGTCATGGCCGCTCCCGTGATCGCGGTGTTCACGGCATCCGGCGGCACGTTCGGCGCGCTCGGCCGGGCAGCGGCCGTGTGGGTGGGCTTCGCCGTCGTCCTCCTCGCCTGCCGCCTCGCGTCGTGCGGCGGCGCACTGGCGGTCGGCGCCGAGGCGGCCGTTCGCCGGGGCGTGCTGCGCCGCACCCGGCTCTCGCCGGCCGAGGTGCGAGCTGTGAACGCCGGCCGCCTCGAGGCCGCGCAGGCCGACGTGGTGCTCGTGGGCCCGGGGCTGCGCCGCATCGGGGTCGACCGGGTCGAGCTCGAACGCGAGCCGGAGGTGCGGGCCGGGTTGGCGGCGTTCGTGGCGCGCGCCGAGGCGGCGGGGGCGCGGGTGCAGCCCGAGGCCCGGCGCGTGCTCGCCGGCGGGTGAACCTCAGCGCGCCCGATCACCTGCTGGCCGGCGCGGTCGCGCTCGGCGCCGGCTTCGTGAACGCGATCGCCGGCGGCGGCACCGTGCTCACCTTTCCCGCCCTGGTGGCCCTTGGCGTGCCGGCCGTGGGGGCGAACATCACCAACACGGTGGCGCTCTGCCCCGGCTACTTCGGCGGCACGTTCGCGCAGGCCGACGCGCTGCGCGAGCAACGCCGCCGCCTGGCGCCGATCGCCGCGGTCGCCGCGGCGGGCGGCCTCGCTGGGTCGGTGCTGCTCGTGTCCACCTCGGAGCGGGTCTTCGAGGCGCTGATCCCGTGGCTGCTGCTCGCCGCGTGCGCGCTGCTGGGGTTCCAGGGCTCGATCCGCCGGCTGCTGCCCGCGGCCCGCGCCGCAGGGAGCGGCCG
>JBJXGF010000314.1:0-4374 GCA_046153015.1 Acidimicrobiales bacterium | reverse complement strand
GGCGTTGCGACCGGCGCCGCTCGTCCAGGCCGAACCCACCCCCGCCCCGGCCGCCAGCCCGGCGCCGATGCTGTCGGCGCCGGCGCCCAGCGGGCCGATCGTGGTCGAGCGCCCGCAGCCGGCCCGGCGCCCGCAGCCCGCAGCGCGGACCCATGCCAGCCGTTGAGCGGGCGTTCCGGGTGATGGGCTGCGGCGCCGTCGTCCTGGTCGAGGGGCCCGCCCGCCTGTTGAGCGTCGCCGAAGCGCGCCTTCGCCGCCTCGAGGCGCGCTGGAGCCGCTTCCTGCCCGGCAGCGACATCAGCCGGCTCAACTGCGCCGGCGGCTCACCGATCCCGGTCTCGGCCGACACCCTGGACGTGTTGGAGGCCGCCCTCGCCGGCTGGCGGCTCACCGCCGGCCGCTTCGACCCGACCGTGCTCCCCGCCCTCGAGGCGGCCGGGTTCGGCCCGCCCCGCCAGGAACCGGCGAACCCGGGGCCGCCGCCTCCCCTCCCCTCAGGTGTGGCCCACCCCGGGGGCGCGGCGCCCGGCCTCGGCGGCCTGGCGCTCGACCGCCCACGCCGCCGCGCCGCCCTGGCCCCGGGTGTGCGCATCGACCTGGGCGGGATCGGCAAGGGCTTCGCCGCCGACGTGGCCGCCGGCGAGCTGCTCGCGGCGGGCGCCAGTCGGGCGCTGGTGGGGGTGGGCGGCGATCTCCGAGTGGCCGGCCCCGGCCCCGATCCCGCCGGCTGGGTCATCGCCGTCGAAGCGCCGGGCGACCCCGGCCGGGAGCTGGTGCGGCTCGCGGTGGAGCGGGGCGGGGTGGCCACCACCAGCCCCCTCGGCCGGGGCGCCCCGGCGCATGCCGGGGGCGCCCACCACCTGATCGACCCCGCCGCCGGCGCCCCCAGCCGGAGCGCGCTCCGCCAAGTGACGGTGCTCGCCGCCGACGCCGCCCGGGCGGAGATCCTGGCCAAGGCCGCCTATCTGAGCGGCGACGCTGACGAGGCGCTGGCCTTCGTCGAGGCCCGCGGCGGCGAGGCGCTGGTGGTCGACCGAGCCGGTCGGCTGCGCCCGTCGCCCAGCTTGAGCGAGCGGCTCCTGTGACCGCGACCACCTGGTGGTGGCCCCTCAGCCGAGCAACTGGCTTGGTGGCGTGGGCGGCGCTGACGGCCAGCGTGGCCTGGGGCCTGCTGCTGCGCACCAGCCTCCTGGCCGGCCGCCGGCGCCCCGCTGCGCTGTTGGCCATGCACCGCTGGCTGGCCGGGTTGGGGGCGGCGCTCACCGCGCTCCATCTGGGCGCCCTCTGGGCCGACAGCACCGTGCACTTCGGCCCGGTCGAGCTGCTCGTGCCCTTCGCCAGCGCCTGGCGGCCGGGCGCGGTGGCCCTCGGCGTGGCGGCGTTGCACCTGCTCACCGCGGTGCTGGTGACCTCGCTCGCCATGCGCCGCCTGCCCCGCCGGCGCTGGCGGCAGGTCCACTGGTCGAGCTACGCGGCCTTCGTGCTGGCCACCCTGCACGGCGTGACGGCCGGTTCCGACGCCGGCCGCGCCCTGGTGCGCCTCGGGCTCGTCGCCGGCGTCGCCGCCGTTGCGTTCCTGCTCACCTACCGCGTGCTCACCCGCCGCAGCCTCGGCACACCCCGGCGGGCGGGGCGGCTCAGCAGCTCGGCCACGAGGCCAACGTCCGGGCCTCGGGAGGCGGCAGCGGGCGGGCGGCGAGGCGGGCCAGGTCCTCGGCGAGCACCCGCCGGGTGAGGGCCGGGTCGATGATCTCGTCGACCTTCATCGTGCCCGCCGCCTCGTAGGGCGAGGTCGCCTCGCCGACCTCGGCGACGAGGCGCAGGCGTTCTGCCTCCCGTTCGTCGGAGTCGGCGATGGCGGCGAGCTTGGAGCCGAAGGCCACGTTCACGCCCACGGCGGGGTCCATGAACCCGATCTCGGCGCCGGGCCACACGTAGAGGCCCACCGCCGCCTGGCCGGCGCCGTTCATGGCCTGCCAGGCCAACCCGAACGCCTTGCGCAGCCCCACGGTGAGCGTCGGCGTGGTGGCCAGGTGCAGGGCCTGCATCATCCGCATGCCCCAGTGGAGCATCCGGTCGTGCTCGACCTTGCGGCCCACCATGAAGCCGGGCACGTCGATGAGGAACACCACCGGCACCTGGAACGCGTCGCACACGGTGAGGGCCCGGATGATCTTGTGGCACGCGGCCGGGTCGAGCACCCCGGCCGAGTGCATCGGGTTGTTGGCCACGAACGCCACCGGCCAGCCGTCGATGCGGCCGAACGAGCAGCTGACGTTGCGGGCGTAAAGCGGCTGGAGCTCCATCACCGAGCCGGGGTCGGCGATGCGGGCCACCACCTTGCGGGCGTCGTAGCCCCGGGTGCGCTTGCGGGGAACCAGCTCGGCGAGCTCCGGGTCGGGCTCGAGGCTCCCGGTTGGCTCGGCCCTCGGCGGGCGCTCCCAGGCGTTCTGGGGCAGGTAGCTCAACCAGCGCCGGATCGCGTCGTAGGCCTCCTCGTCGGTGTCGACGCCGAGGTCGATCTGGCCGGTCTGGCGGGCGTGCACGTCGACCCCGCCGACCTCCTCGAAGGTGATGATCTCGCCGGTCGCCACCTCGAACACCCGGGGTGAGGTCACCGCGAGGCACGAGCCGCGCACCATCACCACGAAATCGGACAGCGCGGACAGGAACGACGAGCCGCCGAAGCTCTGGCCGACGATGGCGGTGGCCATCGGCACGCGATGGCGCCGGGTGGAGAACATGGGGAACAGCTCGCCGCCCTCCGAGATGCCCTCGGCGCCCATGATGTCGGGGATGCGGGCCCCGCCGGTCTCGCCGAAGTGCACGATCGGCGTGCCCATCGCCAGCGCCCGCTCGTAGAGGCGGATCTCCTTGCGCCCGCCGACCTTCGACGACGAGCCCCGCAGCACGGTGATGTCGTCGCCGAAGACCACCACGTCGCGCCCGCCGATCGTGGCGTGGCCGCCGATCTTGCCGTCGCCGGGGGTGCGGTCGCGGTCCTCGAGGCGCATCGAGCGGGAGAACGTGCCGATCTCGCGGAACGAGTCGGCGTCCACCAGCCCGGCGATGTGGTCGCGGATCGTGCGGTCGCCCTCGGCGTGCAGCCGCTCGACCTTGTCGGCGCCGCCCATCTCGCGCCGGATGCGCGCGGCGCGGGCGTTTCGCTCCTGGGTCACGTCGAGCTCGTTCATGGCCGCAGTCTCGCCCGCTGCGGGTCCGGCCGGCCAGGCTGGCCCTGCGCTCAGTGTCTCGTCAGTGCCTCGTCACTGTCGCGTCATTGCCGCGCCCGCTCGTGCACGGCGGCCTCGTCGAGGAACACCAGCCGGCGGCCGGCGGCCTCCACCCAGCCGAGCGTGCGCAGCGCCCGCAGGCCCTTCACGACCGCCTCCCGGGACAGTCCGGCCCACGCGGCCAGGTCCTGCTGGGAGAACGGCAGCTCGATCACCGTGCGGCCGGCCCCGTCGGCGGCGCCGTGGCGGCGGACGAGCTCCTCCAGCCGCTGGCAGAGCCGGCCCAGGGCGTCGTTGGCGCCGAACTCGAGCTGGCGGCGCGAGGCGCCCCGCAGCCGCTCGGCCAGCAGGTGGAGCAGCGCCGCCGCCAGCTCGGGGTGCTGGTTGACGAGGCGCCGGAACGCCGACTGGGGCAGCGCCAGCACCTCCACCGGGGTCAGGGCGATCGCCGTGGCCGAACGGTCGCCGCCGTCCATGGCCGACAGCTCACCCAGCAGCGCGCCGTCCTCGAGCACCTCGAGCACCACCTGGCGGCCGCTCGTGGCCGTGGCGACCACCTTCACCGCGCCGTGCAGGATCACCACCACCTCATGGGCCACGTCGCCCTCGGCGAAGAGCAACGAGCCCCGGGGGTAGTGGCGGGGGCGGCCGAGCGAACGCAGCTCCGCGGCGGCAGCGGCGTCGAGTGCGTCGAGGAACCCCACGGCCGCAGGCTACGCCCCTCCCGGCGCCTGCTGTGGCGGGGTTTCGGCCCCAGGGCGGTGGCCGTCCCTCCCGGCGCCCACGGCGCTAGGTTCCCCGGCGTCATGGGCACGCACGAGGTGACGGCCGCGGGGGCCACGTTCGTGGTCGAAGCGAGCGCCGAGCTCCACGTGGCCTTCTGGGAGCGCTTCGCCGCCGGCCGCTACGAGCCAGCCACGGTGGCGGTGCTCACCCGAGCGCTGCGCGCCGGCGACACCTTCGTCGACGTGGGCGCCTGGATCGGCCCGTTCACGCTGCTCGCCGCGGCGTTGGGCGCCGAGGTGGTCGCGTTCGAACCGGACCCGCTGGCCCTCGCGGCGCTGCGCGCCAACCTCGCCCTCAACGAGGGCCTGGCGTCGAGGGTGGCGCTCGAGCCGGCGGCCCTCGCCGGCCGGGACGG
>JBJXGF010000294.1:0-7542 GCA_046153015.1 Acidimicrobiales bacterium | reverse complement strand
AAGTGAGGCCCACCCGCCCACACCGCCGGCCAGCAGCACGAGGGCGGCGGCGCCGGCGCGCCCGGATCGGCTCATGGCTGAGCGAGCTCACACGCCATCATCTGGTGATCGACGCCCGGCCCGCCGGGCTTGAGCCCGGCCGGCGCGGGTGGGCGGGGGTCAGCCTTCGAGGGCGCTGCGGCGGCGCCTGGCGGCGGTGAACGCCACGGCGCCGGTGAGCACGAGGGCGGCGCCCGCGGCGGCGGCGGCGAGGGGCAGGCGATCGGGCCCGGTCACCGGCAGCTCCACGACCTCCCCGGCGACCTCGGTCGCGGCGACGTCGGTCTCGGGGACCTCGGGCGCTTCGGGGACCTCGGGCGTCACCGTCGGCGGCTTCGTCACGCCGCCGCCCTCGACCGCCTCCGGCGCGGGCACCGCCAGCGCCGCCACCTGCCACACGAGCGAGGCGGGGAGGTGGTCGGTCCCGTCGGGCTCGGAGAGCATCTGCACGGTCAGCCGATCGGCGCCGGCGGGGATCGTGATCGAGGCCTGGCCGGCGTCGAACTCCCGGTCCGCGGTCAGCACCATCGGGTTGACCAGGCGCCGGGTGACACCGCCCACGGTGTAGACCAGCGTGTGCGGCCTCGGCCCCGCCGAGTCCTGCGGTGTGCCCGGCGCCGGGTCGTGCACGGACGCGGCCAGGAGCGACAGCACCCCCGGACGCTCGTCGGCGGCGGCTTCGAAGGTGAAGGTCTGCGGCGCCGTGGTGTCCCGCGGAGCGGCGAAGTTCACGAAGGCGATGTCGTTGCCGTCGACCAGCTGCACCTCGGCGAGCGCGTCGGTCATCTCGTAGATGACGACGACGCCGGCGCCGTCGTTCACGCCGGCGTCGAGCCCGTCGACGGTGAGCGTGGTGTCGCCGGGGCCGACGAGACCCAGGCCGGTGATGTCGGCGCGGTGGGTGGCGGTGTCCACGTTGTCGTAGAAGTGGGTGGGCCCGCCGATGAGGCGGCCGGTGACCGCCCGGCCGTTCACGCTGATGGAGGCGTCGAGCGGGGCGCCCTCGGGGCGGCGTCCGGCCTCCCAGTAGAGCAGCACCTGGTTCACGGCCGCGTCGCCGGGCACGCTCACTCGCATCGCGTTGGGCTGCTGGAACATCCCGATGGCGGCCACCGCAACGCCCGTGCCCTCGGCCAGGGTCACGCTCGGAGGCCCGAGGGTCTCCGTGCCGTCCGCCCCGGCGACGCCGACCCCGGCAATACCGCCGACTCCGCCGACCGCCATCAAGAGTGCCGCCGCCGCTGCTGCTGCCCGTCGCATCATCCCACCTCCGAAGCCAATCGTTCGCCGCTCGTCCAGCCTAAGATCCTCGCCTCGCACCCCGGCGCGCCGAAGGGCACAACCGGAGGGGCTAATTGCCCCTTCCTGCCGCCTTGCCCACGTCATCCGCCCTCCTGGCGCACGGCGAGCACCTCCACCCGCCGGCAGCGCCGTCCGTTCCCGGTCGCCTCGGCCGGGGCCAGCAGCCGCCCGCTCACCAGCGCGTCGATCTGCTCGAGCGGCACGCCCAACAGCTCGCTCGCCTCCCGCTCGCTCACCAGCTCGGTCGCCGCCTCGCCGACGTTGGCGCCGGGCTCAGGGGCGGGGGCGAGGGGCCCCCGCTCGTCGAGCCCACGCGGGCCGACGCCCACGCCGCGTGCGTACGAAAGGTGGCCGCCGAGGTGCCCGCTGGCGGCGGCGAGGGCCGCCCCGCCGAGGCTCAGGGCCACGCCGCGCAGGCGCTGTCCCCTCCGGCGGGCCGACCAGGAGCGCAGGTAGAGCACGCTCACCGCGGCGTTGGCGGCCGCGTGGGCGGCGCCGACGCGGCGCAGCCGAGGGTCGCGCAGCCCCGCCCATTCGGCGAGGCCGGTCAGCGCGGTGGGCGCCGTGGCCAGGAGACCGATGCCGATCAGCCGCCGGGCGGCCGGCTGGGAGCGGCGTCCGCCGACCACGTCGAGCAGGCCGGCGGAGAGCCAGCAGCCGAGCGGCACGTCGGTCAGCGCAGGGTGCAGGGCGTGGCCGAGCCGATGCCCGCGCAGCAGCTCGGCGCGGCCGCTGCGCTCGATGGCGTCAGCGGCGGGGCGCAGCAGCGCGCTCAACCGGTCGAGCCGGTCGTCCTGCTCGATCCGGGTGATGCCGGCCCGCAGCCACGAGGGGGCGCCGGTGGCGGCGGAGGAGAGGGGCGAGCGGTCGTTCATGCCCGCCCGCCCTACCCAGCGGCGACCGTGGCGAACCCCACACTCGGCGCTCTCGGGCCCGCCCCTCGTCGCGAGGGCGGCCGGCGATGGGGCAGAGTGGGGCATGCCGAGCGACGAACCGCTGTACCAGTACGCCGAGTCCGTGCACATCGACGCTCCCCCGGCCGTGGTCTGGCAGCTCGTGACCGCCATGGAGCGGTACGGCGAGTGGAGCTCGGAGAACCAGGGCGGCTATTGGCGCAAGAACGCCGACGGCGTGCCCGGCGTGGGGCGGGTGGGCGACCAGTTCGTGGGGATCAACCGCCGCGACGGTGTCGAGTGGAAGGGGCTGGTGGAGATCGTCGAGCGAGAGGAGGAGCGGGTGTTCGCGTTCATCACCGGCGGCGCCGCGCTCAACTTCGTGCGCTGGCGCTACGTGCTCGAGCCCGACGGCGACGGCACGCTGCTCACCGAGCAGTGGGAGCTGCGGAACCTGTCGCCGCCGATGGTGGAGCGCGGCGAGACCGAGGTGGCCTACCGGGTGGCGAACGCCCACGAGAGCCTCCACGCCACGCTGGCGGCGATGAAGACGGCGGCGGAGGCCTCAGCCCGCTGAGGGGGTGAGCCGCCGGGCGGCGGGCGCGAGGCGTTCGCAGGCGGCGAAGAACTCGTCGACCTGGCCGGGGTCGCCCGGCACGCAGCCGAGGATGAGGTGCCGGGCGCCGGCGTCGACGTAGCGCTGGAGGCGGGCGAGCACCTCGTCGTCCCCGCCCAGCAGGTAGCGCTGCTGGATGGCCTCCGGGGTCAACCCGCTGAGCTTGAACGCGGCCGAGACGAGGTCGACCGCGGCTTGGCCCCGCACACCGGGGACGAGCGTGCACAAGCAGCCGACGGTCAGCTCCTGCGGCGAGCGCCCCGCCTCCGCAGCCAGCTCGCCGAGCCTGACCACCCGCTTGGCCAGCTGGTCGGGGCTCACCAGATACGGCGTGTACCCGCGGCCGAAGCGCACGGCTCGGCGCAGCGCGGCCTCGGAGCGGCCTCCGATCCAGACCTCGGGCGGCGGGGCCGGCGGGGGCTCGAGCTGGAACTCGTCGAGGCGGTTCCAGCGCCCGCGGTAGCTCACCGGCGCGCCTGACCACAGCCGGGTGATCACGCCGAGCGCCTCGTCGGTGTACGCGCCGCGCACCGAGGGGTCGGCGCCGGTGGCGGTGAACTCGGCGGGGAACTCGCCGCCGACGCCGAAGCCGGCCACGACCCGACCGGGCGCGGCCAGCGCGATGGTGGCCAGCGCCTTGGCGGTGACCGCCGCCGAGCGATAGGGCGTGACCAGCACGTTCAGCCCGATCGTGATCTGGTCGGTGGCCCCGGCGAAGCAGGCGAGCACCGCCAAACCGTCGTAGAGGTGCGCCACGTGGTCGCCGCACCACAGGGAATCGAGCCCGGCCTGCTCCGCCCGCCGGGCGAAGAGCTTGGGGCCGCCGCTGTCGCCTTGGTACTGCACACCAACCTGCACGACGCCACCGTAGATGGCCCAGCCCGCCGCGTTGCGCGCCGCACCATGCGCGGCCAGCATGGCGCCATGCCGAGCCCACTCGCGCTCCTGGCCCGGTGTGCGTCGCCGGCCGCCCTGGCCCTGCTGGCCGGGTGCAGCGGCGGCTCGGCCGACGACGAACGGGCCCTCGAGGCCACGACCTCGACGACCGGCGTGGCGACCACGGCGCTGCGGGAAGGGGTCGAGCTGGCTCGGGTGGCGGCGTCGCCGCGGGAGGAGACCCCCTCGGCGCTGCCGCCCAGGCACCTCGACGCCGCGCTGCATCCGACCGCGCTCGTGCCCCGTGAGCAGATCGTGTCCGGCGGGCCGCCGCCCGACGGCATCCCCTCGATCGACGCGCCCCGGTTCCTGCGGGTCGGCGAGGTCGACTTCCTGGCCGACGACGAGCCGGTGATCGTGCTGGTGCACGGCGGCGAGACCCGCGTCTACCCGGTGCAGATCCTGATCTGGCACGAGCTGGTGAACGACACGGTGGCCGGTGCGCCCCTCACCGTCGCGTACTGCCCGTTGTGCAACAGCGCGGTGGCCTACGACCGCCGGGTGGAGGGCCGCGTGCTGGAGTTCGGCACGTCGGGCAGCCTCTACCAGTCGGCGCTCGTGATGTACGACCGCCAGACGCACACGCTGTGGACCCATTTCGACGGTCGGGCGGTGGTCGGCCCGCTGGCCGGCGCCCAGCTCGGGCTCGTGCCGGTCTCCACGGTCGGCTGGGGCACGATCCGCCAACGCACGCCCGACGCGCTGGTGCTGTCCCGGGCCACCGGCCGGACCAAGCCCTACGGGACCAACCCGTACGTGGGCTACGAGCAGGGCGGGGCCCCGATCGAAGGCTTCTTCACCGGCGATCTCGACCTGCGCCGCCTGGCGATGAGCCGGGTGGTGGGGGTGCGCGGCGGGGGCGACGCCGTCGGGGTCGGCGCCGAGGCCGCCGCGGCGCGCGGCGTGGTCGACGTGGAGCTGGCCGGCCGGCGGGTCACGGTGTGGCACGCGCCGGGCGTGTCCTCGGCGATCGACGGCGAGCTGACCACCCGCGCCCGGGACGTGGGCGCCGTCGGCGTGTTCGTCCCCGAGGTCGACGGACGGCCGCTGCGCTTCTCCCGCCAGGGCGAGGAGTTCGTCGACGCGGAGACGGCCAGCACGTGGAGCATCCTCGGCGAGGCCTCCGCCGGGCCCCTCTCCGGACGGCGCCTCGAACCCGTCGAGCACGTCGACACGTTCTGGTTCGCGTGGTCCGTGTACCAGCCCGGCGCCCGCCTGGTCGACTGAGCGAAGCGAAGGCGACACGGCCGGGGAGCGCCAGCGACCCGGCCGTGGATGGGGTCTGGGGGCGCAGCCCCAGAACGGGACCGACTGAGGTTCGGCTACGTCCGCTCCCAGCGGACCACGTCGTCGATCTCGCCGCTCTCCACGTCGAAGACGAAGCCGGCGACCACGACCAGCTTCTCCAGGTACGGCGTCCGGCTCAGCGCGTCGATGTCCTCGCGCAGCGCGGCGGCGTGGTCGTCGATGGGAAGAAACCCGAGATTGGCGCCGGTGAGGCGGCGCAGCTCATCGTCGGTCACCCCGGCCAGGCCGCACTTGGTGTGCTGCATGACCACCGCGGTGTCGACGCCGAGCACGTGGGTCGACAGGGCGAGGCTGCGCAGCACGTCCTCGGTCACCCGGCCTCCGGCGTTGCGGATCACGTGCGCCTCGCCGAGGTGCAGGCCCAGCGAGGCGAACACGTCGATGCGGGCGTCCATGCAGGTCACGACGGCCAGGCGGCGGCTGGGGCGGGCGTCGGCCACGTTCGCCCGAGCGGCGGCGTAGGCCTCGTTGGCGGAAAGGATGCGGGCGATCTCGGTCACCCCGCCTATCTACGCGACCCGCGGCCGGGTCGGCAACCGCCCCCGACCGGCGGGGCGCTACCCGCTCACGAGGAACGGGTGGCGGAGCCGGGCGAAGAGGTCGACGAGCAGGCGCAGCGTGAGGCCCCACACGACCCGTCCGCCCTCCACCTCGACGCCGGGGAACGTCTCGCCGACCCGCACCGGGTGCTCGTAGGCCACGAAGCGGGCCGGGTTGGCGAGCTCGGGCAGCGGCACCCAGAACGCGTCGGCCACCTCGTGGTTGAGCTCGAGCCGGGGGCGCTCGCCGTGGAGCCAGTAGCCGTGCGCCGACACCGTGATCGGACGCACGCCGCCGTGCAGCTCGTCGAGCTGGCCGAGCCGCTCGCCGACCCGCAGGTCGAGGCCGATCTCCTCGAAGGTCTCCCGCTCGGCGGTGGCGTTCAGGTCGAGATCGTCGGGCTCCACCCGCCCGCCGGGCAGCGCCATGTGCCCCGACCACGGGTCCCCCTCGCGCACCGCCCGTTCGATGAAGAGCAGCTCGGCAAGCCGGCCGCCGTCGCGGAACACCGCCGCCACCGCCGCCCGCGGCAGCACCTCCGAGCCGGGAAGGGACGAGGAGGTGGAGCCGAGGACGAAGGCGTCCCGCAGCCGGGCGAGGTCGACCACGGCGACCAGGGTACCAACCGGCGCCGGACGGCCGCCGCTGCGCAACCGGGCGGCGGGGCGGGCGCGCGGCGAGGCCGGCGGGTCAGCCGAGCGCCCCGGCGACGACCAGCTCGGCGATGCGCTCGTCGCTGTAGCCGAGCAGCTCCCGGAGCACGTAGTCGCTGTGCTGGCCGTAGGTGGGGCCCGGCGCGGTGGTGGCGCCGGGCGTGCCGAGGAGGCGCACCCGGGGCCCTTCGACCACGACCGGGCCGAGCAGCGGGTGCTCGACGGTCACGTAGTGGCCGCGGTGCGCGAGCTGCGGGTCGGCCAGGCACTCGGGGCTGTTCTGCACCTGGTGGGCGGCCACGCCGGCGGCCACCAGGATCTCCTGCGCCGCCTCGGCCGAACGCGCCGACGTCCAGGCGCCCACCAGCGCGTCGAGCTCGTCCTGGCGGGCGAGGCGCTCGGCCCGGCCGAGATCGGCGAGGTCCTCCCGGCCGAGCAGCGCGGCCAGCGCCCGCCACTGCTCGTCGGTGGTGCACACGACCGCCGCCCAGCGGTCCTCCCCGGCGCAGGGGTACACGCCGTGGGGCGCGTGGTCGGGGTCGTGGTTGCCGCGCGCCTCGAACGGCGCGTCGTTGACCTCCGCGTCGAGCAGGGCGGGAGCGAGGAAATGCAGCGACGCTTCGGCCTGGGACAGGTCGAGGTGCTGGCCGCGGCCGCTGCGCCGGCGGTGGTCGAGCGCGGCCAGCACCGCAGCCAGCCCGAAGCGGGGCGACACGATGTCGGTGTAGGCGCCGAACGGCCCCGCCGCGGGCCGCCCTGGCCAGCGGGTGACGGTGGTGAAGCCGAACAGCGCGGTGCTGAGGTTGCCGTAGCCCGGCAGGTGCAGCTCGCCCGTCTGGCCGGGCAGGCAGCTCGAGAGCAGCACCGCCCGCGGGTTGAGCTCGGAGATGCGCTCCCAGCTGAAGCCCATGCGCTCGAAGGCGCCGGCCGAGAAGCTCTCGAGGATCACGTCGGCCCAGCGGATCAGGTCCCACAGCACCTCGCGGGCGGGCGGCGCCGCCAGGTCGAGCTCGACGCCGAGCTTGCCGGCGTTGGAGTTGTGGTAGAGGCCGCTGCCCTCGAGGGGGTGGTCCTCGTTGCGGGGATGGAACGGGGAGGCGGTGCGGGACACGTCGGGCCGGGTGCGGGTCTCGACCCGCACCACCTCGGCGCCGAAGTCGACCAGCCCTCGGCCCACGTACGGCCCCGCCACCGACCACGACAGGGCGAGCACGGCGAGCCCGGCGAGCGGGCCCCGGGCGGCGCCTGCCGAGGC
>JBJXGF010000253.1:0-5525 GCA_046153015.1 Acidimicrobiales bacterium | reverse complement strand
GCCCGGGCGCGCCGCCCGCCGGCGTCGCCGCCCCGTCGGCGGGGGGCGCGTGGAAGCGGCGCTCGTGCTCCGAACGGCCGAGCTCGCCCAGGTGCTCCTCGATGAAACCGGTCGTGATCCGGCCGGCGGCGAAGTCGGGCAGGCTCACCAGGTCCGCCAGCAGGCCGAGGTTGGTCTCCACGCCCTCGATCCGGCACTCGCGTAGGGCCTGGTAGGCCTTCGCCGCCGTTTCGGCGAAGCCGCCCGAGGGGCGGTGCACGATCAGCTTGGCGAGGAGCGAGTCGAAGCTCGGGCTCGTGCGGTAGCCGGCGTAGCCGAAGCCGTCGACCCGGATCCCCTTGCCCGAGGGCAGCTCGTAGACCCCGATCGTGCCGCCGGTCGGCACGGTGGCGCCGTCGGCGTCCATCGTCTCCATGTTGATCCGCACCTGGATGGCGCAGCCCTTCGGCTCGACGCCGCCGCCGTCGACGAATCCGAGCTCGGCCAGGCTGGCCCCGCCGGCCAGCCGGAGCTGCGTCTCCACCAGGTCGACGCCGGTCACCTCCTCGGTCACCGTGTGCTCCACCTGGAGACGCGGGTTGGCCTCGATGAACGCGAAGGCCGAGCCCTCGGAGAGCTCGCCGGCGTCGACGAGGAACTCGAAGGTGCCGATGTTGTCGTAGCGGACCGCCCGGGCAAGGGCCAGCGCGGCGTCGATGATCCGCTCGCGCAGGGCCGCCGGCAGGCCGGGGGACGGCGCCACCTCGATGAGCTTCTGGTGGCGGCGCTGCACGCTGCAGTCCCGCTCCCCGAGGTGCGCCACCGCGCCGGCGCCATCGCCCAGCACCTGGATCTCCACGTGGCGGGCCGGCGCCATCAGCGCCTCGGCGTACACGGCGCCGTCGCCGAACGCGGCGGCCGCCTCGGAGATGCAGCGGGCGTAGGCGTCGTCGAGCTCGTCGGCTCGGCGGACCACCCGCATGCCGCGGCCCCCGCCGCCGGCGACGGCCTTCAGCACGATCCCGCCGGGCTGCGCCCCGAAGAAGCGCCTCGCCTCGGCGAGGCTGACCGGCTCAGCGGAGCCGGCGAGGGTCGGCACGCCCGCCTCCTGGGCGGCGCGCCGCGCCGCCACCTTGTCGCCGAAGAGCTCGAGCACCTCGGGCCGGGGCCCCACGAAGCGCACCCCGGCCGCAGCGCAGGTCTTGGCGAAGGAGGCGTTCTCGCTGAGAAAGCCGTAGCCGGGGTGGATGGCGTCGGCGCCCACCTCGGCGGCGGCGGCGAGGAGCTGGGCGCTGTCGAGATAGGCCCGCACGCCGCGGCCCTCGAGCGGGCGCACGACGTCGGCCTTGCGGGTGTGCAGAGAGTCGGCATCGTCGGCCGAATGGACCGCCACCGTGCGGATGCCGAGCTCCGCCGCGGCGCGGATCACTCGGATGGCGATCTCGCCGCGGTTGGCGATCAACAACGTCGAAGGGATCATCGCGGCAGCCTCCGGGACCGGCTCGAGCGGGCGCAGAGCCCGCCGGATCTTAGGAGAACCCCGGGCCAGGGCCGCAGGAGGGCGGCGGCGTCGGGCGGCGCGGTGATCGAGCCAGGCGGCGCGAGGTGCGAGGATGGGCGCCGACGCCAACCAACGAGCGCCGCCGCACGGTGCTGCCGCATGACGAAGGAGCCGGGCATGTCCACGGATCGCATCTCGACCAGCCGCCGGATCGGCGCGGCGCCAGCGGTGATCTTCGCCATGCTGGCCGACCCGAGCCAGCACGTGGCCATCGACGGCTCGGGGATGCTGAAGGGGGCGATCGACGCCCACCCCCTCGGCTCGGTGGGCGACACGTTCGACATGGACATGGACCGCACCCCGCTCAACGACATCCCCGGGCTGGTCGAGTACCAGGTCCGCAACGTCGTCACCCAGATCGAGCCCGACCGCCTGATCGAGTGGACCACCGGCGGGATCGACAATCCGCCCGTCGGCCACGTGTACGGCTGGCAGCTCGAGCCGGTGGACGGCACCGGGGCCCAAGCAACCCAGGTGACGCACTACTGCGACTGGTCGGGCATCTCGGACGAGATGAGGACCCGGCGCTCGTGGCCCATCGTGCCGCTGGCCATGCTCGAGGCGTCGATCGCCAAGCTCGACCGGCTGGTCAGCGGTTAGGCCGTGCGCCGTGCGGCGGCGCGGCTAGGCCGACACGGCGTGGGCCTCGAGGTGATCGAGGAGGGCGAAGATCTCCGCTTCGCCCAGCCCCGCGGCCTCGGCCTCCCGCCACAGGCCGAGGGCGGCCTCCGCGGTCCGCACCGGCAGGCCGACCTCGGCGGCCAGCTCGACGGCGAGCTCGAGGTCTTTCACCGCCAGGCGCAGCGCCGCCTGAGGGGTGGTCGACTCCCGGTAGCGCCGGGTGCGGAGCTGGTGGGCGGCGCCCAGCACGTGGGGGCTGGCGCCGCTTGCGGTCATGATCACGTCACGCAGCTGCGTGGCGTCGAGCCCGGCCCGCACGCCGAGCAGCATGCCTTCCATGGCGGTGACCATCGACGTGAGCCCGATCAGGTTGTTGCTGATCTTGGCCACGCTGCCCGTGCCCACCGGGCCGAGGTGGAACACGTTGGCGCCGAAGGCGTGGAGCACGGGCGAGATCCGCTCGAACGCGCTCGCGTCGCCGCCGGCCATCACCGCCAGCGTGCCTTCGTTGCGGGCCCGCAGGTTGCCGCTCACCGGCGAGTCGAGGAACTCGACGCCCGCCGCTGCGGCCTGGGTGGCGAGGGCCTGCATGGTCTGCGGGGACAGCGTGCTCAGCTCCACGTAGACCGCCGGCCGGGCGGGCGCGGCGAACACCTCCTGCGCCACCTGCTCGCTGACCTTGCGGTTGGGGAGCGACACGAGCAGCACGTCGCACGCCGCGGCGGTGGCGACAGGGTCGGGCGCCGAGGCCGCGCCCAACCCCACCAGCTCCGCCACCGGTTCGGGCCGTAGGTCGCACACGGTCAGCTCGAAGCCGGCCCGCGCCACGTTCGCCGCCATCGGCCGGCCCATGCCGCCGAGGCCGATCCACCCGATCCGGTCGCTCATACGCGGGGTTTAGCACGCCGGCGACGTCGCCGGCTCAGAGACGGCGAGGACGATGACCCACCTGTGGCGCCCGCACAGCGATGCAGTCGGTCGGGCCCACCACAGAGTTGGCGACGTGCTCCCGACCCAGGCAGCTCGTGCTCTACGACCAGGAGGGGCAAATGGTTGGCGAAGATCCGGGCCGCCTCCGCATGACCACGAGCGCGGAGGAGCAGGTCGACCTCGGTCAGGACCGGCCAGGGAACGATTAACCTGACGGCCGAGCGGGGCGAGGAGCTCGGCGGCGAGACGATGGCGGTTGCCCTCGGACCGGTTCACTGCCGACACCAGCGGGCCGGTGTCGCAGATGATCACCGATCGAGGCGTGCGAGGACCTCCTCGACTTCAGCGACAGATCGATATCGTCGGCGATGAGGCCGGCGTAGGGCAGGGCTGCCGGCTCTCGCTCCACGAACTCCGTGACGACGGCGGAGAACGAGGTCTTGCGCCGCTTGGTCTCGGCGTCGAGCCGTGCGGCGACTGCTGGTGGCAAGGAGATCGTTCGACGGACCACAGCCATGCGAGCCGGTATGAACGTCAGAGTATGAAGGTGCAAGGTTTCAGTGGCGTGTTGCTGGTTCGGTGGACGTGCCGGCGGCAGGCGTGTGGCGAAGCCGGGGGTGGGGGATGCCGACGTTGGGCGCGGCGAGGGACCGCCCATCTGTGCTTCTGCCGGTCGGGGAATGTCATGGTGCGCGCCGAGCGGCCCCTTACTGTGGAAGCCACCCGCTCGATTTGTCCGGAAGTTCGTCGCCAGCGGCGCCGTGGATAGCTGGATGCCGTGCCTGAACGGCGGTGCGCTGTGGGTTGTGACGTCCCCTTAGCCCCCGGATTCTCGGCCGGTCATTTGCGCCGCCAGGAGCTCGCCGAGCCCACCAAGCCCGACAGCGACCGCCTGACGATGCCAGCGCACCGTCACGCATACGGCCTAGAAGTGCTCGAGCCCCTCGGCCGCCATGTCAGCAACACGGCGTTGGTCAGCTCATGGCGGTTGAGATCAACCAGCACGATCTCCGCCAACAGCTGCAAGCGCTGTTCCACACCCACGCTCGGGGGGAGACTTCGGCAGGGACGGTGGCCGGGTCCTCGGCGCTCGACCGCTTCAGCGACCTGGATCCTGCCCCACCGGATTGCCGAGGCGGACGACCACCGCCATCAAGTTCCACGGACTAGCCAAGGGGAAAACGTGGTGGAAGGGGTACGTTGGTCGATGGATTACGCGTCGAGCATCATCGAGGGCCTGTACGAGAAGCTTCTGCTCAGGGACCTTCTCGCCAAGATAGTCCCTGGTGCAGTGCTGATAGCTGCGGTCGCATTGCGGTCGGGCGATCTGGACTTTGACTCGTTGGTGCAGCAGGTCGGTAAATTGCCGGTGGCCGTTCTCGTGCTCGCGGCCGGCTGCGCCTGGTCGATTGGGTTCGGAGCCCAGTTGGGTCGGGGCCTCGTCGAGGCGGAGCTGTGCCAACCGTCAAGGAGATCTTTGCGGAAGGCGTGGGCGGCCGAGCAGAAGCTGTGGGGTCAGATCGTGAAGCGCAGGGCGTCACTTCCCGCGGAGCGTCGGCATATCCTCGAACGTCTGACGGTGATCAAGGAGGCCACCGGCAACCTTGCCTTCGCACTGCTTGGAGCGAGTGTGCTGACGCTTGGCAGCCCCAACTCGTTGTGGCCAGCCGGAAGCGCAGCCGCTGCGGGCGGCATGCTGTTGCTCGTGAGTCTTGACCACCGGCGACGGGAACTGATGATGCAACACGAGATGGCAGCTGAGCCGCCCGTCGTTGAACCGTAGCCGTCGCCATCGGCAGGGGGTGCGAACCGCCCGTGGCGTCCGCATAAGCGCTCACGGTCGCGTCGGCGATGCCGGCGCTCACGCCGAAGCGGCTCTGCACCCCTGGACGCGCTGATCACTTGGTGGACCGTGCGCATTGGGCCAGACATGTGTGACCGGAACGGGCGGGACCCGCGCGAGTGGCTGGCCTGGTGCGAGCAGATGGGGGTCGGCCCGCTCGCCGCGGGGTTCCACCACTACGCCAATGCGTACGATGGCCAGAGTCGTCCTAGGACTCGCCCAATGTCGTCTTCGAAGCGAACTATTTCCTGACTTCCGCAGAATGTGAGCACACGGGAGGCCGGTAAAGGGGTTCTGGCCTGGGGATTTTGGGCGCGTTGGGGTTGGGGGGTCGTGTTACTACGCGCCGCGGCCGGGGCTTGGTGGCTAGTGGGTGGTGGGGGTGAAGTCGAAGTAGCGGGGCGGGTCGGCCAGGTTGAGTGTCTGGAGGATCGTGCGGTGGCGGGGGGTGAGGTCGCTGCGTGGGGCGACTCGGCCGTCGGGGGTGGTGAGGGTGACGAGGTGGAGGCGTTCGAGCTCGTCGCGGATGTTGCGCCACGTGTCGCCCACGGTGGTCTCCGCGACGCGGAGCAGCAGGAGGGCGAGCCACTG
>JBJXGF010000244.1:0-14231 GCA_046153015.1 Acidimicrobiales bacterium | reverse complement strand
CCCTGCGCCCGCCGCCGCCCCGGCCGCCCGCCGCCCGGCCGCGCCCCGGCTGGACGTGCCGACGAGGCGCGAGCGCCAAGCGGCTCAGCGCCTACAGGCCCGCAAGGTCGGCCGGCTGGTGCGCCGCGTCGAGCCGTGGTCGGTGCTCAAGTTCAGCCTCGTGTACCTGCTCGCGCTCGATCTCGCCCTGCTGCTCGCCGGGGCCGCGCTGTGGCGCCTGGGCGCAGGCGCCGGCTGGATCGAGGATCTCGAACGCTTCGTCGGCGAGCTCTTCCAGCTCGACGCCTTCCGCTTCGACGGCCGCCAGATCTTCAGCGTGGCCGCGCTGGTCGGCTTCCTGTTCGTGCTGTGCGGCGCACTGGCCGCCACCGGTCTCGCCGCGCTGTTCAACCTGATCAGCGACCTCACCGGCGGCATCCGCCTGAGCGTCGTAGAGGAGGAGACGGCGCGCCCGGCGCCCCGGCGCTGAGGCTCGTTCATTTCCCTCGTGCTCCCGATTGCGTTGGCCGCGAGGCGGGTCGTGCGGTATCGTGCACGGCTCGCGGGGCTATAGCTCAGTCGGTTAGAGCGCACCCCTGATAAGGGTGAGGTCGTTGGTTCGATTCCAACTAGCCCCACCGCCCGCCCGACCCGCGCTGGAGGTGACACGTGGCCCTGCTTCGACGGGCGTTGCTGTCGCTCGGCGTGGCCGCGGCGATGGCCGCCGCGCTGCGGTTGAAGGGCGCTGACACCGCTGCGCCCAAGCCCGGCGGCTGGCGGCCCCTCGCCGGGCCCGACCTGCGCTGACCCCGCCCATGGCCCCCCGCCTCCAGCTCCGCCGCGCCCGACCCCCGGCGCCCGTTCGGCGGCTCGGCGCATGAGAACGGCGGTGATCGGCGCCGGCGCGCTCGGCGCCCGCGCCGCCCGCCAGCTGCTCTCCACGCCCGGCGTCGAGGAGGTGTTGGTCTACGACCTGGACCCCCGCCGCACCGAGTGGGTGGTGGCCTCCCTCGGCAGTGGGGCGTCGGCCCTGCACGACCTCGACCCATTGCCCCACGCGGCGGCGGCGGTGCTGGCGACCCCGGCGCAGGACCAACCGGAGCTGGCCCGGCGCCTGCTGCTCCACGGCATGCACGTGGTCGGCACCGCCGACTCGATCGAGGCGGTCAACGGGCTGCTGGCGCTGGACGACCTCGCCCTCGAGCGCCGGCGCGGGCTCGTGGTCGGCGCCGGCCTCTCGCCCGGCCTGGGCTGTCTGCTGGCCCGCCACGCGGCCAACCGCTTCGACTCGGTCGACGAGATCCACGTGGCCCGCACCGGCACGGGCGGACCGGCCTGCGCCCGCCAGCACCACGCCGCGCTCGGCGGCGACTCGCTCGACTGGCGCGACGGCGCCTGGGGCCGCCGGCCCGGCGGCTCGGGCCGACAGCTCGTCTGGTTCCCCGACCCGCTCGGCGCCCGGGACTGCTACCGGGCCGCGCTGCCCGAGGCGGCGCTGCTCCAACGGTCCTTCGCTTCGGCCGCTCGCATCACCGCCCGCATGTCGGCCACACGGCGCGACCGGCTCACCTCGCGCCTGCCGATGCTGCGCCGCCCCCACGCCGAGGGCGGCCCGGGCGCGGTCCGGGTCGAGGTCTGGGGCCGGTACGGCGAGACGCGCGACGTCGTGGTCTACGGGGCCATGGACAGCCCGGGCGTGGCGGCCGGCGCGGTGGCGGCGCTCAGCGCGACGTGGCTGGCCAACGGCCGCCTCGACCGCTTCGGCGCCTACGGCCTCGCCGCGCTGGCCGAACCCGTGCCCCTGCTCCTCGAGCTCGAAGCGCGGGGCGTGCGGGCGGCCGCCTTCGTGGGGGCTGCGTGAGCCGATGTCGGGGCGGCCCGCGGCGCAGCAAGTAAGGTGCGCCGGGGTCCGGGGGGCCGGTCCTTGGCGAGTTGGGTCAGCAGGGGGAGCGCATGAGAACGATCCGCACACACGGCCGCGCGTGGGCACGGGCCGCGAGCGCCGTGCTTCTCGCCGCCGCGGCGTTGGTCGGCTGCGGGGGAGGCGGCAGCGACGGGGAGGAGGCGGTGGTCACCACCGCGGCCGCCCAGGCCGCCATCGGCTCGGTCACCCTCGATTCCGACAAGCTGCCGGCCACCACGCTGCCGGCGAGGGCCGCGCCGCAGGGCAAGTACACCTACGGCTTCAACACCGCGTTCTCACCGGCGTGGATGGACCCCCAGGAGTACCCCGCGCAGGCCACGCCGTACCTCGTGGCCTTCGCCATCCACGAGGGCGTGGTGCGCCACATGCCGGGCCGGCCGCTCTCACCGGGGCTGGCGTCCTCCTACAAGGTCGCCGACGACTACCTCTCGGCCACCTTCACGCTGCGTGAGGGCCTCACCTTCCACAACGGCGATCCGCTCACCTCCGAGGACGTGAAGTTCACCTACGAGAACTACAAGGGCACGGCGTCGGACCTGTTCAAGGCGCGCACCGAGCGGGTCGAAACGCCCGACGCCCGCACCGTGCGCTTCGTGTTCAAGCAGCCCTTCGTCGATTTCCTGCTGCTCTACGGCACCCCGGCCAGCGGCGCCGGGTGGGTGGTGCCGAAGAAGTACTACACCGAGGTCGGCCCCGACCGGTACAAGCAGAACCCGGTCGGCGCCGGCCCGTTCCGCTTCGTGCGCAACAACGGCGGCAACGAGCTCGAGCTCGAGGCGTTCGACGGGTACTGGCGGCGCAGCGCCGGCGTGAAGACGATGGTGATGAAGTTCATCACCGACAACGCCACGCGCTTCGCCGCCACGCAGGCCGGCGAGATCGACGTCATGACCAACCTGCCCGCCACCCTGCTCGAGGTGGCCCGCAACACGCCCGGCATGCGGGTGCAGCCGTCGGTGTCGGGCAACTTCTGGCTGGAGATGCCCGGCTGGGAGCGGCCCGACAGCCCCTTCCACGACGTGAGGGTGCGCAAGGCGGTGTCGCTGGCGCTCGACCGCAAGGCCATCTCCGACGCCGAGGCCGGCGGCATGGCCTCGCTCGAGGGCACGTGGATCCCCCAGGCGTGGGGCGGCGCCATCCAACCGAAGGACGCCCCCGACGCCTGGCGCAGCGACCTCGTGGAAGCCAAGCGGCTCATGGCCGAGGCCGGGTTCCCGAACGGCTTCGAGGTGAGCCAGCTCACCCCGCTGCCGCCGTTCAACAGCCTGGCCGAGCGGGTGATCACCCAGCTCGCCGCGATCGGCATCAAGACCAAGCTCAACATCATGGAGCGCGGCGCGTTCCTCGAGGCGACCCAGAAGGGCGTCGACGGCCTGCCCGGGCTGATCATCAACATCAGCTCCGCTCCGGGCGACGCGGCCAGCCGCGTTCGGGCCTTCGCCACCTGCAAGGGGTCGAGCTCTCGCACCTGCATCCCCGAGCTCGACGCCAAGTTCGCCGTCTACGAGACCTCGGTCGACGCGGCCGAGCGGAGCCGGCTGCTCACCGAGGTGCAGCGCATCCTGCTCGACCAGTACGTGTTCCCGTTCGTGTACACCCAGACCAACCTCGGCGTGTTCGGCCCCCGCATCGCGAACGAGCCGAAGGACGTGTACGGCGCGATGCCGCAGTTCCCGCTGCTCGCCCCGTACGAGGACGTGACCGTGCGCTGAGGGGCCCCACTGCGCTGACCGGGGCGGGCGGCTCGACGTGGCCGAGAAGGCGCGGCTACGTTCGAGCCCGTTCGACGAAAGTATCGCGGACGCGGATTCTTCCTCTGGGGTACGTCGGGGTCGGTTCGACCCGGCGATATCGTACGTATGGCGTGAATCGAGCGGTGCGGCGGAGGTTCACCTGGTCGAACCGCCCCGGCTGAGGCCGGGCGGAGCTCGAGCAGGTGCGGAGCGCTCCAGGTTGGGGGAGCGCGCCCGGTGGGGCCGTCGCGCTGTCCGCGGTTCGCGTCACCTGGAGAGTGACCTGGCGGGCGATGAAGGTAGGCGGTATGGCGGCTGTGTGCGACGACGCGCCGGAGCTCTCTCGACGCATCGAGCAGCACTTGCCCCTGGTGAAGCACATCGTGTTCCAGGTGGCGGTCCATTTCCCACGGCACGTGGATCGAGAGGAGCTGGCGCGGGCCGGCGCGTTGGGCCTCGTGGAGGCGGCCCAACGCTACGACGAAGCCCGCGGCGTGCCCTTCGACCGGTTCGCGGCGCAACGGATCCGGGGCGCCATCCTCGACGCGGTGCGGGCGGCCGACTGGGCGCCCCGATCGGTGCGGAACCTGGCGCGCAGGCTCGAGCAGGTGGAGCAGCAGCTCGCAACCGAGCTGGGCCGCGTGCCCACCCCGGCGGAGATGGCCGACGCCCTGGGCATGGCGCCGGACGAGCTGCTGCGGCTGCAGGACCGCATGTTCCGCTCGGTCGTGCTCGCCCTCGAGCACGAGGTGACCGACGAGCTCGACGAGGACCTGACTTTGGTCGACGTGCTGGAGGACCGCAACGCGATCGAGCCGCTCCGCGAGCTCGAATCGCGGGAGCTGCACGCCTACCTACGCGACGCGGTGGAGCTCCTGCCCGACCGGCACCGGCTGGTGATCGTGGGCTACTTCCTCGAAGGGCGCACCAGCCAGGAGCTGGCCCGGCTGCTGGCCGTCACCGAGTCGCGGGTGTCGCAGCTGCGCTCCGAGGCGCTGCTGATGCTGCGCGAGGGCATCGAGGCCCAGTACGCGGCGAGCGGCCAGCCCGACGCCGGCGCGGTGAGCGGACGGGTGGCGCGCCGCAAGGCGGTCTACGCCACGGCGATCGGCGACGCCAGCCAGTGGCGCAGCCGGCTCGACGAGGTCGACCTCGCCCGTCTCGACCGCCGGTTCGCGCTGGCGGTGGCCTGACCGGCGCTCCCCGGCCGGTAGTGAGGAAGGCGGCGGGTCAGAACCGCGCCGCGGCCTGCCACCGGGTGAGCAGCTCGGCGTTCCCGAAGACCTCGAAGCGGTCCGGGCCGACCCGGTTCCACACGAAGAGGAACAGATCGGACAGCGGGCCGCGCGCCGCCACGTCGCCCTTGGCGTGGCCCCGCTCCCAGCTCAGCGAGTCCGGCCCCACCGTGATCAGCCACTCCCCCTCCCCGTCGGTGGCGTGCAGATGCAGGGTCTCGCCGTGGCCGGCGAAGCCGGCGTAGTCGAAGCGGCGGGGAACCATCACCTCGAGCAGCTCGTCCACCCCGTCGGCGGCGAGGGCGTCGGCGTGCGGCTCGGGCTCGCCGAGCGCCCGCTGCGCGTCCCACCGGTGGATGGCGGTCTCGTGGGCCAGGCGGCGGACCCACCACGCCGTGGGCTGGCGGCCGACCAGCGTGGCCACCGGCCGCTCGGGATCGGCCGCGGCGAGCTCGGCCAGCACCGCGTCGAGCCCCTCGCCGAACCACGCCCGCACGTCGCCCTCGCCGTTCCAGGTGGGCGCACCGTCGCGGGCGGGCCGCTCGTCGGGCCCGAGACCCAGCACGTAGCTCACCCAGCGGTACACCCAGCCGGTGTGGGCCAGCAGGGCCGCCACGTCCCAGTCGGGGCAGGACGGGACGGTCACCGCCAACGCGGAGTCGGGCAGGGCGGCCATGGTCAGGCCGTCGGCGCGCAGGGAGGAGAGCAGCTCGTCGCGGGTCATCGGGGCTGGACCCTAGCGCCCTGCCCGGTGCCCCGAATCGGCGTCGCAGTAGCGTGACCGGGATGTCGGGATCGGTGCAGACCAGCGCCGCCGCTCGCGGGCTGAGCGCCGCCGAGGTCGAGGAGCGCCGCCGCGCCGGGCGCGCCAACCTCGCGCCCCCGCCGCCGTCGCGCACGGTGGGCCAGATCGTGCGGGCCAACGTGGTGACGCCGGTCAACGTGATCATCGGCTCGCTGTTCGCGGTGATCATGCTCGTGCGGCCCGGCCCCGACGGCCTTTTCGCCGGCGTGGTGGTGAGCAACAGCGTGATCGGCGTGGTGCAGGAGCTGCGGGCCAAGCGCACGCTCGACCGGCTGGCGCTGCTGTCGGCGCCCAAGGCCCGGGTGATCCGCGACGGCATGGAGCACCAGGTGCAGGTGCACGAGGTGGTGGCCGACGACCTGCTCGCCCTCTCGCCGGGGGACCAGGTGGTGGTCGACGGCCGGGTGAGCGAGTCGACCGGCCTCGAGCTCAACGAGTCGCTCCTCACCGGCGAGTCCGAACCCGTGGAGAAAGACGCGGGCGACGAGGTGCTCTCGGGCAGCTTCGTGGCTGCGGGCAGCGGCGCCTACGTGGCTGTGAAGGTCGGCGGCGAGTCCTACGCCGCGACCCTGGCCGAGGAGGCCCGCCGGTTCCAGCTCGCCCGCTCCGAGCTGCAGCAGGGCATCAACCGCATCCTGCGCTGGCTGGTGTGGGTGATCCCGCCGGCGGCGGCGTTGCTGCTGCTCAGCCTCCGCCACGCCGATGAGGGCTGGCGCGACTCCATCGTCGGCGTGGTCGCGGCCTCGGTGGCGATGGTGCCCGACGGGCTGGTGCTGCTCACCAGCGTGTCGCTGATCGTCGGCGCGCTCAGCCTCGCCCGGCGGCGGGCGTTGGCCAAGGAGCTCGCATCCGTGGAGCTCCTGGCCCGGGTCGACGTGCTCTGCCTCGACAAGACCGGCACGATCACCACCGGCGCCATCCGGTTCAGCGGCGTCGAGGCGCTGCCCGGGGGCGACGAGGCGGAGCTGCGCCAGGCGCTGCGCTCGCTCGCCGCGTCCGACCCCAACCCCAACGCCACGCTGGCCGCGGTGGCCGCCGGGCTCGAGGCGCACGGCCCGGTGTGGCGGGCGGGTCGAACCGTGCCCTTCTCCTCGGCCCGGAAATGGTCGGCCGCGGCGTTCGAGGGCCACGGCGTGTGGCTCCTCGGCGCACCCGAGATCCTCGCCGCCGGCGCCCCTGCGGTGCTGGAGCGGGTGGCCGAGCACGCGGCCGAGGGCCGCCGGGTGGTGCTGGCCGCCCACGCTCCCCACGCCGATCTGCCCGACGAGGCCGCCTTGCTCGAGGGCCTCGCGCCCGGCGCGGCCGCCTTACTGGAGGGACTCGCGCCGGTCGGCCTGGTGCTGCTCGAGGACGAGGTCCGGGCCGACGCGCCCGAGATCATGCGCTTCTTCGCCGAGCAGGGTCTGACGCTGAAGGTGATCTCGGGCGATCACCCCACCACCGTGGCCGCGGTGGCGCGGCGGGCGGGCATCGCCGGCGCCGAGGTGGGCGTCGACGCCCGCACGCTGCCCGAGGACCCGGCCGAGCTGGCGGCGCGTCTCGACGAGGCGACCGTGTTCGGGAGGGTGACCCCGCACCAGAAGCGGGCGATGGTGGCGGCGCTCCAGCAGCGGGGCCACGTGGTGGCGATGACCGGTGACGGGGTGAACGACGTGCTCGCCCTGAAAGACGCCGACATGGGCATCGCGATGGGTTCGGGGGCGCCCGCCACCCGGGCCGTCGCCCAGCTCGTGCTGCTCGACGACTCCTTCGCCACGCTCCCCTCGGTGCTGGCCGAGGGCCGCCGCGTGATCCGCAACATCGAACGGGTCGCCAACCTCTTCGTCACCAAGACCAGCTACGCGGTGCTCCTGGCCGTGCTCACGGGGCTGACCCAGGCCCCGTTCCTGTTCCTGCCCCGCCACCTGACGCTGGTGGGCACGTTCAGCATCGGCGTGCCCGGCTTCTTCCTGGCCCTCGAACCGTCCCGGGAGCGGTCACGGCCCGGCTTCGTCGGCCGGGTGCTGCGCTTCGCCGCGCCCGCCGGCGCGGTGTGCGGCGTGGCCACCTTCGTGTCCTACGAGACGATCCGCCGGGCCGATTCGACCACGCTCCAGCAGGCGCAGACCTCCGCCGTGTTCGTGCTGCTGGGCCTGGCCCTCGTGGTGATCGCGCTGGTGAGCCGACCGATCCGGGTCTTCCACGCGGCGATCATCGCGGCGATGGCCGCCGGGTACGGCGTGGTGGTGGCCACCCCGTACCTGCGCCGCTACTTCGCCCTCGAGCTCCCGCCGGCCTGGGCCTGGGAGGTGATCCTCGCCGCGTGGGCGCTGGGCGGCGGGGCGCTGGCCGTGATCGGCGAGGTGCGAGCCCGGCTGCTGGCCGCCCGGACGCCGTGAGCGCGCCCGCGCCGGCCCTCAGGCGCCGCGCAGGAGGGCGAGCAGCTCGTCGTGCCACCCGCCGTTGGTGCCCACCCCGCTGCCGCCCGCCGCGTCGCAGGCGCCCTCCAGCGTGGTGAACCGGCCGCCGGCCTCGGGGATGATCACGCTCATCGGCGCCAGGTCCCACAGCTCGGCCACCGGGTCGACCATGCCGTCGGCCCGGCCGGTGGCCACCAGCGCGTAGCCGTAGGCATCGCCCCAGGTGCGCAGGCGCACGCCGGCGTCGATGACCGCGGCCAGCACGTCGGGCCGCCACGTCTCGAGCCCGCTCGTCATCACGTAGGCGTCCTGCGCCCGGCCCGGCGCCGGGCGCACCCTGGCCGGCTCGCCGTTGCACCAGCAGCCGAGGCCCCGGCCGGCGTACACGATCTCGCCCAGCGCCGGGAGGTGGATCACCCCGACGGCGGGGCCCGCCTCGTCGATCGCGGCCACGAGCGTGCTGTAGAGCGGGACGCCCTGGGTGAAGGCCTTGGTGCCGTCGATCGGGTCGATGATCCAGCGCACCCCGGTCTCGCCGGCCTGGGCGCCCTCCTCCTCGCCCAGCACCGCGTCACGCGGGCGGCGTTCGCCCAGCGTGGTGCGGATCATCCGCTCCGCCGCCCGGTCGGCCTCGGTCACCGGCGTGCCGTCGGCCTTGGTGTCCACGTGCAGGCCGGGGCGTCGGAACCACCGCAGCGTCAGCTCGCCGGCCTGGCGGGCGAGCTCCACGGCCAGATCCAGCAGCTCCCGGTCGGCGTTCCTCGGCGCACTCGGCTCAGGTGGCTCCATCGGCTCCATCGGCTCCATCGTGGCGCCGGTCGCCTCAGAGGCGGCGCAGCACCCGCTCCACCCGTTGGAGGTGGGCGCGGCGCACGTGCTCCTCATTGCGATCCATGCCGTAGAGCGCCACCCAGCGGACCCGGCACAACGGGTGGAACAACACCCGCAGGCCCCGGCGCACCAGCAGCCGGCCCGGCTCGCCCTGCAGCAGGTTCATGCCCTTGCCCGAGCCGTGCGTGGTGAGCACCGCGCACCGCCGGATATTGCGCAGCCCGGGCCGGATCCGGGCCGAGCCCGGGCGGCGGGTGTACGCCACGCCCTCCACGAACACCCGGTCGAACCAGCCCCGCAGCATCGCCGGCTGGCCGCCCCACCAGGTGGGGTACACGAGGATCAAGGCGTCGGCCCAGCGCAGGAGGCGTAGGTGCTCGGCCCGCTGGGCGTCGGCGGCGCCGCCGGCGCGGCCGTCCCGCTCCCCGGCCCACTCCTCGGTCGAGAGCGCCGGGTCGAAGCCCTCCCCGTACAGGTCGAGCACCGCCACCTCGGCGCCCCGGGCCGCCAGGGTGGCCACGGCGCGGTCGCGCACCGCCGCCGCGAAGCTCTCGGGCGTCGGGTGCGCGTACACCACGAGCGCCTTCACCAGGCCCGGCCGCCGGGGCGGCGCCTCGCCCTGCTCACAGCCGGGTGAGCCGCCGCTCGACCCGCTCCAGGAACGCGGCGCGCTCGGCGAGGCTGCTCACGTCGAGGCGGTGGAGGCCGAGCCAGGTGGTGCGGCAGCGGGGGTGGGTCACCAGCCGCACGCTGCGGGCGATCGTACGGCGCCCGCCGTCGCCGAGCCCGCTCACATACCAGCGCGGCGCGCCGTAGGTGGTGACGCCGACCAGGCGGCGCACGTTGGTCAGCTCCCGGCGCACCTTGTTGGTCTCGGTGTCGAAACGGAAGGCCACGCCGGGGGCGAGCACCCTGTCGAGCCAGCCCTTCAGCATGGCCGGCAGGCCGAACCACCACGTGGGGTACACGAACACCAGCACCCGCGCCGCCTTGACCAGCTCGGCGTGCCGGATCACCTGCGGGTCGACCAGCGGCGCGCTCGACTCGTAGGCGCGCCGCTCTGCGGTGGTCATAGCCGGCGCGAACCCCTCGTCGTACAGGGCGAGCACGTCGAGCTCGTAGCCGGCGGCCAGCACACCGCGCTGCGCCGCGGCGGCCAACGCTGCCGAGAAGCTCGTGGGCGAGGGATGCGCCTGCACCACGAGAGCCCGCACCGAGCCAGCGTAACCAGGGGTTCGCGCAGCGTGGTGGATCGTTCACCTGCGAGCTCCGGCGGTCGCCGATCCGGCGCCGGCGCCCGGCTAGCCTCGGGAGCCATGCCAGACGCCCCGGGCGCCGCGCCGCCGATCGGCGGCCCCGCCGAGGTGGGGCCCGAGGTGGGGCCGGAGCTCGTGGGCCGGGTCATCGGCACCGAGGACTCCACGCCCCTCGAGTTCTGGGTCGGCGTGGCGCCGGGCCAGTTCCTCCAGCTCGACGACGTGGTGGCCACCGAACGCACTCCGCCGGGGCGGGGCCCGGTGAGGATCTACGGCGTGGTGTCCCAGGTGCGGGCCCGCCACGAGGGCGCCCGCTTCCAGAGCGACGTGTTCCTGATCGCCGACGGCGTGCTGCCTGCCGAGGTGAGCGAGGCGGCGCTGGTGCAGGCCACGCGGTTCGAGCCCGAGGTGTTCGTGCCCCCGCTGCCCGGCCAGGGCGTGCGCCGCGCCGTGGGCGACGAGCGCGACGAGGCCCTGTGCTTCGACGGGATGGCGGCCCGCCTGCCGGCCGGGCTCTCACGGGACGGCGACCCGCTCTACCTCAACCTCGAGTTCCTCGACGGCGCCCGCGGCGCCCACGTGAACATCAGCGGCATCTCGGGAGTGGCCACCAAGACCACCTACGCCACGTTCCTTCTGTACTCGCTGTTCAACTCCGGCGTGCTCGGACGCGACGCGCTCAACACCAAGGCGCTGGTGTTCAACGTGAAGGGCGAGGACCTGCTGTTCCTCGACCAGCCGAACCAGGCCCTGCGCCCCGACCAGGCCGAGCGGTACCGCACGCTCGGCCTCGAGCCGGGCGCCTTCGCCTCGGTCGGGATGTACGCGCCGCCCCGGCGGGACGACCCGGTCGCCGCTCCCGACGTCGCCAGCCGGGCCGCCGGGGTCACCTCGTTCTTCTGGACGATCGAGCAGTTCTGCGCCGAGGAGCTCCTGCCGTTCCTCTTCGCCGACTCCGAGGACGACCGGCAGCAGTACACGATCGTGGCCCACAACGTGACCGCCCGGTTGAAGGAGGCCAAGCCGGCCGGCGACGGCGCCGTGTGGTTGGACGGCGTGACCGTGCGCAGCTTCCGCCAGCTCGTCGACCTGATCGAACGCCGCCTTCAGAGCGACGACGGCGGCGACGTCCAGCAGTGGGCCGGCCGGGCGGTGGGCGGCGGCACGGTCAACGCGTTCATCCGCCGTCTCGCGTCCTCGGTCCGCCACGTGGAGCGACTGGTGCGGGCCGACGTCGCCCATCCCGACCGGCATCGGGTCCGCCTCGACGAGCAGGTGACGGTGGTGGACCTGCACAACCTGGCCGACCGGGCCAAGCGGTTCGTGGTGGGCGTGGTGCTGCGCAAGGCGTTCGAGGACAAGGAGCGCAGCGGGCTGGCGAAGCCGCTGCTGTTCGTGGTGCTCGACGAGCTCAACAAGTACGCGCCCCGGGAGGGCGACAGCCCGATCAAGGAGGTGCTGCTCGACGTGGCCGAGCGGGGCCGATCGCTCGGCATCGTGCTGATCGGCGCGCAGCAGACGGCGAGCGAGGTGGAGCGGCGCATCGTCGCCAACTCGGCCATCCGGGTGGTCGGCCGGCTCGACCCGGCCGAGGCCGCCCGAGGGGAGTACGGCTTCCTCAACCCGATCGCCCGGGCCCGGGCCACGATCCTCAAGCCGGGCTCGATGTTCCTCACCCAGCCGGAGCTGCCGGCGGCGCTGCTCGTGCAGTTCCCGTTCCCCGCGTGGGCCACCCGCCCGAGCGAGGCGGGGGCGGTCCCGGCCCGCCGCGCCGGGCGCCGCGAACCCGGCGGCGACCCGGGCGGCGACCCGTTCGCCGGGCTGCCGAGCCGCTGAGGCCGCCCCCATGAGGCTCCTGCACACCGCCGACTGGCACGTGGGCCGCACGATCCGCGGCCGCTCCCGCCACGAGGAGCACGAGGCGGTGCTGGCCGAGCTGGTGGAGCTGGCCGAGCGCGACGGCGTCGACGCGGTGCTCGTGTGCGGCGACCTCTTCGACTCGGCGGCGCCGACCGCGGAGGCCGAGCGCCTCGTGTACCGGGCGCTGCTGGCGTTGGCCGGCGAGCGCCGTCACGTGGTGGTGATCGCCGGCAACCACGACAACCCCCGCCGCCTGGACGCGGTGCGGCCCCTGCTCGGCCTGGGCCGGGTGCACGTGGCCCCCTTCGTCGCCCGGCCCGACGAGGGCGGCGTGCTCTCGCTGCAGGTGGCAGGCGAGCCGCTCACGGTGGCGCTGGCCCCGTTCCTGTCCCAGCGCTACGTCGTCCACGCCGACGCGCTGATGAGCGCCGACGCCGACGAGCTGGTCGGCGACTACCAGCATCGCCTCGGGCGGGTGTTCGCTGCGCTGCGGGAGGGCTTCGACCCGAGCGCGGTCAACGTGGTGGCGGCGCATCTCACGGTGGTGGGCGGCGCCCTGGGCGGCGGTGAGCGGCCCGCGCACACGGTCTTCGCCTACGCCGTGCCCGCGGCGCTGCTGCCCGCCGACGCGCATTACGCCGCCCTCGGGCACCTGCATCGCTGCCAGCCGGCGGGGGCCGGCTGCCCGGCCTGGTACAGCGGCTCGCCGCTGCAGCTCGACTTCGGCGACGAGGCGAACGAACCGGCCGCGCTGGTGATCGACGCTACGCCGGGAACCCCGGCCGTGGTCGAGACGCGCCTGCTGCGCGCCGGCCGGCGGCTGCGCACCCTGGCCGGGGACGCCGCGCAGCTGGCCGAGCTGGCCGGCGTGGTCGGCGACGACAGCCACCTTCGCCTGCTGGTCGAGGGCGAGGCCCGGGCGGGGCTGGTGGAGGAGCTGCGCGAGCTGTTCCCGCAGGCGGTCGAGGTGCGGCTCGGCCAGCCCGGGGCCGCGCCCGGGGCGGCGGCCGGGGTGTCGCGGCTCGGCCGCTCGCCGGCGGAGCTCTTCGCCGAGTACCTCGCCGAACGCCAGGCCCAGGATCCCCGCGTGGAAGCGCTGTTCGCCGAGCTGGCCGACACAGCCGCCTTGGCGGCGCGGGACGATGCAGCCGCCTTGGCGGCGCCGGACGATGCAGCCGGCGGGGTGCGGGCGGGGCACGATGCGGCCTGAGCGCCTCGAGTTGGAGGGCTTCACCGCCTTCCGGTCGCCGGTCACGGTCGAGTTCGGCGACTGTGACTTGTTCGCGTTCGTCGGGCCGACCGGATCGGGCAAGTCGAGCCTGATCGACGCGATCGTGTTCGCCCTCTACGGCTCGATCCCCCGCTACGACGACCGTCGGCTGGTGGCACCCGCCATCAGTCAGGGCCTGGTCCAGGCCCGCGTGCGGCTGGATTTCGCGGTGGGCGCCGAGCGGTACACGGCGGTGCGGGTGGTCCGGGCGGGCAAGGACGGCCGCGCCTCGACCCGCGAGGCGCGCCTGGAGCGGCGGTTGGCCGATGGCGGCGTCGAGGTGCTGGCCGGCGAGGCCGACGAGGTGACGCGCGGCGTCGAGGCGCTCCTCGGGCTTTCCTACGAGCACTTCACCACCTGCGTGGTGCTCCCGCAGGGCGAGTTCGCCCGCTTCCTGCACCACAAGCCCCGCGACCGCCAAGCGCTGCTGATCCGCCTGCTGGAGCTCGGTCTGTACGAACGGATGGGCCAGCTCGCCCGGGCCCGCGCCGCGGCCGCCGCCGGGGGCCGGGAGGCGGTCGGGCGCCGCCTCGCCGAGCTGGCCCCCGTGACCGAGGAGGTGCGGGCCGCGCTCGCAGCGCGGGTGCAGTCGCTCGACTCGCTCCTTGAGCAGGTCGACAAGGCCAAGCCCGAGCTCGACGCCCTGGCGACCGAGCTCGACGCCGCGGCCGCCGCGGCCGCCGCCGCCGAGCGGGACGCCGCGCTCCTGGCCGGGGTCGCCCCGCCCGAAGACCTGCCCGGCCTCGCCGCGGAGCTGGCCGCAGCCGACGCCGAGCTGGCCGCCGCGGCCGCCGAGCTGGAGGGCGCCGAGGTTGCGCTCGGCGCCGTCGAGGCCGAGGTGGAGGCGCCCGGCGCGGCGCGGTTGGCGCCCGAGGACGCCGCCCGCCTGCTCGGCGCCCGCACCGAGGCCGCCCAGCAGGCCAAGCTGGCGAGCAAGGG
>JBJXGF010000306.1:0-10897 GCA_046153015.1 Acidimicrobiales bacterium | reverse complement strand
GGGCCGGACGCGGCGCCCGTGAGCTCGCCCCCCGCCGCCGGCCCGGCGGTCGAGCCGCCGGGGCCCGCCGCACCGGGCCCGAGCGCAGCGGCGACCCGGTCGAGCAGACCAGAGAGGGCGACGCGCTCGCTCTCGCCGAGCGCCACGCCCACCTCGGCGGCGGCCTCGCCGACGTCCCTCATGCCTGCACCTCGTTGGGGTCGAGCACCCACACATCCTCGCCGAGGTCGTGCTCGAGCGTGCGGTGGAGCTTCGCCAGCCGGGCGTCGCGCCCGTCCCACACCAGGATCGCCTCGGCTGCGTGGCGGGTCAGCCACGCATCCCGCCGGCGCAGGGCGCCCGCCACCTTGGCCGGCGTGTCCGGCGAGCGCCGCTCGAGCACCAGCCGGTCGGCGGCGGCGGCGGCGAGGTCGGCAAAGCGGCGGCGGTCCGGCGCCGGCCAGCGGGCCTCGGGGTCGGGAAAGGGGAGCACGGCCACGAACGGCACGCCGGCGGCGAGCGCGGCCTCGGCGCCGAGCTGCTCGGCCCCGAGGCGCAGGCCCGACACCACCACCAGCTCCGGGTCCAGCGCCGACTTGGCCTCGATGATCCGCCTCAACCGCTCGCGCACCGCGGCCTCCCGGTCGGCCAGCTCCGCTCGCCCCTGGCCGAACACCACAAGCGGCCGGCCCGCCACGCCCTCGGCGTAGGACGCGGCCCCCAGCCGGCGCGCCGGGCGGGGGCCGGTCTCGTCGGGCGGGCCGATGGCGTCCGGCGAAGGCGGCGAGCCGCCGGAGCGGCCCCGCTGGGTGTCGGCCGCCTCCACCGCCAGCCGGTCGGCCACCTCGTTCCAGGGGTCGCCGGCGTGACCCTTGACCCACACGAAGCGGATGGCGTCGGCCCCGCCGAGGGCCTGGTACAGCTCGATCAGCGGCGCCCACAGGTCCTGGTTGGCCACCGGCTTGCGCTGCGAGTTCACCCAGCCCTTGGCCAGCCAACCGGCCCACCACCGGTCGCGGAAGCAGTTGACCACGTAGGTGGAGTCGCTGCGCACCTCGAGGGGGCCCTGGAGGGCCCGCACCGCCTCGAGCGCGGCGGCGATCTCCATGCGCTGGTTGGTCGAGGCCGCCTCGGCGCCGCTGGCGAAGGGCCCATCGGGCTGCACCCAGGCCCAGCCGCCGGGGCCGGGGTTCCCCCGGCAGGCCCCATCGGTGTACACCACCGGCGGGTTCACGCCGACGCCGGCCGGCGGGGAGCGGGTGCGCAGCCGCAGCGAGCCATCGACGCCAGAGCCTAGGCTCGCCGCCATGGCCGACATGACCGGCGGCGAAGCGATCGCCCGAACCCTGCTTGAGCTAGGTGTGAGCCACGTGTTCGGCATCGTGAGCGTGCACAACCTGCCGATCTACGACGCGATCACCCGCCTCGGGGGCATCGAGCCGATCTGCGCCCGCCACGAGCAGAACGCGGTGCACATGGCCGACGGCTACGCCCGGGCCACGGGCCGGCTCGGCGTGGCCATCGCCAGCACCGGGCCAGGCTGCGCCAACGCCGTGGCCGGCCTGTACGAGGCGAACGCGGCGAGCTCGCCCGTGCTGCTGCTCACCGGCCAGGTCGAGACGATCTACTACGGCAAGGGAAAGGGCTACCTCCACGAGGCGGAGAACCAGCTGGCCATGCTGCGCACGGTCACCCGGCGGGCCGACACCGTGCGGGTGGCCGAGGAGATCCCCTCGACCGTGCACGCCGTGGTGCGCGACATCCTCACCGGTCGGCCGGCGCCGGGCGCGGTCGAGATCCCGATCGATCTGCAGTACGCCACGGTCGACCACACGATCCCGGCCGGCTTCACCCCTCGCCCGGTGGTCGATGAGAAGGCGCTGCGGCGCGGCGCCGAGGTGCTCGGCGGGGCCGCCCGCCCGGTGATCTGGGCCGGCAGCGGCGTGGTGGCCTCCGGCGGCAGCGACGAGCTGGTGCGCCTGGCGGAACGGCTCGGCGCTCCGGTGGTGACCAGCATCGAGGGGCGGGGCGCCATGCCCGAGGACCATCCGCTGAGCCTCGGGCCCCGCACCGACCGCCGCGCCCTGGCGGGCGTCCTCGGCGAGGCCGACGTGCTGCTCGCCGTCGGCACCCGGTTCTTCTGGCAGGACACGGTGAACTGGAACGTGCGGCTGCCCTCGCGCATCGTGCACATCGACGCCGACAACAGCGTGCTCAACCGCAACTACCGGGCCGAGGTGGCCGTGCAGGGCGATGCGAAGCGGGCGCTGCAGCTGCTCTCGGACCACCTCGACACCCGCTCGGAGGGCCCCCCGGCCCGCTGCGACGCCGAGTTCCTGGCCCGCGCCCAGGCGGCGAAGGCCGACGACGACAAGGTGTGGGAGGAGCAGATCGGCCCCGACCACTGGCAGATCATGGACACGCTGCGGTCCAAGCTGCCCCGAGACGCGGTGATCGCCAAGGACACCACGCTCTCCGCCGCGCTGTGGGGCAACAAGCTGCTGCCGGTGCTGGCGCCGCGCACCACGATGCGCCCGGTCGCCGCGGCGATCGGCCCGGGCCTGCCGCTCGCGCTCGGCGCCGCGGTGGGTGTGGGCAAGCGCACGATCGTGATCCACGGCGACGGTGGGCTCATGATGTCGGCCACCGAGCTCTCGACCGCGGCCCAGCACCACGTGCCGCTCACCACGATCGTGTTCAACGACGGCGGCTACGGGGTGCTGCGCATCATCGAGGAGTCGAGCTTCGGCCGCCAGAACGGCGTCGACCTGGCCACCCCCGACTTCGCGGCGATGGCCGAGTCGATGGGCGTGCCGGGCCGGAAGGCGAGCGGCGTCGACGAGTTCGACAAGGCGCTCGAGTGGGCCTTCGGACAGGCCGGCCCCAACGTGATCGATCTCGACATGCGCAGCCTCGCCCCGATGCAGTTCCAGTACGGCGGCAAGCGCTGGCCGACCGTCGGCCGCAGCTGACCGGGGCCGTGGTCTCGTTCCCGATCACCGGCGATCCGGCGGCCGACCGGCTGCTGGTGGAGGATCCGCTGGCGCTGCTGCTCGGGATGCTGCTCGACCAGCAGGTGCCGATGGAGTGGGCGTTCTCGGCGCCGTACGCGTTGAAGGCTCGCCTCGGCGAGAGCTTCACCGCAGCCCGGATCGCCGAGCTCGGCCCGGAGGCGCTGACCGCCGCGTTCGTGGCGAAACCGGCGCTGCACCGCTACCCGGGATCGATGGCGAAACGGGCCCACGCCCTGTGCGTGCTGCTGGCCGAGCGGTACGACGGCGATCCGACCCGCATCTGGACCGAGGCGGCGACGGGCCGCGACCTGCTGCGACGGGTGAAGGAGCTGCCCGGCTTCGGCGACGAGAAGGCCAAGATCTTCACCGCCCTCTTGGCGAAGCGGTTCGGGGTGCGCCCCGAAGGCTGGGAGGAGGCGGCCAAGCCCTTCTCCGACGACACGCCCCGCTCAGCGGCCGACGTCGACTCCGCGGAGTCGCTGGCCAAGGTGCGCGACTGGAAGCGGATGATGAAAGCGGCGGGGAAGGGCAAGCAGGACTGAGCGAAGCGAAGGCGGCCGCGCGAGCGCAGCGAGCCGGACGCAGATGGGGTCTGGGGGCGCAGCCCCCAGAACAGGACTGAGCGAAGCGAAGGCGGCCGCGCGAGCGCAGCGAGCCGGACGCAGATATCTGGGGGGCGCAGCCCCCAAGAACAAGGCTGAGCGCTGTTCACCCGGCGGCGGCGCCGTTGCGGTCGAGCCAGCCGACCAGCACGGCGATGGCCCTCGGGTCGTCTCGCAGGCGGTGGTCGGCGCCGTGGATGACCCGCAGGTCGGCGTGGGCGTGGGCGTCGCCGAGCACGCGGGCGTCGAAGACCGGAACGGCGTCGTCCTCGCTGCCGTGCACCACGAGCAGCGGTCGGCTGCGCAGCCGATCCGCGCAGCGCACCGGGTGGATCTCGGCCAGCTCCCGGGCCCAGGCGTCGAAGGAGCGCGGGTACCACGGGTCGCGGATGATGCCCATGCGCCGGGCGTGGTCGAGGAGGCGGCGAGGGTGGCCGGCCCAGTCGTCGAAGTCGGCGTGGGCGCCGAGCACCGCAGCCCCGCTCACCGCGGGGTCGGCGGCCGCCGCGCAGAGGCAGAGGCCGCCGCCGGTGCCGAACCCGGCCAGCCACACCTCGGCGACGTCGGGCCTCGCTCGCACGTGGGCCACCGCGGCGGCGATGTCGGCTAGCCAGCCCCCGAGTGAGAAGTCGCCCTCCGATTCGCCCACCCCCCGGTAGCAGAACGAGAACGCCACCCACCCGAGCGTCGAGGCCACCCGGTCGGCCAGGTCGGGGAAGGCGCCGTAGGCGGCCGCCGCGCCCGCGGTGGGGAACCCGTGGCAGAGCACGACCGACGAGCGCCGGAGGCCAGTGCCCGGCGGCAGCGCCAGGTGGCCGGCGAGCTCGAGCTCGCCCGAAGGAAATCGGGCGGCGACGCTCACCCCCGGCGCTGGCCCCGCCAGAGCCGGTAGCCCCGGTTGCGAGCCTCGGCCAGGGTGTCAGGCCCGAAGCAGATGAAGGTCTCCGCGGCGAGCAGCTCGTTGATCACCCCGGCCTGCTCGGCCGTCAGCTCGTCGAGGTCATACACGACCTGGCTCCGCTTGTCGCCGACGAAGCGGTGGTGCTCGAACCGCGTGGGACGCTCCATGGGCGCACCAGCGTACTCGCACGCGAAGAGGGGAAGGCGCTGACGCCTTCCCCTCTTACACGTTCACTGGAAAGACACGATGCGACGATCACGCCTGAGCCCCCCGGGTTCGGAAGGCATCCATCGTCGCCGGGTGGGACCAAACGCCCGGCCGCAGCATCGCGGGTAGCTGGCTGGAATTCGCCAACCCGGTCCAGTACGGGCCGACTAGCGGCCAGATACCTCCGAGGTCCCAGATCGTTTACCGTTCAGCTGGACCACCTCCTTTCCTCGGTACCGCCTACGCTAACCCATCCACGGCCGTTCGCACAGCCTCTTTTCAAGGACTTGCAGAGCCCGTGCGTGCGGCCTGCACCCTGTTCAGCTTCGCTCATGCTGGGGGCTGCGCCCCCAGACCCCATCCACGCCCGGCTCGCTGCGCTCACACGTGCGTGAGGCCTCGCTCCGCTCAGCCTCGCTCATGCCGGGGGCTGCGCCCCCAGACCCCATCCACGCCCGGCTCGCTGCGCTCACACGTGCGTGCGGCCTCGCTCCGCTCAGCCTGGACCGAGTTCGCGGGGGCCGGCCCCTTCCCCGTTCGGCGCTTCGTCGAGCACGGCGTCGAGGTCGGGCTCGACCACCTCGGCGGCGGCGCCGATGGCCTCGAAGTACGCCAGCTGCGCGGCCATCACCGCCCGGACCTGCGCCTCGTTCAGCTCGGAGCGGGCCCAGCCGAGCCGGCGCAGGATGTAGCGGACGCCGTCCTCCTCGTCGAGCACCAACGGGCCGGCGGGCGCGGCGAGATCGCCCCCGCTGCGGGCCACGCCACGGGCGTGCAGCCAGTCGAGGTGCAGGCGGATGATGCTGCGGGCGTCGTCGTAGCTGAGCTCGGCGGTCAGCTCGGCCGGCAGCGCCTCCGCCACGAACTCCAGGGCCTCCTCACCTTCGAAGACCTGGCGGGCGGGCTCGGCCTCGAGGCGCGCCGCGACCTGGCCGAGGGCGACGAGAGCGACCACGCAGACGGCCAACAGTCCGACGACAGCGGCGACCGCGAGCACCATGGGGCGCCAGCGTACCGGGCCGGCAGCGCCGGCCCGTCGCTCAGATGCCGATGCGCTGGGCGAGCAGCTCGCGGTGGTAGGTGGGGTCGCCGAAGAGCAGCTCGGAGGACTTGGCCCGCTTGAAGTACAGGTGGGCCGGGTGCTCCCAGGTGAAGCCGATGCCGCCGTGAATCTGGATGTTCTCGGCCGAGGCGTGGAAGTACGCCTCCGAGCAGTACGCCTTGGCCAGCGACGCCACCGAGGGCAGCTCGTCGTTCATCTCGGCCGCGCACCAGCCGGCGTAGTAGGCGGCGGACTTGGCCGATTCGACCTCGAGCAGCATGTCGGCGCACTTGTGCTTGATGGCCTGGAACGAGCCGATCGGCCGGCCGAACTGCACGCGGACCTTCGCGTACTCCACCGACATGTCGAGGCAGCGTTGCGCGCCGCCGACCTGCTCGGCGGCGAGCGCCACCGCGGCGAGGTCGAGCACCGAGGAGAAGTCGCTCCACGCCAGCCCGGCCTTGGACACCTCGGCCGCCTGCACGCCGGCGAACTCGAGCCGGGCCTGCTTGCGGGTCTGGTCCATCGTGGACAGCGGCGTGCGGGTGAGCCCGGCGGCGCCGCCCTCCACCGCGAACAGGCCGAGGCCGCCGTCGGCCTTGCGGGCCAGCACCAGCACGAGGTCGGCGGTGTGCCCGTCGAGCACGAACATCTTCTCGCCGGTGAGCGTGCCGTCGGCGCCGGCGGCGAGCGTGACGCCGGACTCGTCCCACTTGCCGTTCGGCTCGGTGAAGGCCACGGTGGCCTTCGTCGTGCCGGCGGCGATGCCGGGCAGGTGGTTCTTCTTCGCGTCCTCGCTGGCGCAGAGCAGCAGCGCGTTGGTGGCGAGCGCCACGGTCGAGAAGTACGGCGCGCACAGCAGCGCTCGGCCCATCTCCTCGAGCACCACGGTGAGCTCCACGTAGCTGTAGCCCGAGCCGCCGTACTGCTCGGGCACGATCAGGCCCTGGAGGCCCATCTGCTCGCCCATCTGCGACCACACGGCGGGGTCGTAGCCCTCGGTGGTGTCCATCAGCCGGCGGACCTCGGCCTCGGGGGATTTGTCGTCGAGGAACTGGCGGACGACGCGACGGAGCTCTTCCTGCTCCTCTGTGAACGCGAAATTCACCTTCGAGCCCCCTTCAGGCGCACCGCGGCAAGTAGGTACAGAATGGCGAGGCGCCCACTGCTCGGCCTCTCGTGCCGGCCGGGCGCCGAGGCACTGTCTAGTAGATCCTGATCCGGCGGACCACTTGGGTGCGCCGCTCCCCGAAAGGCGAACGCCATGCCGATCCGACCGGTCACCACGCTGCATTTCGAGGACGCCCAGGCCGAGGTCCACAAGGTGGTGGTGGGCCCGTACGAGAACAACGTCTTCGTGCTGCGGTGCAAGCAGACCGGCGACGCGGTGCTGCTCGACGCGGCCAACGAGCACGACCGCCTGCTCGAGCTGTGCCAGGCCCTCGGGGTGCGCACGGTGCTCGAGACCCACGGCCACTGGGACCACATCCAGGCCGTGCCCGCCGTGCGCGACGCCGGCTACCAGGTGGGCGTCACCGCCGCCGACGCCGGGATGCTGCCCTCCTACGACTACCTCCTCGAGGACGAGTCGGTGATCGAGGTGGGCCGCATCCGCCTCCACACGATCGCCACGCCCGGCCACACGCCGGGCTCGATGTGCTTCCTGGTGGAGGGCTCGCCGGTGGTGTTCACCGGCGACACGCTCTTCCCCGGCGGGCCCGGCGCCACCGCCCACAAGCTGGGCGACTTCGACACGATCATCCGCTCGATCGACAACCGGATCTTCTCCAAGCTCGACCCGACCACGCTCGTGCTGCCCGGCCACGGCAAGGACACCACGCTCGGCCGGGAGATGCCGCACTTGCAGGAGTGGGTCGACCGGGGCTGGTGAGCGTGACCGATGGTTCGGGGCCGGGCCCCGCGCTGCCCGCCGACGAGCGCCCGCTCGACCCCACGCCCGTGCACACCGCGGCGCTGCCGCCCACGCCGATCCGGGATCGCAACATCCCCGCCGAGGCGTGGGTGGAGGCGCCGGCGGAGCTGCTGGCGTTGGCCTCCGGGCTGGGCGAGCCGCCGCCCGCCACCACCTACAAGCGCCGCATCGGCCGTTGGCTGCTGTGGCGGGCCGGCCCGGCGGCGAAGGCCGACGCCTGCTACCTGGCCATCGACGCCGAGGACCTCTCCCGCCAGCACCGCTTCCGCCTCCACCCCGACGGCGCGGGGGAGGGCGAGGGGCCGAGCGGGGTCCGCCACACGCGGTTCCGCACCTGGAAAGAAGACCTCCGCGACGCCGGCTGAGCGCAGCGAGGCCGCACGGCCGTGCGAGCGCCAGCGAGCCGGCCGTGGGATGGGGTCCGGGGGCGCAGCCCCCGGGATAAGCCGGCTGAGCCGGCGGCTCGAGACGTTTACACTATGGCGGTAGTGCAAATAGACTGGAGCCCATGGCCCAGCTGCCCGAGACGGCCCCCCTGTTCGAAATCGAGGACCTCCACGTCGCCCCCACCGTCGGCGGGGCCGACATTCTGCGCGGCGTGAACCTCACGGTGGGCGCCGGCGAGCTCCATGCGTTGATGGGTCCGAACGGCTCGGGCAAGTCGACGCTGGCGTCGGCGCTGCTCGGCAGCCCGGAGTACACGGTCACCCGCGGCCGCCTGCGGTTCAAGGGGGACGACGTGACCGACTGGGGGCCCGACGTGCGGGGCAAGGCCGGCATGTTCCTCGCCTTCCAGTACCCGCAGGCCATCCAGGGCGTGTCGGTGCTCAACTTCCTGCGTCAGTCGCTCTCGGCCCGCAAGGGCATCGACCTCTCGGTGCTCGAGATCCGCCTCACGGTGATGGAGTGGATGGAGCGCCTGGAGATGGACCCGGTGTTCCTCGAGCGCTACCTCAACGAGGGCTTCTCCGGCGGCGAGAAGAAGCGTAACGAGGTGCTGCAGATGGCCATGCTCGAACCCGACTTCGCCGTGCTCGACGAGACCGACTCGGGTCTCGACGTCGACGCCTTGTCGGTGGTGGCCAAGGGCGTGCAGGAGGTCCGGCGCGACCGGCCCGGCCTCGGCTGCCTCGTGATCACCCACTACCAACGCCTGTTGAAGCACCTGGCGCCCGACCAGGTGCACATCCTCGTGGGCGGCCGCATCGTCGAATCGGGCGGGCCCGAGCTGGCCGAGCGCCTCGAACGCACCGGCTACGAGGCCTGGACCTCCGCCCCCCAACCAGAGGACCGGTCCCGATGACCGCCACCCCCGCCCCGCCCACCGCCCCCCGCAGCCTCGACGTCGCTGCGGTGAAGGCCGACTTCCCGCTGCTGGCCCAGACTGCGCACGGCCGGCCCATCGTGTACCTCGACTCGGCGGCCACCTCGCAGAAGCCGCGCTCGGTGCTCGACGCGATGACCGAGTACTACGAGACGATCAACGCCAACGTGCACCGCGGCGCGTACCGCATCGCCGACCTCGCCACCCAGGCGATGGAGGCCGGACGGGCCAAGGTGGCCCGCTTCGTCGGCGCCGACGCGCCGGGCGAGGTGGTCTTCACCCGCAACGCCACCGAGGCGATCAACCTGGTGGCCCACACCTGGGCCCGGGCCAACCTCCGCGCCGGCGACGCGGTGGTGCTCTCGCACATGGAGCACCATTCGAACATCGTCCCCTGGCAGATGCTGGCCGCCGAGCGGGGCGTCGAGATCCGGTGGCTGCCGATCACGGCGGACTACCAGCTCGGCCTGGACCAGCTCGACCGCACGCTCGACGGGGCGAAGCTGCTGGCGGTCACCGCGATGTCGAACGTGCTCGGCACGCTCACACCGGTGAGGGAGCTGGCCGACGCCGCCCATCGCGCCGGCGCGCTGATCTGTGTCGACGCCTGCCAGCACGTGCCCCACCTGCCGACCGATGTGAAGGCGTGGGACGCCGACTTCGTGGCCTTCTCGGCCCACAAGATGTGCGGCCCGACCGGCATCGGGGCGCTGTGGGGGCGGGCCGAGCTGCTCGACGCCATGCCGCCGTTCCTCGGCGGCGGCTCGATGATCGGCAACGTCACGCTCGAGGGCTTCACCACGGCGGCGGTGCCCCAGAAGTTCGAGGCCGGCACGCCGCCCATCGCCGAGGCGATCGGCTTCGGGGCCGCCTGCGACTACCTCTCGGCGCTGGGCATGGAGGCGGTGCGGGCCCACGAGGTGGCGCTCACCGGCTATGCGCTGCGGACCCTGCACACCCGCTACGGAGACGACCTCACCGTGTACGGCCCTTCCGAGCCGGGCATGCGCGGCGGCGTGCTGGCGTTCCAGTACAAGGACGTGCACGCCCACGACGTCAGCCAGGTGCTCGACGGGGAAGGCATCTGCGTCCGCGCCGGCCACCACTGCGCAAAGCCGCTGCTGCGGGTGCTCGGCGCGGTGTCGCTGGCGCGGGCCTCGCTCTACCTCTACAACGACGAGGCCGACGTCGATGCGCTGGCCGACGCCATCGCCCAGATCGACAAGTACTTCGCCGACTGACCGGGAGCACCAACGGCCATGCCAGGGCTGGAAGACCTCTACCGCGAGATCATCCTCGACCACTACAAGAGCCCGCGCAACCGCGGTGAGCTGCCCGCACCGCCGGCGCATCGGGTGGAGGGGCTGAACCCGCTCTGCGGCGACGAGGTCGTGCTCTACGCCGCGGTCGACGGCGACACGCTGACCGACGTGCGCTTCACCGGAGCGGGCTGCTCGATCAGCCAGTCCTCCGCGTCGATGATGGCGGCGGCGGTGAAGGGCAAATCGGTCGAAGAGATCCGCCGGCTCACCCACGCCTTCAAGGCCATGATGTCGATTCACGAGCACGAGGGCGACCCCGACGCCGACCACGACCACCTCGGCGAGGTGCGCCTCGGCGACCTCGAGGCGTTGAAGGGTGTGGTGAAGTTCCCCGCCCGCATCAAGTGCGCCACGCTGGCCTGGAACGCGCTCAACCAGGCGCTCGACGAGGCGCAGGCCGAAGTCGGCGCGCCGTAGCATCGCTGGGGGCTGCGCCCCCAGACCCCATCGCCGCCCGGCTCGCTGGCGCTCGCACGGTCAGCAGGGCTCGCTGCGCTCGCCCTTAGCATCGCTGGGGGCTGCGCCCCCAGACCCCATCGCCGCCAGGCTCGCTGGCGCTCGCACGGTCAGCAG
>JBJXGF010000226.1:0-2740 GCA_046153015.1 Acidimicrobiales bacterium | reverse complement strand
CAACAACGTCGTCTCATACACCTTGTCCTTATAGTGACGACGAGTCACCGACAAGTGCATGGCACCACCCTTACGAGTCACACGGCAACCCTACAACACCAACCCACAACAGTCAACGCTTTTAGTGACTACACCAAGCGGTCACCACGCGCCTATCAGTGCTGGTCACACCCCAAAACAGCCCACCCGACCGCCGTAACTCTGGGCTAACGCCGGGGATGCCTCCGTCGATGACCAGACGTTGTTTTCCAAGAACTGCCGGAACGCGGTCGCCCGGTCCGCCGAGTCGAAGTCGAGGGCGACGACGATGGCCTCCCGAGGTGACCATCCCAGGTTCATGGGGTTCGGTCTCGGCGGGCGTATCGTGATGGCGTGGCGCACCTGGCGCGGATCGACGCGCTCTGCCGGGAGGACATCGATGAGCGCAATCTCCGTGTACGCGTCCTCGACCGCTACCGCGTCTTCGAAGCAACCGACGTCGTGGACCTGTTCACCGGCCTCGAACGAGCCCTCGCGAGTCCCACCGGTGACACCGCCACAGCAGCGCCGAACCGTCAGGTACCACATCGAGTGAAACGCGCCGGTGACGAGGCCTGAGCGTGCTTGATCTACAGCGCCGGAGTTCCATCGAGTGGCCCCGCGCCGAAGATCTCCGGCATCAAGACCAACACCGGCCCGCGCACGATCGAGGTGCTCAAGGAGTGGCGGTAAGTGCCAGGACAATGGGCGGCCACGAGGATCTGCCCCACGCAGAGCCAACGAGGACTGCCCGCCATCGGCCAACTCGTCACGTAGCGCGGTCAAGAGCGGCGCTACTCCACCACTTGCCTGCACCGCTGTTCGCCGGAAGCCGAACGCGAGACGACGCGTTCCCGCCCGTGATTATCGCGTAGGTCTGATGCTGCGGTCGGCCGATCGGAAGTGACGCTATCGGACGGTCAACGCCACCTCGGTGCGGTGAGGTTATGCGCTGCCCGATCAGCCGTCGGCTTCGTGGCGCGGGTCGCGTTTGACAGCGCAGGCAGGGGAAAACTGGGTTCGGGTCTCCAGCCTCTGTCCCGGGTTCGTGGCCACCGACATCAACACCTCCGAGCGCAACCGGCCTGAGTCGGACGCACCCGGCGCCCTCGACGAGCGCAGCGCGGAGGACGAGATGCGCGGGAAGTTCCTCGACGAGGTGGTGGCCGCGGGCATGAGGCCCGAAGCGGTCGCCGATCTCGTGCACGACGCCGTGTGCAACGACCGGTTCTGGATGTCACCGATCTGAACCTGGTGCCCGTGCTCGCCGAGAAGCACGACGGCATCATGCAGAACCGGAACCCGGCGCTGTCGATGCTGTTCTGACCCTGAGCGCCCTCGGACACCCGAGGCGGCATCTCCGCCGTCGCTGATCGATCTATTACTTGACGATCTATCGATACATGATACACTGAAGGGCATGATCGACGCTGAAGCATCTCCGGACCCGCGCTCGATGCTTCCGTTGCCCCAGGCCCAGTTCCACGTACTGGTGGCGCTCACCGCTGGCGACCGTCACGGGTACGCCATCATGGGAGCCGTTGAAGAGTCCTCGGGGGGCGTGGTTCGCATGGGCCCGGCCACGCTCTACGGCACGCTCAAGAAGTTGGTCGAGCGTGGCCTCGTTGAGGAGTCTGATCGCCGTCCGTCATCAAACGACGACGAACGCCGCCGCTACTACCGCTTGACCGGACTCGGGCAGGCCGTCTGCCACGCCGAGAGCGACCGACTCTCCACACTCGTGAGCATCGCCCGCTCGAACCTGCGTCCGGGTCTGGCCTGAGATGGGAACCGGGTCAGCGATTCGGGCGTATCGGCGCCTCTTGGTGCTCTACCCACGCGACTTCCGAGATCGCTACAGCGACGACCTCGTGCAGACCCTCACCGACCTGTCCGCGGAACTTGGCCCACGCAGAGCATGGCGACGGGTGACGCTCGACCTCGTCGTCACAGTCCCGCGATACCGAATGGAGACACTCATGAAGGAAAAACACAGCTCCACGGCCTTGATCGTGGCGACCACAACGATGGCATCTGCCGGGATCATCAGCCCATTCATCGGTCTCTATCTCGGCGTGCTGCTCGTGCCGCTCGCGGCGGTCGTGGCGATCACGCAACGCGGCAAGTTGGCGCGTTCGATGGATGCGGTCGATGCCAGCGGACTCCGGCGCAAGCGCCTCAGGATCGCGGCCGTCCTCGGCGCGTCGCTACCTGTGATCTACCTCGTCAGTCTCCCCATCCTCGGAGACGAGTGGGGTACGGACGCCAAAGTGGCATTCGGACTTTGGACCGCGGTCCTGATCGCCGCGGTCTCCTACTTCGTCGCCGGGATCACCACACCGAAATCACGTGTCATCTCGCGGTGAGCCCTTGCCTCGTCAGGCGGGCCCGGGCGAGCGCCTCACCATCGTGCACGTGACACGCGCGCTCGAATCCAATGTGGTCGATGCGGCGCTCGAGTGTCCCGGCGAGTGCATTTTCATCGAGGAGGACGCAACCTACGACCGAACGGCTGCACACGAGCGCGAGTGGCTCCTACGCTGAATTAATCGCAGCGGTGGACGAACACCGACCAGATGTGGTGATCACCGACAGTCGAATGCCACCGAGTCAGACCGACGAGGGCATTCGCGCCGCACGGCTTTTCCGGACGAGCCACCCGACGATCGGTGTCGTCGTCTTGAGCCAATACATCGAGCCTGCGTATGCACTGCGGCTGTTC
>JBJXGF010000030.1:0-10095 GCA_046153015.1 Acidimicrobiales bacterium | reverse complement strand
GACTTCAACACGACGGTGGTCCTCTTCCTCGACGTTCGACTGGTACAACGACCTCGAGCCTGCCCCACCGGGCAGACCGAGGCGGAGGACCACCGCCATCAAGTTCCACGGACTACCGGGCAACCTCGGCGAGGACGAACCTCCCCTGTGCGTGCGGTTCCATTCACCTTGCAGGCCTGCGAAACGGCGAGACTGCAGCACTTCGGGGACGTCCGCGGCGCGAGGTCCTCGTCGCCGGTCATCATCGTCGGACCGACGAATGGGTCCACGCCGCCCTCGATGACCGCAATTCAGCGCTGCACGGCCTCTCGGCGCTCATCGATGAGGTATGTCCTCATGTCCGCAACGCCATCGGTTGCCGGTAGAGGATCGCTGTCTGACGGGTCAACGGGCTGCCGAGGGTCAGCGTCCGGTCGGATCGATGGCGGCACGCCTGCTGTAACCGGCCGTGCTCTCGTTGGCGGCCCGTAGGTCGGAGAGAGGACCGCAGGCTGCAGAGCGATCGGTTCGACCGGACCATGCCCGGAGGCGCGGCTGAGGCGTTCCGACAACTTGAACGGCGGCGCTGCGGGCGCAGACTGGAGTGTGACCTGCGTGTGTTTGAGCGACGACGCCAGCGGCTCAGTTGATAGCCCTTCGCCCCTGGATCCCGTTCCTCCCCGTCCCGTAGGCAGGGTGGCTTCACCGTCGAGCGTGACGCTGCTATCTCGTGGTCGAGCCATGTCGGCCTCGACCACGAGTGGCATGCTGAGCGCACCCATCGCCACGACCGTCTGCGAATGGTGAGACTGGTTCAGCATCGTATGAGGGAACGCGCACGAAAGAATTCCCGCGACTGGCGGAAGGCGACCTTCCCCGCCGACCAGGCACACGGCGGTCATCTCACTGGAGGAGTTGATTCCCGCGTCGCCCAGCGCGACAACGGGCAAGCACCGACGTGGAGGTAGGTGCCTGCCGTGGCCGTCGGCCGGCCACCGGCCCTGCCGGCGTTGCTCGCCCTCCACCCGGGACCGGCCCCAGTGGGGAGGCTTCGGCGTATCCGGCCGTCGATCGGCCTCCGCTTCGACGGGCCCGTGGCAGGTGGGGGCGACCGCGGCCGTAGAGGTCCGTCCGAGAAGCGACCATGTCGCCACAGGTTGGGGCAGTCCCTTGAGCGCGAGCTCCCCACGCGAGGCGAAGGACAGGCCGCTGCGGCCGCGGGCGATCTGTCGGGCCTGGTCGGCTACGAGGATCTCACCGGGCGCAGCGGCACCGACCAGCCGTGCCGCCTCGATGACCGCGCTGCCGAAACAGTCGCCGCGATGCCACGTCACCTCGCCAACCGAGAGGCCGGCACGGATCGGATGACCGGTGTCGGCCCGAATGGCCAGGGCCGCCTGGAGCGCTCTTGTGGCGCTGTCGAACACGGCCAGCACGCCGTCACCGAGGCCCTTCACCAGGACGCCGCCGTGTGCCTGCACGATCGCCTCCGCACGCGACTGCTCACGGATGATGAGCTCGTCGGCTGCGTCCTCGCCGATCTCGGACCGCAACTGCGTCGATGCGACGAGATCGGTGACGAGGACCACGGCGATGGCGGTGGTGTCACACGGTGTCGAGATCATGGCCACAAACTCCTCAGGTGACGGCTTGCAGGGCCATCACGCCATGGCGACGTTTCCAGCGCCTTTCACCAAGCGTCGGCCGCTAGGGGACGAACGCTGTTGGCGGCCCGCTCGCTGCTGTAAGGCCGCTGTAAGGTCGCCGGCGGACGCTGGCGGCATGTTCGACGTGATCATCATCGGAGCTCGGTGCGCGGGCTCGCCAACTGCGATGCTGCTGGCCAGGCAGGGCTACGACGTGCTGCTGGTCGACCGGGCCACGTTCCCGAGCGACCATGCTCAGTCCACGCACGTCGTCTGGCAGGACGGCGGCGAACGACTGGCGCGATGGGGCCTGTTCGAGGCGGCGACGGCGGCGTGCCCGCCGATCGAGCGGTTCACGATCGACCTGGGCCCGTTCGCCTTGACGGGGTCCCCGCCCCCGGCGGGCACCGTGGTCGCTGCGCACGCACCGAGGCGCGCGTTGCTCGACAAGGTGCTGGTCGACGCCGCGGTCGGGGTGGGCGTGGCGCTCCGCGAGCGCTGCACCCTGGAGGGGTTGGTCGTGGAGGACGGCGGCGTGGTGGGCGCACGCCTGCGCGGCCCGGCGGGCGAGACGGTGGTCGAACGTGCCAGCCTTGTCGTCGGCGCTGACGGTGCCCATTCGCTCGTCGCTCGTCAGGTCGACGCCCCCGTCCGTGACGAGCGACCCGTCTACCAGGGGACCTCGTGGTCCTACTGGAGTGGTGTCCCCGTCGACGGGCTCGAGCTCTACGTCCGAGAGCACATGGGTGCCTACGCCTTCCCCACAGACGACGGGCTCACCCTCGTCGGCGTCAACGCCGCGGCCGATGGCTACGCCTCTGCCCGCCGTGATGTGGCAGCCCACCACGGCACGGTGCTCGCCCAGGTGGCCCCCGGTCTCGCTGAGCGCGTGGCCGCCGGCGAGCGCGAGGACCGGTGGTGCACTGGTGCCACGGCCAACGTGGTGCGAAAGCCGTGGGGCCCGGGCTGGGCGCTCGTGGGCGACGCCGGCTGCTTCAAGGACCCGTGTACGGCGCGGGGCATCAGCGACGCGTTCCGGGATGCCGAGCTCCTCGCCGACGCCATCCACCGGGGCCTCGCCGGAGGTGGCGCGCTGTCGGACGCGTTGGCGCAGTTCGAGCGCCGACGAGACGAGGCGACGTTGCCGACGTTCGAGTTCACCTGCCAGCTGGCGCCGTTCGACCCGCCCACGCCGGAGATGCTGGCGCTGTTCGGCGCCCTGCGCGGCAACCAGGCTCAGATCGACCGCTTCTGGGGTGTGCTCGCCGGGACCGTTCCGGTGCAGGACTTTTTCTCGCCCGACAGCGTCGCTGCGATCATGGCAGCGGCCTGACCAGACCGCGCCGGGTGCGTCAGAGCGGCGTGGCAGGAGCGCAAGGGGGTAGGGAGCGGGCGAGGACCCGAGCGTGCTCGGCGCGGCTCGCAACGCCGCAGCTTTCGAAGCGGGCGGCCGCCCGCTGGAGCTGGGCTCGGGCTGCGTCGACCTCGCCAGCCCCGACCAGGTGCTGCGCCAGCTCTACGCGGGTCACGGCCTCCTCGAAGGAGGCCTCGACCTCCGCGAACGCCTGAGCGGATCGGGCGAGGAGGTCCACGCCGGCGACCTCCGAGCGGGCCAGGACGGCGCGCGCGACGACCCGCTGCGCCTCCGCCGAGCCGAAGCCGAAGCCGTTGGTCGCGTTGCGCTCGACCGCCGTCGTGGCGAGTTCGTACGCGCCCTCGTGGTCGCCGGCGGCGAGCATCGCCTCGGCCATGAAGCTCGACATCCACCAGGCCAGCCGCTCGAGGCCCGACTCGAGGAGCCACGTGATCGCCGGCCCGAGCTCGGCGACCGCAGCACCCGGGTCGCCGGCCGCGAACAGGGCGCGACCGACGAAGCAGCGGCAGCCGTGCACCGTGTAGGGGTCGGCGGCCCGCTCGACGCCGCGCCGCGCTTCTTCGAGCGCCCCCGCACCGTTGCCCTGGAGGCCCAGCACGTAGGAGCGGGTGAAGCTGGCGTAGGCCGCGAGCCGACGATCCGAGATCAGCTCGGCCTGGTGTTCGCACCGGTCGAGCTCGCCGAGCGCACCGTCCAGGTCGCCGAGGAGCACGAGGTTGATGGCGATCACCCAATGGGCGATGCCGAGCCAGTACGGCTCCTGCCCTCGCTCGAGGATGGCGACGGCGGTACGGCCGTGCTCGGCGCCGGCCCGGTGCTGGGAGGACCACAGACCTTCGACGGCGAGTACGTAGTGGGTCTTGCCAAGCGTCTCGGCATCGCCGGCGACCGTGGCCGCGCGTGCCGCGATGGCGGCGTGCGCCGCCGAATCCCGGGGATGGCCCAGCAGGCAGTGGGCGTGGGCCAGCCAGAAGTGCCACTGGCCGGTCAGCGCCGGGTCGTCGGTGGCTTCGAGGCTGCCCCGTTCGGCATCGAGCCGGCTGACGAGCTCGGGGAGGCGGCCGAGCAGGAACAGCGAGTTGGCCTGCGCGAGCAGGACGTCGACGAGCTCGCGCTCCCGTTCCTGTGCCGGCAGGCGGGCGGCGTGCAGCGCCGCCTCTTCCAGGACGTTGAGCGCCTCTTGGTGGGCGTTCTGGCGCACCGCGGTGCGCGCCACTCGACGCAACCACTGAACTGCGACCTGGGATCTGCCGGACCGACCCCAGTGGTGCGCGAGCTCGGGCTCGACCTGGTCCTCTCGCCCGGCGTGGAGCCGCTCCAGCGCCTCGGCCGCAGCTGTGTGCAAACCGGCGCGAGGTTCCTCAGATAGCGTCGTGTAGGCGACCTGTTGGGTGAGCACGTGGCGGAAGACGTAGCGAGCGTCGTCGGTCGAGTTGCTCTCGTAGAGCAACTCCCGCCGGCGTAGCTCGGCGAACGCCGCGTCGAGCGGCACGGGGCCAGTCCAGAGCGCGGCGAGCAGGCTGCTCGGGAAGGAACGGCCGAGCACCGCCGCCGTCTGCAGCAGTCGTTTCGGCGCCTCGGGCAACCCGGCCAGCGAGGCCTGCAGGACCCCAGTCAGCGTGTCAGGCAGCGCTTCGCCGGGGCCGGACACCAGCGCGCGAGCAAGCTCCTCGACGAAGAGCGGGTTGCCGTCGGCACGGTCGACGATCGCCTGCTCGTCCTGTGTGGACAACGCGGCCGGCCCGGTCGCCCCACGGGCGACGGTGAGGCTCTCCGGCCCATCGAGCGGGCGCAGGGCGATCTGGCTGGCGTAGGACAGCCCCGCCCACGGCGGCCGGTACCCCGGGCGGTAGGTCACGAGGAGCAGGACGCGCGCGTCGACGAGGGAATCGGCGAGGCCCGCCAGCAGCTCCTCCGAGGTGGGGTCACACCAGTGGGCGTCCTCGATGACGACCACGAGCATCCGCTGGCGCGCGACGCGGAGCAAGAACCGCCGGAACACGTCCAGCATCCGCGCCTTGCGGCCGGGCGCCTGGTCGATCTCGACGGCGCGCCCGCTGTCCACCATGTCGCCTAGGAGCGCGGCCCACTCGGGCGGTCCGCCAACCTGGTCGACGGCCGCGCCGACGGCTGCGACGTCGAGGTCGTCTCCAGCGTCGTCGCCGCACGCGGTGACGAGCAACGGCCGCGCTGCGAACCACGGGACGTTGGCCCCGTACGCCGCCGCCCAGCCCTCGAGCCATCGGACCGCCTGGCCTTCGAGCCGTGCCCGCAGCTCGTACACCAGCCGGGACTTCCCCATGCCCGCTTCACCGGTGATACCGACGACCTGGCCTCGTCCGGCGTCCGCCTCCTGGGCCAGGTCGACCAGGCGCTCCATCTCCCGGTGGCGGCCCACGAAGGGGCTCAGCGCGGCGAGTTGGAACGCCTCCCCGCTCCGGCCACCCGCCAGGCTCACCAGACGGCAGGCGCCGTCGTGGCCCACGGCGCCATCGAACGGTTCGAGGCGGGCGCGCCGGCGGAGGAGGTGCGCGGTCGTCGCCGACACCTGCACGGCGCCCGCCGGCACGACCTCCACCAGAGAGGCAGCGTGCGCTGCCGTGGCCCGGTCGCTGTCGGCGTCGCCCGTCGGCCCGCTGTGCAGCCCGCAGGCGACCGTGCCGTGCCGCCGCGCCTCGACGTCGCGGCGGATGGCGCACGCCGCAGCCGCCGCCCGCAGGGCGTGGTCCTCCTCGCTCCCTGCCGCGCCAAACACGGCGGTCACGTCGACCGCCGGATCGTGCCCGCCGGCGATCTCGCCACCGAACCGCCGGGCCAACTCCGACGCCAGCCGCTCCAAATCGGCGGGCGGGATCGACCCGCCGAAGCGGCAGCACAGGACCGTGCCGAGCTCGGGGCCGGAGCTCACCGCATCGCGGTTGGCCGGGCTGGGCGCGTCGCCGTCGTCGTCGCCGGAGCCGGGCTGTCCCTGCACCGTCGCCGCAGCCGACACCGGCGCCTCGAGCTGCAGGCCGGGGGCTTGCAGGAGCACGTCGCGTTCGAGCTGCTGCAGCGCCGGGCCGGGCACGATGCCGAGCTCGTCGGCGAGCCGCTCGCGCAACGCGGCAAAGGCGCGAAGCGCGTCGGCCTGTCGCCCGGAGCGGTACAGCGCCACGATCAGCTGCGACCACAGCCCCTCGCGCAGCGGGTGCTCGGTGACGAGCGCTTCGAGCTCCGGTACCACCTCGGCCGCTCGTCCGAGGTCGAGCTCCGCCGCGATGTGCTCTTCGATCACGCCCAGGCGCATCTCGTCCAATCGAGCAGCGGTCCCCTCGGCCCACGGCCAGCCCCGGAACTCCACGAGCGCCGGCCCACGCCACAGGCGAAGGGCCTCGCCCAACAGCTGCGCCGCATCGCCAGGGCGGCTGTCGCGGGCGGCAGCGCGGCCGCTGGCGACCAGGTGCTCGAACCGGCCGACGTCCACGTCGTCGGGACCGAGCCGCAGTGCATAGCCGGCCGGTCCCGTGATGACGAGGTCACGGCCCAGCAGTCGCCGAAGCCGGGACACGTACACGTACACCGTCGACTCTGCCCCGTCGGGCTCCGCGTCGCCCCACAGCGCGTCGACAATGGTGTCGAGCGAAACCGGCGAACCTCCGTGGATCAACAGCAACGCCAGGAGCACGCGCAACTTCGGGGCACGCAGATCGAGCTCGCCGTCGTCGTCCACGATCCGCAGAGCCCCCAGGATTGCGAACTGCATGGCAGCCGAACCTCAATGCCGGGCTCGTGGCCCACAGCCACGAGGCGCGCCGTCCGGGCGTCGCTCAAGCCGCACCGGGCTCGAACGGCTCGACGCGGTCATCGCTTCCCTCCCCCCACGTCTCTGGCTGCCTTGCCCCGTCATATCACACGTCCGGGGATTCGTCGCGTGCGTCCGGGAGGGATTCGATCATCGGCACGAAGTGCCTGATCGGGCAGTCGCCGGGGGACGGCGGCCGTCAGAAATTGCGCCTGGGGGAGGAGCCACGGGCAGGCCGATCACGCAGTCGCCCGAGACCTTGAGATCCATGCGGGCACCCTGGGTAACTTGGTGCCGATCGAGGCGACTGCGCCGGCGTCGGCGAGGCGTTCGCGGTGGCGGATGGACGTGTATTGACCGAGCCCCGGTCGGAATGGAACACGACACCGGCGACGTGACCGCAGCGGGCGGCCACGGCCATGGTGAGCGCGTCGGTGACCACCAACTGCCGGAACCCGGGTGGGAGCCCTTGCCTACGGGCTCAGCGGCATGGTCAGCGCGTGTTCTGCGGCGGATCCGCGAGTGCGACACCAAGCTGGCTCGGTACCGCTCGCCCCTCGAGGCCGGCACGGAGCCTTCCATCGTCAACGTGTGGATCGAGGAGGTGAAGCTCGAACGCAAGGCAGCCGAGCTGTAACTCCGACGCAAGACCGGCAACAACTACCTCACCAGCGAAGAGATCCGCAGCCTCGTCGAGCCACTCAAGGGCATCGTCGGCGTACACGCCGACGCGAGCGTCGAGAGCCGCGTGAGGTCTACCAGCAGCTCAACGTGACCATCGAGGACCACTCGGACGGCCGGATGCGGGTCACCGCCGGGACAGGCGCGTGTACTGGACGCTTGTATCCGCGGGTCGCGGAGTCGTTCGCGCTGACCCTCGAACAGCTACGCGGCTGACAGCAGCCCCGGGGCAGGTGATCTGTGGGCCGGCCGGTCCGGAGGGGGTACCGGTCGGTCATACGGCTGGATCAACCGCTGGCGCCGCCCCGTATGGAATGAGCCTGGTCGACGTGAGCTGCGCCCGGTGGAGGCGGAGCAGGCGGCGATCGGGCTGATGGTCGCGATGCGGCGCTCCGGGTGCCCATACTGGGACACCCGGCCAACTCGCCGGCACTTCGAGTCGACCCGGTCAGGTCGAACGCTTCAAGAATGTTCAGATCTCCTCGCGGGACTTCACCCGCTCCTCTTGGTCGACCGCCTCGTTTCAGCGACCGGGAGGAGCACCCGAGGGGGGTGGACCCCGGCAGGCGTGGACATCAACGAGGGCAGCTACACGGCCGCCAGTGGGCAGGATCTCATGGCCGCCGACACCATCTACCAGGCGCTCTACGTCCAGTCACGAGGCGCGATGCGCGTGAGCTGGTCACCTGCCTACGCACCGGGACGGCCTTGCGGGTGCCGCATTCACGGGCGCAACGCCAAACTTGGCGTGTAAATGCCGAGAACTGGTCGCCGCCGCTGACCTGGACCGTTGGCTCCATCCGAGCGGCGGCAGTGCGCATGTTGCGCGGGCGGTTCATCGTGTTGCGCGGCCCGGCGGTATCAGCCCGGGATGGCGTGCTTTGCGGCACGTCACGCCGCGGGCCTGATGGCGAGCGCGTGGCCCCGCCCTGCGGCTGCGAGGATCTGCGTGTAAGGCAGCTCGTGTCGAGCACGCTATTCAGGTGCCGAGCGCATAGCCGAGACCGCCGACCGTGGCGCCCGCCGCTGACCGGCGGCCGAGTGCATCGAATTCGACGTTCAGGGCGGTGACCAGCGACGATGACTTCTCGGCACCCACAGGGCTGTGCGAGGTGGCGGCGGGCGAGTGCCTCACGGCCGGCGCGGTAGGCGTCGAGCTGGTCGGACTTGGCGCCGTTGCGGTGGGCGGGTCGTGCGGGGTGGTCGATCTCGACGACCCATTCGCCCCGCTCGAGCAGGAAGGTGGCGAGCCCGGCGCCGAAGCTGCCAGTGCCCTCGATGGCCCAGCAGCGCCGTTCCGCGATGCTGTGTTTGTCCGCCCACGCCAGCATCTTGCGGTAGCCGAACGCGTCGGTGGCGATCGTGACCTCAGCGAGATCGGCCGCCGCTGGCTTCGATCAGGCCGAGGGTGTGGGAGTTCTTGTGGGTATCGACGCCGATGACGTGATCGACTACGTCGGCAAGCCGCATGCGGATCCCCCATGATGGACGGCAGGTTCATCGGTGCCGGTCCGGGCAGGGAACCGCTGTGGCAGGACTGTGATGGGTCACACGCGGCTCGGGTGGACAGGCTTCTGATCAGGCCAACACGTGCGCGATCCGGGTCGGCGCCGGTGACTCCGCGGACATATTCACTGCAAAGCCACCCGCGTGAGCGGGGGCAGTGGGTCTTCGGGTCACGCGTCGTCACCGGCACCCACCCTTGTCCAGATCCTGGCTGAACCGCCGAATCAACTCTCACAGCGGGTCTTTCCGACGCCGGGCTGGCCGAGCAGCAGGATGGGCCGGTTCTCGGTGATGAACCGCAGCGTGGCGAGGTCCTCGACCAGCTTGCGGTCGACGGAAGGTTGGAACTCGAAGTCGAAGTTGTCGATGGTGCGCCGGTAAGGGAACTTCGCGTAGCGGAGCCGGGCGGCGAGACGGCGGTCGCGGGTGGCGTCGGCTTGCTCGGCGACGAGGCGGGCCAAGAACTCGATGTGGGTCCAGTCGTGGCGGCGGGCGTCGTCGGCGAGGGTGGCGAAGCGTTCAACGGCTCGGCCCCATTGCAGGTAGCCGAGGTCGTCTTTGATCTGACTGGTATTCGCTGTTCCCCAACCCCGTGGTCGCCGCATCGATCCTCGACCGGCTCATCAACACCGCCGTGAACATCGCCGTGAACGGCCGCAGCTACCGCCCCAACAAGCGCCCCGGCGGCCGGCAACGCCCAGCGAAGGAGCCCACCACCGACTAGAAAGCAGCAGGGACCAACTGCTGGATTCCGACGACACACCCCTGCGGAATAACGGCGAGGGCGACAGCGTCCGCTGTTGGCCGAAGTCGCGGGTGACCCGGTAGGCAGGGAGGTCGCCGGCGTCGGTCAGGCCGCGGCCGGTCTTGGGCTGCACGCCGAGCAGCGTCGAGAGTCGAGATCACCGGGCGCATGCCGGAACCGTTGCGGCGCGTCGCAAGGCGGTGCGGTTGGGCGCTCGGCCCGCGAAGGGATGCCGAGGTCGGCGGGGTGACCCCAGCTAGCCTCGAATGGTCATGGCGGTAGTCATGCGATCGAGTCGGAGTCCGCGGAAAAGCCCTTCTGGGCTGGGAGAATACGGGTGCTCTAGATCCGTGTCTCGCAGGCCAGGAGGGCTCCGTGAAGG
>JBJXGF010000161.1:0-6813 GCA_046153015.1 Acidimicrobiales bacterium | reverse complement strand
GCAGGCGGCCGCGGCGCAGGCTCAGGCCGCAGGCGACGTGGCGGCGCACGAGGCGGCCAGCGCCGCCCAGGGCGCGGCGCGAGCGGCGAGCGGCCGGATCAGCGCCGCCCAACAGGGGACAGCAGGCGCTCGCCAGGGCCAGGCCGGCCAGGTCGAAGCGCAGGCCGGCCAGGGGCAAGGACAGGGGCAGGGACAGGGGCAAGGCCAAGGCCAGGGGCAAGGCCAGGGGCAGGGGCAGGGACAGGGCCAGGGCGCGCCGGGGGGTCAAGTGGCGGCGGCGGCTGGTGGAGGGCCGGGAGAGGGCGGGCTCGGCGGTGCGGGCACGCCCCAGGGAGACGGCCAGACGGGCGCGGCCGGGGGCGAGGAGTCGCCCCAGGTGTTCGACCCGCAGAGCGGCACGCCGGGCGACACGCTGAACGCCGGCGGGTCCGCGACCGGCGAGGCGCCGCCGGGCGAGGTGGTCGGCTCGGCCGACGGCCCCACCCGCGACGGCGCGGCGCTGGTTCCCCTGGCCAAGGCGCTGCCCTCCTACGAGGCGCGGGCCACCGAGGCGCTCGACCGGGGCGACATCCCGCCGTCGCAGCAGGCCGTGGTGCGGGGCTACTTCGACCGGTTGGCGAGCCGGTGAACGACCCGCCCGTCCCGGCCCCTCCCCCGCCCTACCTCGACCCGCTGCGCTTCCGGGCCGTCGCCGGGGCGATCGAGGCCGAGATCGGCAAGGTCATCGTCGGCCAGCGGGAGCTGGTGCGGACCGTGCTCGTGTGCCTCTTCTGCGAGGGCCATGCGCTGCTCGAGGGCGTGCCGGGGCTCGGCAAGACCCAGCTGCTCAAGACCCTCTCGCAGGCGGTGCACCTCGAGTTCTCCCGGGTGCAGTTCACGCCCGACCTGATGCCCGCCGACATCGTCGGCACCCAGGTGCTGGAGGAGGACCCGGCGAGCGGGCGGCGAGGCTTCCACTACCGCCCCGGTCCGGTCTTCGCCAACCTCGTGCTGGCCGACGAGGTGAACCGCGCCACCCCCAAGACCCAGTCCGCGCTGCTCGAGGCCATGCAGGAGCGCACGGTGACCGTGGCCGGCGAGACCCGGCTCCTGCCCCGCCCGTTCTTCGTGATGGCCACCCAGAACCCGCTGGAGATGGAGGGCACCTACCCGCTGCCCGAGGCCCAGCTCGACCGGTTCCTGCTCAAGGCGCTGGTGCCGTTCCCTCCGGCGGAGGACCTGCTGGCCGTGGTGGCGCGCACCACCGCCGCCCCGCCGCCGGCGGTGACGCCGGTGGCCGACGCCGCCGTGCTCGCGTCCATGATCGAGCTCACCCGCTCGACGCCGGTGGCCGAGCACCTCCTGCGCCACGCCGTGCAGCTCGTGCTGGCCACCCACCCCGAGCAGCCGGCGGCGCCCGCCGAGGTCAAGCGGTACGTGCGGGTGGGCGCCTCGCCGCGCGCCGCCCAGGCGCTGGTGCTGGCGGCGAAGGCCAGCGCGCTGCTCGACGGGCGGCCGAACGTGGCCGCGGTCGACGTGCGGGCGATGGCGGCGCCCGCCCTGCGCCACCGGCTGGTGCTCGGCTACGAGGCGGCGGCCGATGGGGTGAGCGCCGACCAGCTCGTCGAGGCAGTGCTGCGGGCCGTTCCCGACCCCCCCTCGGGGCTGCGGGGCGCGCCGTGACGCCGCTGCTCGAGCCGCGCCTGCTGGCCCGCCTCGAGCGGCTCCAGCTCGGCACCCGCCGCCCGTTGGCCGGGGCGCTGGCCGGCGAGCACCGCTCGCCCCGCCACGGCGCCTCGCTCGACTTCGCCGACTACCGCGAGTACCACCCGGGCGACGACTTCCGCCGGATCGACTACCACCTCTACGCCCGCCTCGATGTGGTGCTGCTCAAGCTGTTCGAGGCCGAGGACGACGTGACCGTCCGCCTGCTCATCGACACGTCGGGCTCGATGCTCGGCGCGAAGCTCGCCGTGGCGCAGCGCCTGGCCGCCGCCCTCGGCTTCGTGGCCCTGGTGCGCCGGGACGTGGTCACCGTGCACACGTTCCCGCTAGAGCGGACGCCGCCCCGTTTCGTGGGCCGCGGGGCGGTCGGCGCGCTCTTCGCCCACCTCGCCGGGCTGCGCGCCGAGGGCCGCACCGAGTTCGCCCAGGCCGCCGCGCACGTGCTGGCCCGGCCCGGCCCCCCGGGGTTGACGCTGCTGGTGAGCGACCTGCTGACCGACGAGTGGGAGGCCGGCATCCGGCGGCTGCCGGCCCGGGGCGGCGACCTCGCGGTGGCCCACGTGCTCGACGCCGAGGAGCTCCCCGCCGACCTCGTCGGAGACCTCGAGCTGGTCGATCGGGAGACCGGCCAGACGGTGGCGGTCAGCCTCTCCGCCGAGGCGTTCGGCGCGTACCGGGCCCGGAGCGAGGCGTGGTCCGCCGAGGTGGCCGAGCGCTGCCGCCAGGCCGGCGCCGCGTACACGAGGGTGCGGGCCGACGACGACCTCGAAGCGCTGCTCCTCGGGCGGTTCCGCCAGCAGGGCGTGCTGCGCTGATGGGAGGCGGCCCATGAGCTTCGCCAACCCGGCGGCGCTGTGGTTCGCCCTGCTGGCGCTGCCGATCATCGCCCTGCACGTGCTGCGGCCGAGGCGCACCCAGCATGAGGTGTCCTCGGTGCTGCTGTGGGCCTCTGAGGCGCGGCCGGTCTCGGCGGCGTCGCCGTGGCAGCGGCTGCGCCCGAGCGCACTCCTGGCGTTGCAGCTCCTGGCAGTGCTGCTGCTCGCTGGGGCCGCCGCCCGCCCGTACGCGCCCACCGAGGCGCCGCTGGCGGAGCACACGGTGTTCATCGTCGACGTGTCGGGTTCGATGGCCGCCCGGGACGGCAAGCCCGACCGGCTGGCGGCGGCGAAGGACGCGGCGCGCGCCCTGCGGGGCCAGGCGGCGGAGGGGGCGTTGGCCAGCCTGGTGGTGGCCGGCGTGGAGCCCCGGGTGGTGCTCAGCGCCAGCCCCGACCGCGGCGCGTTCGACTCGGCGCTCAAGGCGCTGCAGACCGGGACGGGCGCGGCCGACTTCCTCGACGCGTTCGCCCTGGCCGAGAGCCTGGAGACCGACGGCGTGCAGATCGGCTTCGTGCTGATCTCCGACGGCCGGATGAGCGAGGTGGAACGGCGGGCGATCCCGCCCGGCGCGCACTACGTGAAGGTGGGCGACCGGGCCGCCAACCGGGGGGTGGTGCGCCTCACCGCCGAGCAGCGCGGCGGCGGGCTGCACGCCCGGGCCACGCTGGCCAACACCGGCGGGCCGGCGGTGAGCCAGAGCGTGCGCTTCGACGTGGACGGCGTGGCCGCGCAGACCGTGACCGTGGACCTCGACGAGGGCCGCAGCACCGACCTCGACGTGGACCTGCCCGCCGGGGACCGGGTGGAGGTCTTCCTCGAGGGCGAGGACCTGCTGGCCGCCGACGACCACGCCTACGCGGTGGTGGCGCGGCGCCGGGAGGTGCGGGTGCTGCACGTGGGCCCGCCCAACCCGTTCCTCGAGGACGCGCTCGGGGCCCTGGGCGACGTGACGCTCGACGAGGCGGAGCTCGCCCCCGGGACCGCCGGCGACCCGGCGGCGGTGGGCTACGACCTCGCGGTGTACGACCAGGTGGACCCGCCGGCCGAGCCGGGCGCGCCGTTCCTCGCCATCGCCCCGCCCGCCGGGCTGCCCGCCGCCGGCGTGGCGTCCACCGGCACGGTCGACACGCCGGCGGTGGCCCTCGTGGACGCCGACGATCCGCTTGTGGCCGGCCTCGACCTGGCCGACGTGGGGATCGCCGCGGCGCAGCGGGTCACCGCGCCTTCCTCGGCCGAGGTGCTCCTCGGCGCGGAGGGCGCCCCGCTGCTGCTGCGCACCACCGTGGGCGGACGGACCGCCCTGTACCTGGCGTTCCCGCTGGCGGAGAGCAACCTGCCCCTCCAGGTGGCGTTCCCGGTGCTCGTCGGCCGCGTGGTGGACGAGCTCGCCGGCGGCGAGCTGCCGGCGGGCGGTTTCGTGGTCGGCCAGACGGCGCCGGTGGACCGCACGCTCGACACCACGCTGCTGGCGCCCGGGGGCCGAGAGCTGCACGTGGCCGCGGGGGCGCCGGCGCCGATGCTCGACCGGGCCGGGTTCTGGGTGCTGCGCTCGCCGGGGCGGGCCGACGCGTCGGTTGCGGTCAACGCCGACCCCGCCGAATCGAGCCTCGCCCCGGCGGGCGAGCTCCCCATCCCGCCCCGCGCCGGCCGGCCGGGCGAGGCCGCCCCCGGCGGACGGCGCCCGCTGCTGCGGTGGGCGGCCGCCGCCCTCGCCGTGGTGCTGGCCCTCGAATGGCTGGCGGCGCGGCGGGCGGTGGGCGTGCCCCGGCGCCAGTGGCAGGCGGCGCAGGCGGCCCGCGCGTTGGTGGCGGTCGGCGTCGCCCTGGCGGCGTTGGGGGTCGCCCTGCCGCGCGCCTCGCACCGCATGGCGGTGGTGTTCGCGCTCGACGGCTCGGAGTCGCTCGGGCCGGGGGGCCAGGCCGAGGCAGCCGCCTGGGTGCGGGCCGCGCTGGCGCAGCGCCCGGCGGGCGCCCGGGCCGCGGTGGTGAGCTTCGGCGGCGACGCCCGCCTGGCCTCGACGCTGCGCGACGACGGCGAGCTCGACCTCAGCCAGGTGCGCATCGACCGCACCCGCACCGACCTCGCCGCCGCGCTGCGCTTGGCCGCCGCGGTGCTGCCCCAGGACGCCCGCCGGCGGGTGGTGCTCGTGTCGGACGGGCGGGCCAACAAGGGCGACGCCCTGGCGGAGGCGGCGAAGCTGGGCGAGGCCGGGGCGCCGCTCGACGTGGCGACCGCGGAGCGCGCCGGCGGGGTCGACGCCGCCGTCACAGCGCTGAAGGCCCCGAGCCACGTTCGCGAAGGCGAGCGGTTCACGGTGACGGCGACGGTGGCCGGCCAGCGCGCCGGGCCGGCGGAGGTGGTGCTGCGCCGGGCGGGGGTCGAATTGGACCGCCGCCGGGTGGAGCCCGCAGCCGGGCCGGCCACGGTCGAGTTCGCCGAGGTGGCCGGGGGCGCCGGCGGGCTCGAGCGGTACCAGGTCGAGGTCGTCACCCCCGGCGACTCGGTGCAGGAGAACAACCAGGCCTTCGTCGCGGTGCAGGTGGAAGGCCCCCCGAAGGTGCTGGTGGCCGAGGGCGCGCCCGACGAGGGCGCGGCGGTGGCGGCGGCGCTGCGGGCCGGGGGCCTGGTGGTCGACGTGACCCCGGCCGCGGCGCTGCCGGGGGTGACGACGCTGGCCGGGTACGCGTCGATCGTGCTGGTCGACGCCGACCGCCGCGCCCTCTCGGACGCACAGGTGGCCGCCCTCGCCGCGGCGGTGCGCGACCTCGGCCGGGGGCTCGTGACCCTCGGCGGGCCCCGGGCGTACGGACCGGGCGCGTACCTCGACAGCGACCTCGAGGCGCTGCTGCCGGTGGTGAGCGAGATCACCGACCCGCTGCGCCGCCAGAGCGTGGCCGAGGTGCTGGCCATCGACACGTCCGGTTCGATGGGCGCGTGCCACTGCAGCGAGGGCGCCAACGGCATCTTCCGGGGCAACCGGCTGCCGGGCGGGGTGAACAAGACCGACATCTCCCGGGAGGGCGCGGCGCGGGCCATCGAGGCGCTGCGTTCGAGCGACGAGGTGGGCGTGCTCGCCCTGTCCACCCACGACAAGTGGATCCTGGATCTCCAGAAGGTCCCGCCCGGCGACGTGGTGGCCGGCAACCTGGCGGCGATGGCCCCCGTGGGCGGCACCGACCTCTCGACCGGCCTCCTCACCGCGGCGCAGGCCCTGCGCTCGAGCAAGTCGAGCCTGAAGCACATCATCCTGTTCACTGACGGCTTCACCGAGCCCCGCACGCTGGCCACGCTGGCCGAGCAGGCCGGCGCCCTGGCCGCCGAGGGCATCACGGTGTCGGTGGTGGCCACGGGCGAGGGCGCGTCACGGGAGCTGGCCAAGGTCGCCGAGGCGGGGCAGGGCCGCTTCTATCCGGGGCGGGACCTGGAGGAGATCCCCCAGATCATCGTCGACGAGACCGTCATCGCCTCCCGCTCGTTCATCAACGAGGGCGAGTTCCTCCCCGAGGTCACGAGCGCGGCCATGCCGGTGAGCCGCCTGACCGCCTCGCCGCCGCTGCGCGGCTACGTGGCGGCCACCACCAAGGCGACGGCGGCGACGCTGCTGCGCATCGGTCCCGAGGCCGACCCGCTGCTGGCGAGCTGGCAGGTGGGCCTCGGCCGGGCCACCGCCTGGACGAGCGACGCCGGCGCCCAGTGGGCCCAGCTCTGGGCGGCGTGGCCGGGTTTCGTGGAGTTCTGGACCGGCGTGGTGAAGGACACCTTCCCCCAGGCCGGAGCGGCCGGCGCCGGGGTGCAGGCCAGCGTCGCCGACGGCGTGCTCCGACTCCGGGTGGAGAGCGCCGGCGCGTTCCCCGACGGCGCCGGCGCCGTGGCCCGCATCACCAACCCCGACCTCAGCGCCGGCGAGGTGACGCTGCGCCGGGTGGCCGACGACGCGTTCGAGGGCGAGGCCCCGGCGCCGCTGCCCGGCAGCTACGCCGTGGGCGTGCTGGTGGAGGGGCCCGACGGGGCGATCTTCGCCACGACCGCGCTGGCCAGCGAGTCGTACTCCCCCGAGTTCACCCCCGGCCCGGCTGAGCCGGCCGTGCTGGCCCGGCTGTCGGCGCTGGCCGGCGGGCGCGGCGAGATCACCCCCGAGCAGGTCTTCGACACGGCGGGCGCCGCGCCCGGCACGCGCCGGCTGGCGCTGGCGGCGCCGCTCCTGCTCGCCGCCGCGCTGCTGTGGAGATCG
>JBJXGF010000291.1:0-14494 GCA_046153015.1 Acidimicrobiales bacterium | reverse complement strand
CGTCGGCGCAGGAGGCGCTGCGCCCGCTCTGGCGCTGCCTGCAAGCGGCCCTGCGGCCCGCGGCGGCCTCGACCGCGCCGGCTCGGGCCGAGCGCAACACGGGCTAGCCTCGCAGCGGTGACCGCAGGGGTGTTCCCGGAGCGATGAACCGGCTCGTGGCCCTCGCCGTGCCCGGAGGCCCGCGCTTCGTCGAGGAGCTGCGCCGAGCCTGGGACGACGGCGACGCCGTGCTCCCGCTCGACCTGCGCCTGCCGCCTGGGGCGATCGCCGAGCTCCTCCACGCGATGGCGCCGGCCGCGTTGGTCGACGGGGACGGCCGCTCGAAGCGTCCCCACGGCATACCGGTCGAGCCGGGCGACGCGCTGGTCGTGGCCACGAGCGGCACGACCGGTGCGCCCAAGGGCGCCGTGCTGACCCACGCTGCGGTGGCCGCCTCGGCCGAGGCCACCTCCGCCTACCTCGGGGTCGAGCCGGCCCGGCACCGCTGGCTGGCCTGCCTCCCGCTCGCGCACGTCGGCGGACTCTCGGTGCTGACCCGGGCGCTGCACACCGGCACGCCCGTCGAGGTCCATCCCGGCTTCGACGCCGACGCCGTCATGGCCGCAGCGCGCAACGGGGCCACGCACGTGTCGCTGGTGGCGACCGCGCTCAAGCGCATCGACCCCACCGTGTTCGAGAAGATCGTGCTGGGCGGCGGACCGGCGCCCTCGCCCCGCCCGCCCAACGCGTCGGTCACCTACGGCCTCACCGAGACCGGCAGCGGGCTCGTCTACGACGGGCGACCCCTCCCCGGGGTGGAGGTGCGGGTCTGTGACGGCGAGCTGTGGGTGCGGGGCCCGATGCTGTTGCGGGCCTACCGGAACGGCGCGGACCCCAAAGACGCCGACGGCTGGCTGGCCACCGGAGACGGCGGCGAGGTGGACCCGGCGGGCGGCGAGGTGCGGGTGTTCGGCCGACGCTCCGAGGTGATCAACACCGGCGCCGAGAAGGTGTGGCCCGGGCCGGTCGAGCGCCTCCTCGCCGAGCACCCCGCGGTCGCGGAGGCGGCCGTGGTGGGTCGGCCCGACCCGGAGTGGGGTCAGGCCGTGACCGCGATCGTGGCGCCGGCCGACCCCGGCTCGCCGCCGTCGCTGGAGCAGCTCCGGGCCTACGTACGGGAACGGCTGTCGCCATGGCACGCGCCGCGCCGGCTGGAGCTCGTCGCCGCGCTGCCCAAGACCTCCCTGGGCAAGGTGCGCCGGCACCTCCTGTGAACGCCGCCGGGAGCTCACGTGGGCAGGTTTGCTCTCTTCCCGCTGGTGAGCCGACGTGGGCCTAATGGGGGCGTAGGAGGACACGCGGGAGCCGCGTCCTGTCGTTCAGGTGTCGGGCGCACTGACAGGGCGCGGCTCTCTCGCGAGCGGACCGTAGATTGACCGCCATCGACCGGATCCTGTTCGTCTGCACGGCCAACATCAACCGTTCGGCGATGGCCGAGGCCTTGTTGCGCCGCCAGCTCAGCGAGTTCGGCGTGCCCGCCCAGATCGCCTCGGCGGGGCTGCTCTACCAGGGCCGGCCGGCTTCACCGGAAGCGGTGCGGGCGCTGGCGGCCCGCGGGGTCGATCTCGGGGCGCACCGCTCGCGGCTGCTCTCGGCCGACCTCGTCGGCGGCGCCGACCTCGTGCTGGCCATGGCCCGCGAGCACCTGCGCGAGGCCGCGGTGCTGGCCCCGGGGGCGTTCGCCAAGACCTTCGGGCTGAAGGAGCTGATCCGGCTGGGCGAGGCGGGCGGCGTGCGCCAGGAGCACGAGACCCTCGCCGCCTGGCTGGCCCGGGTGGGCGCCGGGCGCGACCCTTCCGGGCTGCTCGGCCCGTCCCCCGACGACGACGTGTCGGACCCGGTGGGTCAGCCCTTCGCCCGCTTCGAGGAGTGCGCCGCCGAGCTCGACGGGTTGGTCACCCGCTTCGTCGACCTGGCGTGGCCGCCGCTGCCGTGACCAGGCCGAACTCCTCGAGCACGTCGTCGATGCGCTCGGCCGGCATGGGCCGGGCATAGAAGTACCCCTGCCCGGCGGTGCAGCCGACCTCACGCAGCTGCGCCGCCTGGTCGGCGGTCTCGATGCCCTCGGCCACCGTCTTCAGCTCGAGCGTGTGGCCGAGCTTGACCATCGCCTGGATGAACGCCTCGCCCTGCGCGTTGCCGCTCGAGGCCGAATCGACGAACGCCTTGTCGATCTTCAGGATGTCGATGGGCAGCAGGCGCAGGTAGTTGAGGGAGGAGTAGCCGGTGCCGAAATCGTCGATGGCCAGGCGCACCCCGAGCCGGCGCAGCTCGTGGAGCTTGGCCACGGCCAGGTCGGTGTCGTGCATCAGCGTGCTCTCCGTGATCTCGAGCACGAGCAGGCCGGGGTCGAGGCGGTGACGTTCGAGCACCTCGCGCACCAGGCCGACCAGGCCCTTGTGGGCGAGCTGCTTCGGGGAGAGGTTCACGTTCATGGACAGGCCGAGGTGGGCGAGGCGGGCCGCCTCCTCGCAGGCCCGGTCGAGCACCCAGGCGCCGATCTCGATGATCGCGCCGGTCTCCTCGGCCAGGGGGATGAACTCGAGCGGCGCCACCAGGCCCCGGGTGGGGTGCCGCCAGCGCAGCAACGCCTCGAAGCCGTCGATGCGGGTGTCGTCGAGGGACACGGTCGGCTGGTAGTGCAGCACCAGCTCGTCGCGGGCCACGGCGTGGCGCAGCTCGGCGGAGAGCTCGAGGCGGGCCTGGGCGGCCTCGTGCATCTCGGGCCGGAACACCCGGTAGACCGCCTTGCCCTCGGCCTTCGCCGCGTACATCGCCGTGTCGGCGTTGCGGAGCAGCTCGTCGACGCTCATCGGACCGGACCGCCCGGCGGCCACGCCGATCGACACCGACAGCGGCGCCTCCTTGCCGGCCACCGGCACGTTGCGCCCGATCGCCTCGATGATCCTCCCCGCCACCAGCTCACCGGCCGAGCGGTCGCCGTCCTCGAGCAGCACGGCGAACTCGTCGCCGCCGAGGCGGGCGAAGGTGTCGCCGGGGCGCAGGCAGGTCTTGCAGCGCTCGGCCACCGTGATCAGCACCTCGTCGCCGGCGTCGTGGCCGAGGCTGTCGTTGATGGTCTTGAACCCGTCGAGGTCGAGGAACAGCACGGTGACCGCCCGGCGGCTGCGGGCGGCGCGGGCCAACGCCTGCTCGGTGCGGTCGCGGAACAGCACCCGGTTGGCCAGCCCCGTGAGCGGGTCGTGCAGGGCCTGGTGGGCGAGCTGGCCCTCGAGGGCGCGCTGCTCGGTGAGGTCGCGCAGGTTCCACACGAAGCCCTGCACCGAGGGGTCGTCCCGTAGGTCCACGGTGGTGCCGTCCAGATGGCGCCACGAGCCGTCGGCGTGGGCGAAGCGGGCGGTCACCGAGCCCTCGACCATCTCGACCAGGTCGCCGGGGTGCAGGTGCCGGCGGAGGTCGGCGCCGAGCACCTCCTCGGCCGGCCGGCCGAGGATCGCCTCGATCGAGGGGGTCACGTAGAGCACGCCCCCGGCCTCGTCGGTCACCACGATCAGGTCAGTGGCGTTCTGCACCAGCGAACGGAAGCGGTCGTCCTTGCGCCGCTCGAGGGCGTTGAGCTGGTCCCGCCGGCGGGCCCGCTCGGTGACGGTCACGAGCAGCACCACCGAGGCCAGCACCGCGGGCACGAGCACCCGCTGGCCGGTGGCCATGGTCTGGTGCACGGCCGAGGCCTTGCGGCGCGAGGCGTTGGCCATCTCGGCCGTGGCGCTCTGGAGGTCGGCGTAGGAGTCGGCGGTGAGCTCGGCGTCGTTGCCGTTCGCCTTGTCGAGGTTCCCGGCCCGCAGCGAGGCCAGCTCCACCGCCACGTTGGCCCGGAACCGGTCGAGGCTGGTGCTGGTGCGGTTGAGCTCCTCGGCGTGGCTGCCCCGGCGGGCCAGCTCGCCGATCAACGCGTCGAGGCGCCGGGTGGCCTCCTCGACCCGGGCGGAGACCGCGGGCGAGACGGCGCCGTCGCTGCGGGCCTCGAGCTCGGCGGCGCGGAGGCTCTCGGCCAACCGGGCGATGTCGGCGCCGCGCAACGCGTCCTGGTAGTGGGCTCGGCCCACGTCGGCGAACCAGGTGGACAGGGCCAGCGCGGCGAACGCGAGCAACGCGGCGCCCACCATGATCGCCCGCCGAATGCCGCCGCTGTGCCCCGCCACGAACGCGGCATCGACCCCACGCCGGAGGCGCTTGACCCGATTACCTCAGCTTGCGCACCCTCGACAGGCTCAGCGCCATCGTCCCCGGTGCACGAGCTCCCCGAGCGGCGGGCGGGGCCGCCCGGCGGAGCGGCCCGGCCGCTGCTCCGGCGCCGGGCGGCCGAGGGCGATGACCCCGACCGGGCTCAGCCCCTCGGGGATCGAGAAGGCGGCCTTGACCGCCTCGGTCCGCCCGAACAGGCCGAAGAACAGCGCGCCGAGCCCCTCGTCGACCGCGGCGAGCAGGATCGTCATCGCCGCGAAGCCGGCGTCGACGTGCCAGTACGGCACGCTCCACGCCTCGGCCCCGACGCCGAGGCCGGTGGCCGCCTTGTCCGGCTCGGCGTACCGGGCCACGTACGCGCCGGCGTCGGCCACCGGCAGCACCAGCGCCGGGGCGTGGAGCAGGCCGGGCCAAGCGAAGCCGGCGCGGCGCTCCTCGGGCAGCGCCGCCGACCAGTACGCGGCGGTATCCTCGGGGCCTTCCAGGGCGAGGAAGCGCACGCCGGCGGTGTTGCCCGCCGAAGGGGCGCGGGCGGCGAGGGCGAGGATCCGGTCGAGCTGGCCCGGCGCCAGCGGCTCGGGCAGGAAGCTGCGCACCATGCGCCGGGCGCGCACGGCGGCGGCGAACTCCACGCTCGGCCGGCGCGCTAGATGGTGGCGAGCGGCGCGATCAGCCCCGGCGTGTCGACCCGGGTGCGGAACACCGTGCCCTTGCGGCTCGGGTCGTCGCTGTTGTCGGCGGTGACGATGTAGAGATCCCGCCGGTCGGCGCCGCCGAAGCACAGGCTCGTGACCTCGGTGGCGGGCACCGTGATGCGGGCCTGCTCCCGGCCGGCCTGGTCGAAGGCCCGCACGCAGCCGCCCTTGAAGTCGGCCACCCACACGGTGTCGTCGTCGTCGACGGCGAGCCCGTCGGGCCACAGGTCGTCCCCCTGGGCGAGGAAGCGCTCGTTGCCCATCGAGCCGTCGGCGGCCACGTCGTGCACCACGACGCCGTTCTGGGCGGTGTCGGCGTGGTAGATCCGGGCGCCGTCGGGCGAGAAGCCGATGCCGTTGGTGAGCTTGATCCCGCCGTACATCTTGGTGGCCTTGCCCTCGCCCTCGATGCGCCAGCAGTCGCCCGGGACCCGGTTCTTCCACGACATGTCGTCGAACGGGTTCGACTTCATCGACCCGGCGTAGACCCGGCCCTGCGCGTCGGTCGTGATGTCGTTGAACCCGGGCGCGTCGTCGAGCGCGAGCAGCACCCGCACCGTGCCGTCGGGCTGGTTGTGGCAGATGTTCTTCCCCGACAGCACCAGGCCGCCCCGGGCGTGCAGCACCATGCCGCCGACGCCCTTGCGCTTGGGCACGGCCAGCTCCACCGCACCGTCGGGCGAACGCCGGTAGACGCCGCCGTTGGGCACGTCGCTGAAGTACAGGTTGCCCTCGCCGTCGCAGCGGGGCCCCTCGATCAGCCCGTAGCCGAAGGTGAGCGTCTCGATCTCGTGTGCCATGCCCGGCAGTTTGGCACGGGCCGCGGCCTACTTGCGGCGGGAGGAGCCGCCCAGGTACACCGAGATCGAGGTGGCGGTCACGGCGCCGATCGCCACCGGGATGAGCAGCGGCAGGCGGGGGCTGCGCTCGGCGGCGTCGCGCAGCACCACCGTGGATTCGTCCATCGCGTCGTGCACGGCGCCGGCGTCGACCGACACCCGGGGCAGCTCATCCGCGTTGGAGCGGAAGAAGGCCACCGCGCCGACCACGGTGAGGGCCACCGCCGCCAACCACACCGCCGCGAAAACACTGTCGATCCACGAGCGCGTCGGGCGCCACGGAAAGGACACGGCAGGCTTCGCCACGACGCGAGCATGAAAAACCACGCAGGGTGTGCGCAATGGGTCGCGGGTCGTAGCCCGCTCGGGGGAGAGGGAGGCGCGGGCTACGGGGCGAAGAGGGCGAGGTCTTCGGCCATGGCCCAGCCGAAGGCGATCAGCACGTCGCCCGCCTTGTGGTCGAGCGGGTCGAACAGCTCGGCGACCTCGTTGGGCGAGCCGGCGGCCGCGTGGTAGTCGACGATGCAGGCGACCGAGCCGTCGCCTCGGGCCACGAAGGACCGGTCGTGGTAGTTGGCCGCCTCGATCCCGAAGCGCTTGGCCAGGCGCCGGCCCCACGCCCGCTCCTCGCCGTTGGCCTTGTGGCCGGGGCGGGGCACGATGTCGTGCAGGGTGCGGTAGGCGTGCAGGGCGCTCGACTGGTTGAAACGGGCGCCGACCAGCACGTCCTCGTCGGGGAAGGCGAGCACGGCGCGGCGCATCTGATCGGCGATGATCGCCTCCAGCAGCTCGTCGCTCTGCCCGCATCTCTGCACGGAGCAGAGCCCTATGAGCACGCTCGGTGTTCCCCCGATGCGCTCCAAGGTGCAGAACGAGTAGCCTTTGAGCTCCTCGGCCTCACGGGCGAGGGTGACCAGCACCCAGGATTCCGCCTGCTTGGAGAGCACGCCGATCTCGAAGCGGTTGTCCTCGTCGCGGTTGAGGTCGCCCATCTCCGCGAGGTCCGCGTCGCTCAGCGCAGTGCAGTCCTTGGTGAGAACGTCGATCCTCGAAACAGGCGCCATAACAACGTTGCCCCCAGCTTAATAGCGTCGCGGACCCCACTAGTTCAGTACTGCGAGAACAGGTCGCGCAAGCCGGGCTCAGATGAGCACGGCGTCGGCGCCGAGCAGCACCCGCGCCTCGGCCACGAACCCGTTCGAGGTGTCGACGCCGAACTCCGGGGGCAGGCGCAGCACCGGCCCCGCGCCGCCGATGTGGAGGTACACCTCGGACTCGCCGGGGTGGGCCGAGATGGCGTGCTTGAGGCGACGCACCAGCTCCTCGTCGAGGCGGTTGGGGGTCACCACCAGCCGGATCGGCGCCGCCGCCGACCCCGCCCCCTCGAACTGCTCCACGTCCATGGCGATGAGCTTGGGCAGGTCGTCGCGACGGTCGAGGCGGCCCTCCACGCACACCACTGCGTCGTCGGCGAGGCGGTGGCCGATCTCGAGCATCGTGCGGGGGAACACCATCACCTCGAGCGACTCGGCGAGGTCCTCCAGCACGAACACGGCCATGAGGTCGCCCTTCCTCGTCCACTTCTTCTGCAGGGCGGTGACCACGCCCCCCACCCGCACCCGCTCGCCGTCGGGCCGGTCGCCGAGCTGGCCTATCGAGCAGTCGGTCCGGCGGCGCAGGGCCGCCTCCACCCCCATCAGCGGGTGGTCCGACACATAGAGCCCGAGCATCTCCTTCTCGAAGCGCAGGCGCTCCATCTTGTCGAACTCGAGGTCGGGCACCGGGGTCCGCTCGTCGAACACCGGGCCGGCGCCGTCGGCCTCGCCGAAGAGGGTCATGACCCCCATGTCGTGCTCCCGGCGGCGGGCGATGGTCTGGTCGATGATCTGCTCGAACGCCGCCAGCAGGCCCTTGCGGGGATGGCCGAGCGAGTCGAACCCGCCGGCCTTGATCAGCGACTCGACCGTGCGCTTGTTCAGCACCTGGGTGTCGACCCGCTTGGCGTAGTCGTAGAAGTCGGCGAACGGGCCGTTCTTCTCCCGCTCGGCCACGATGAGCTCCACCAGGCCCTCGCCCACGTTCCGCACGGCCGACAGCCCGAAAACAATCGCCCGCTCGCCCGGGGCAGGGGCGAAATCGCTCTCCGAGCGGTTCACGTCGGGCACGCTCACCGGGATGCCGAGCTGGCGGCATTCGTTCAAATAGACCGCAGCCTTGTCCAGATTGGCCTTGACGCTGGTGAGCAGGCATGCGAGGTATTCGACCGGGTAGTTGGCCTTGAGATAGGCCGTTTGGTAAGCCACGAGCCCGTAGCCGAAGCTGTGGCTCTTGTTGAAGGCATAGTCGGCAAAGGGCTCGATGATGTCGAACCATCGCTCGCCGAGCTCACGTCCGTAGCCGGTGGCTTCGCAGCCGGCGACGAACTTCTCCCGCTCCTTCTGGATGAGCTCGCGGATCTTCTTGCCGCACGCTTTGCGGAGGTTGTCCGCCTCGGCCAGGGAGTAGCCGGCGAAGCGCTGGGCGATCCGCATCACGCTCTCCTGATAGATCATCAGGCCGTACGTGTCGTGGAGGATCTCGGCGGCGTCGTCGTGCAGGTACTCGATCGGCTTGCGGCCGTTCTTGCGGTCCGCGTAGTCGTTGTGCATGTTCGCGGCCATCGGCCCCGGGCGGTAGAGCGCCACGAGCGCGGCCACGTCCTCGAAGCTGGTGGGCGCCAACGAGCGCATCAGCGCCCGCATCGGCCCGCCCTCGAGCTGGAACACGCCGATCGAGTCGCCGGCGGCGAGGAGCTGGAAGGTCTTCTCGTCGTCGAGCGGGGCCCGGTCGATGTCGACGATCACGCCCTGGTTCCGCTCGATCATGGCGATCGTGTCGCTGATCACGTCGAGGTTGCGCAGGCCGAGGAAGTCCATCTTCAACAGGCCGAGGTCTTCCACGCCGTGCATCTCGTACTGCGTGACGACCGGCGCGTGCTCGATCGGCTGGCCCGGCTCGGGCTTGCGCTGGATGGGCAGGTACTCGGTGAGCGGGTCCTTCGTGATCACCACGGCGGCGGCATGGATGCCGTCCTGGCGGCGCAGCCCTTCGAGCCCGCGGGCCACGTCGACCACTTGGCGCACGTCGGGGTCGGCGTCGTACATCGCCCGCAGCTCGGCGGCCATCTTGTAGCCGTCGTCGAACTTCGGGTGCGGGTCCAAGCAGGCGTAGAGCGGCGTGTCGCGACCCATGATCAGCGGCGGCATGGCCTTGGCGATCCGGTCGCCCACCCCGTAGGGGAAGCCGAGCACCCGCGCTGCGTCGCGCACCGCGGCCCGGGCCTTGATCTGGCTGAACGTGACGATCTGGGCCACGTGGTCGCGCCCGTAGCGCTCGGCCGCGTAGCGGATCATCTCGTCCCGATACCGCGAATCGAAATCCATGTCGATGTCGGGCATCGAGATGCGGGACGGGTTGAGGAACCGCTCGAAGAGCAGGTCGTACTTGATGGGGTCGAGGTCGGTGATCCAGAGCGTGTAGGCCACCGCGCAGCCGGCGGCGGAGCCCCGCCCGGGGCCGACCCGGATGCTGGCGTCGCGAGCGTGCTTGATGAGGTCCCACACGATGAGGAAGTAGCTGGAGAACCCCATGTCGGCGATGACCTTCAGCTCGTAGGCGAGCCGCTCGACCACCGCGTCGGGCAGCGGGTCGCCCCACCGCTGGCGGGCGCCGACGAAGGTCAGATGCTCGAGATACGCCGCGTCGTCGGCGAAGCCCTCGGGCAGCGGGAACGTCGGCAGCTGCGGCTTGCCGAACTCGATCTCCACGTCGGCCCGCTCGGCGATCCACAGCGTGTTGTCGCACGCCTGGGGCAGCTCGGCGAAGAGCCGGCGCATCTCGACGGCGGACTTGAGGTAGTGCTGGTCGCCGTGGAACTTGAACCGGTCGGGGTCGCTCATCAGCGAGCCGGTCTGCACGCAGAGCAGCGCGTCGTGCGCCACCGCGTGGCCCTGGTCGGTGTAGTGGCTGTCGTTGGTGGCGAGCAGCGGCGCCCCGATGCGCCGGGCCAGGCGCAGCAGCTCGGGGTTGGTGGTCTTCTGCGCCGGGATGTCGTGGTCCTGGAGCTCCACGAACAGGTTGTCCCGCCCGAAGATGTCCTGCAGGCGGGCGGCCTTGGCGCACGCGCCCGCGAAATCGCCCTGCAGGAGCGACTGCAGCACATGGCCGCCGAGGCAGCCGGTGGTGGCGATCACCCCCTCGGCGTGCTCGGCCAGCACCTCCCAGTCGACCCGGGGCTTGTAGTAGTAGCCCTCGAGGTAGGCGCGGCTGGCCAGCTGGATCAGGTTCTTGTAGCCGGCGTTGGTCTCGGCCAGCAGCGTCAGGTGGTAGTAGAGCTTCTTGCCGCCCTCGGTGTCTCCCCCCGAATCGTCGATCCGGCCGCGGCGCGGGGGCCGCTCGAAGCGCGAGTCGTGCGCCATGTAGGCCTCGGTGCCGATGATCGGCTTCACGCCCGCCTTGCGGGCCGCGCTGTAGAAGTCGAGGATCCCGTACATGTTGCCGTGGTCGGTGATGCCGATGGCCGGCTGGCCGTCGGCCGCCGCCTTGGCCACCACCTCGGCCACGCGAGCGGCGCCGTCGAGCATCGAGAACTCGGTGTGGACGTGGAGGTGGGTGAACGAGTCGGCCACGGCCCCGCCCACTACAGGTACGTGCCGGGCCGCCGCGTCGGGTCGTCCGAGCGGCCCATCCCGGGGGGCAGCTGGCGCATCTGCTCGAGCTGCTGGCGGGCCGCCATCTGCTGGGCGAACATCGTGGCCTGGATGCCCTGGAACAGGCCCTCCAGCCAGCCCACGAGCTGGGCGTGGGCGATGCGGAGCTCGCTCTCGCTCGGGGTGAGGCCCACATCGAAGGGGTGCGCCAAACGGGCCAGCTCGTCCTGCAGATCGGGCGAGAGCGTCTCGGCCAGCTCGTGCACGGAGATCTCGTAGATCTCCCGCAGCCGATCCCGGCTCTTGTCGTCGAGGCTGGCCGCCCGCACCTCCTCGAGCAAGGTCTTGATCATCGAGCCGATGCGCATGATCTTGGTCGGCTGCTCAACCGACTCGGTCCGCTCGACGGTGGGGTCGCCAGGGGAGACGATCTCGGGACGTTCGGCCGCGAGCCGGCCGTCGTCAGTGTCGGTCACGTCGGAATCCTCTCATGCTCGGGCGGCGAGGAGGGGGACCAGCATCTCCGCGCTGGTGACCGACCCGTGGCGGCCGATGAGCCGGTACGGGCCGGTGTCGGCCGGGTCGTCGAAGGTGTACGCGCCCTTCGCCACCAGCGCGACCTCGCCCAGGCGGGCGGCGGCGGCGGGCGAGAGACGCGGCCCGAACCAACCTTCCTTCTCGATCTCGTCGCGGGTGCGCACCCACGCCTGGCCGCCGTGGTGCTCGTGGGCGGCCTCGGCCAGGGCGCCGGCCCGGCCGGGGCGGGCGTGCAGCCAACGGAACCGGCCCTCACCCGACTGCCAGGCCGTCTGCGCCAGCACCTCGGCGGCGGGCGCCACCACGTTGTCGCCGGTGTCGACCTGGCCGTGGTCCGACGTGACCAGCAGCGCGGCGCCCCTCGGGAGGGTCTCCAGCAGGTCGCACACCAGCCGGTCGGCCGAGGCCAGCTCCGCGTCGTAGTGCTCCCGCAGGCCGTACTCGTGGGCGACCTTGTCGATCCCCTCGTAGTAGGCGTAAATGAACGGCTCGCCGTCGCGCAGGAGGTGCGCCACCTCGAGCACCAACGTCGAGGTCATCCGGTAGCCGCGGAAGCGCACCGGCGCCAGGTGCGCCTCCGAGAAGCCCGAGTGCTCGAACTCAGCCTTGGTGACCACCGGGGGCCGATGCCCGCAGAACGCCGGGATGGCCTGCACGCTGCGGGGCGGGATGGCCTTGCGGGCGTCTCCGCGGCTGGTGGTCCAGCGCAGCACGTTCAACACGTCGGACTCGTTGGCCAGCCGGTAGCCGACCACGCCGTGCTCGCCGGGCGGCGTGCCGGTGACGATCGAGGTGAGCGCGGCGGCGGTGGTCGACGGGGCCACCGTGCTGATCGGCCCGCCCTGGAGCCCGCACAACGCCGGCGCCAGCGCGCGGCGCTCCTCGAGCTGCTCCCAACCGAGCCCGTCGAGCACCAGCAGCACCACCTGATCGGCGTCGTGCACGGGCGCGGGCATCCACAACGGCGGGCTCGGGTGCTCGAGCAACGCCGGAACGACATTGCTGACGCACGCGCCCGCATAGTCGGGCAGCAGGTAGGTATCGTTCACGGCGTATCCGACTCTAGTGCGGGTCCGGGCCTACGATAACGGCGTGAAGGTCTCGACCCGCGGCGACTACGCATGTCGCGCGCTGTTGTCGTTGACCTTGCACGGCGCCGAAGGCGGCCCCACCTCCGTGCGTGACATCGCCGAGCGGACCGGCCTGCCCCAGCCCTACCTCGAGCAGATCCTCCTGGCGCTCAAGGGGGCCGGCCTCGTGCGGTCCAAGCGGGGCGTGGGCGGCGGCTACGTGCTGGCCCGGGCGCCGGAGGCGATCACGCTGGCCGACGTGGTCGGCGCGGTCGACGGGCCGATCGTGGCCGGCGACTTCGCCGCGCCCCACACCAACGGCGCCTGCGACCACGAGGGCCAGTGCGTGCTGCTCGCCGTCTGGGCCGACGTGGGCGCCCAGATGCGCAAGCTGCTCGACTCGCTGAGCCTGGCCGACGTGGCCGACATGGCCAAGGGCGGCCGCGACTGGCCCGACGCCTGAGGCCGGCAGCGGGCGGTCGGCGCTGGCCTACCCCAGCCCGGCGAGGATCTCCGCAAGCTCGGCGGGCAGCGGCGACACGAACCGCAGCAGCGCCCCCGTGGCGGGGTGCACGAAGCCGAGCTCGCCGGCATGGAGGAACGGCCGGTTCAGCTCGAGCGGGGCCCGCCGCCCGCCGTAGCGGTCGTCGCCCACCACCGGATGGCCGATGGCGGCCAGGTGCACCCTGATCTGGTGGGTGCGTCCGGTCTCGAGCCGGCAGGCCAGCGAGGTGAGCGGCGCCGGCGCCCGGTGGCGGGCCGTCACCTCGTAGCCGGTGCGGGCCGGGCGGCCCTCGGCGGAGACCGCCATCCGCGTGGGGTCGCGGCGGGAGCGGCCGATGGCGGCGTCGACCACGCCCCGCTCGGCGCCGACCTCGCCCCAGACCAGCGCCTGGTAGCGCCGCTCGACCGTGCGGGCCGAGAGCTGGCCCACGAGGTGCTCGTAGGCGTGGGCGGTGCGCGCCGCCACCAGCAAGCCGGAGGTGCCCACGTCGAGCCGGTGCACGACCCCGGGCCGCTCCGGGTCGCCGACGCCGGCCATGTCGGGATAGCGGGCGAGGAGGCCGTTGACCAGCGTGCCCGCCGCGTTGCCGGCCCCCGGGTGCACCACGAGGCCGGCGGGCTTGTCCACCACCACCACGGTGTCGTCCTCGTGCACCACGGGGAAGGTGACCGACGGGTCGGCGGCCGGGCCGCTCCACGCCGGCTCCGCCCAGTCGATCTCGACGAGCTGGCCCTGTCTCAGCCGCTGCGAGCGGGCCCGCACCGCGGCGCCCGCCGCCCGCACCGCCCCCGCCGCGACCAGCGCCGAGCACTCGGCCCGTGAAAGGCCGGTGAGCATGGCCACCACCCGGTCGACCCGCTCGCCGTCGAGCGCAGCGGGGACCTCCTCACGGATGCTCGACACGGCCGACCGACCCGGCCGACTCGGCCCGCTCGGCGGCCTCGCCCGGTTCGCCCTGGCGCAGGCCGGCCAGCACGAGCAGGGCGCCGCCGATCACGATCCCGCAGTCGGCGATGTTGAAGATCGGCCACCACTGCAAATCGATGAAGTCCCGCACAGCGCCGCCCAGCAGGCCGTCGGGGTTGTTGAACAACCGGTCGAGCAGGTTGCCCACGGCGCCGCCGAGCACCAGGCCGAGGGCCACGGCGCCGGTCCGGGTGGTGACGGCCTTGCCGGCGCGGATCAACACGATCACGATCACCACGGCCAGGAGGCCGATGACCGGGCCGAGGCCGCTGCCGAGGCTGAACGCGGTGCCGGTGTTGTGCGCCAGGTTGAGCCGCAGGGTCCAGAACAGCTCGAGGGGGGACTCCAGCCGGTTGACGGCCCACCACTTGGTCACCTGATCGACCAGCACCACCGCCGAAGCAACCGACCCGATCGCCAGCCAGGGAGCGGTGCGGGTGGGGGTGGAGATGACGGCCAGGGTATCAGCGCTTGCGGCCGAACCAGGAGCGGTTGGCGACATCCTCGTCGAGCGCCTGGTTGGTCTCGGTCGGGGCGTCGGCCTTGGCCGGCTCGTCGCTCACCGCCCGGCGCAGCTCCTCGAGGAAGTTGTCGGCCTTGCGGTTGACCGAAGGCGGCGTGGCCAGGGCCGCCGTCTCGGCCATCGCCGCGCTCGGGCTGCGCTCGGCGGGAGGCGGCGGAGGCGGCGGGGCGGCGCCCTCGGCCCGGGTGAGGTCGATCACCACCTCGCCGGGGCCCGGCGGGGGCGGCGGAGGGGGCGGCGGCGGCGGAGCGGCGCCCTGCGCGTCGGCCCGATCCCCCTCGTCGAGCGTGATGTCGCCCGCCCGGTCGGCGGCCTTGTCGACAACCTTCTCGTCGGCGGGCTTCTCGTCGGCGGGCTTCTCGGCGTCGTCCCTCACCAGGGCGGCGGCGGGGGGCCCCGCCGCGCTCGGAGCGGGCGGAGCGGGCG
>JBJXGF010000140.1:0-38952 GCA_046153015.1 Acidimicrobiales bacterium | reverse complement strand
GAGGCCCATCAATCACCCTCCGAACAGCCTGCTCCTTGAACTCCGCCGAATACTTCTTACGGCCCATGACCACCCCTTCAACCAGGCACCCTACCCACCCTGTCCGGAAACCTCAGAGCACCCCAGCTCGACAACCACGTGCTGCCCACGTTCGGGCCCCGCACCTTGTCCAGCATCCAGCGCAGCGACATCCAGGCCTGGGCCTCGACGCTCGCCGGGCGGTTGGCGCCGACCACGGTGGCCACGGTTTACAAGGAGCTCGCCGGGGTGTTTCGCGAGGCGGTCCACGACGGCGTGCTCAACGTCAGCCCCTGTCGCCGTATCAGCCTCCCGAAACCGGCGCACGGCCAGATCACCCCGCTACTGGTCGAGCAGGTCCATCGCATCGTCGAGCACACCCCGGTGCGCTACCAGGCCCTGATGGTCCTCTGCGCCGGGTGCGGCCTGCGCCAGGGCGAAGCGTTGGGCCTGACCGTCGATCGCGTCGACTTTCTGCGTCGGACCGTCCGCATCGACCGCCAGATGCTGACCCCCGCTCGCGGCACCCCGCGCTTCGGCCCACCCAAAACACCCGCATCGGTGCGCACCGTCCCACTCCCCCGGATCGTCGGCGACCGGATGGCTGCCCACCTCACGGTCTTCGGCGAGGGGCCCGATCGGTTGCTATTCACCTCGGCCGCCGGTGCACCGCTGCGCCGCAACTGGACGGGCGGAATGATGCGCCGAACGGTCGCCGCCGCCGGGTTGCCCGCCACGGTCACGATGCACGATCTTCGCCACTTCTACGCCTCGCTACTCATCGCCGAGGGCCAGAGCGTCAAGGTCGTACAGAACCGCCTGGGACACCGCTCCGCCGTCGAGACCCTGGACGTCTACGGCCACCTCTGGCCGGACTCCGAGACCGACACCATGACCGCGGTCGACCGGGCGCTCGCCGCCGTGGCGGTGTCATAGGCACTAGACGGGTGGGATCGCGCCCTCCGCCACCAGCCGGGTTCAGGGAATCAGGATCAGCGCCGCAACATGCGAAGGCCGGACCACAGCAAAATCGCGGTGGTTGAACGTCGCGACCGTCGTGATGTCGAGTCGCTCCGCCACGGCGATAATCGAAGCGTCCACCAACCCGAGGCCGAGGTCCGCATAGCGGCGGATCAGCTCCGTCGACCTTGCGTAGTCGACGTGCTCCAGCTCCACCAGAGACAGCTCACCGGCAAGGATTGAGTCCAAGAACGCCGCTTCGGCATGAGGCCCCAGCGCTCGTTCGACCTGCCAAGCGGTCTCTGCAACGACGGTGCTGACCACCAGGAGTTCGTCCGATTGGCGACGTAGCACCGATGCCGCCACCTCGTGGTACGAATCGTCAGCGTCCAGGGCACCGAGCAAAACGCCCGTGTCAATAAGGACAGCCACAGATTAGAAGTTGGCGGCGTCCGCGTCTGCGGTCGCTTGAGCGCGAATGTCACGGTGGCGTACCGACAGATCGTTACGACCGGAGTGGCCGATGCCGATGAAGCTGAGCCGCCGCTCGCCGCTCGACGGCGCTGGAGGAAGGTCCTCGGCAAGCTCCTCGATGAGCTCCACGACGCTCAGTCCGCGGCGTTCGGCCTCGGCCTGCAGCCGAGCGGCAACCTCATCGGTGAGCGCCACGTTGATCGTCATGATGATCAGCATACCGCCGGGCACGAAGGCGCTTGGCACGGCTACTGCCAGCGCGCCCCGCGGGTCCAGACGCAGCCGTCGCTCCCTGCCGAGGCGCCCTCGATCGACTGCAGCGGCTTACGCGCGGTGTGTGATGTTGCCTGAGTGTTGCCTGGGGACAGCAGAATCCTGACCTTTTACCTGCTCAGAGGGCTGAAGGCCCTGTTCCCCGCGTACAGGCCCGCTCACCGCCACCACCAGCAAGAACGCTTCAAAGCGCTGCCTGACCAGCACCAACGTTTGACCTTGCTTACACGAGCGACACGAAATGCGAGGCCCTGATGGCTGAGCGTCAGTGTTGGGAGGTTGGAGGCGCACGCGACTCGGACTTGATCACCCCGAGTTCGACCGCTTTGAGTGGTGGGAGCTTCGCTCACGAGTGCGCCCGGCGTCCCGGGCAGATGGACAGCTCGAGCTGTTCGATTGGCGGCGTCGACGGCACCGCACCACCCGGCGGTTGCGGTGATGCCCAGGCTGGCGAAGCAGACCGGGTCGAACACGAACAAGCTGCAGGTCCGACTGGGCGGCGCGTCCCCCGCAGCGGCGTTGCTTTGGCATCAGGCGTCCGCCAGCCAGGATGAGTTGCTCTTGACCGGCCGAGCGAGAGGAATGAGCGCCCTCAGCGCCCAAGACGAGGGTGTCGACCCGCCCCGTGGGACGTGAACTTCACCATGTCTGATCAGCTCTGTCGCGACAGCGACCCACAACTGGCGAGGAGACGCTGTGCCCGTCGGCTTCCGACAGGGCGCAGCCGGCACTCACTGCCCTTGCCAAAGTCGTCGACCACCACAATCCAGACGAAACCGGATCCAGCGGCGGCGTTGAACACACCAATAGTGGCGGCCCGGGGTTTCGAACCCGCTGGTGCTACGACCAACAGCCAGTGGGATCCCCGCTGCGGCGCGTGCACAATGGGGCCATGCGAGCGGCGGGTCCATGCGAGCACACACCCATCGGCGCGCCTTCGCAGCCGCCGATCCCAGCTACCGTTAGGAAGCCGGCGCCCTCGGGAACCCACCGCTCCCAGCGGCCGGCGCGGTAGCAGGCCACCCATGCCCTCCGTCCCGACCCCGCCCACGCCAACGCCCGTCCCGGCCGTGGGACCCGGATCGACCGATGCCTCTTCGAGAGGTGTCAGCGCGGGACCCGGTGCCTTCACCAGAAGCACCGGGCCGGCTTCAGCCGGTCGCGCTCCAGGCGGAGCCCTCGGAGCACGCGGATCAGCTGATCCTCCCGGAACCGCGCCCTCCTTTGCTCCCATCCTCGGTCCGGGCCACGCCGGTCCCACCAAGCAGGGCTGGTCTCGCGTCGTACTCGGCGCCCGGCGCAATCGAGTTGCACAACCGGCACCGGTCTCGGTGGGCCGGGTGGTGGCCCGCTTCGCCCTGGCCGGGCTGGTGGCGTTGATGGCGGTGGCGGTGGCCACCGCGGCGGTGAGTCGCCGGGTCGGCATGGACCAGGCCAAGGCTGACGCTCGCCAGGTGGCGTGGATCTCTGCCAAGGGTGTGGTGGAGCCGGCCCTCACACCGCAGCTCCTGGCGGGTGACCCCGATGCGCTGAACACCATGGACCAGGCGGTACGCCGTCACGTGTTACAGGGATCCCTGGTACGGGTCAAGCTGTGGAACGGCACCGGCGAGATCGTCTACAGCGATGATCAGCGGCTCATCGGTGAGCGCTTCGAGTTCGACGAGGACGCCCGGGAGGTGCTGGCCGGCGCGCCGCCCCAGGTGGGTGTGTCGGATCTGTCCGAGCCCGAGAACCGCTTCGAGGACGGCACCCGAAAGTTGCTCGAGGTGTACCTCAGCGTCACCGCTGCCGACGGGGAACCAATGTTGTTCGAGGCATACTTCCTCTACGACGGCGTCATCGAGTCCGGTCGATCGGTGTGGTTGAGCTTCGCGCCGCTTTCCCTGGGCGCACTGGTCCTCTTGGAAGCGGTGCAGATCCCGTTCGCGTTATCCATGGCCCGTCGTTTGCGGCGGGGCCAACAGCAACGTGAGGCTTTGTTGCGGGCCGCCATCGACGCCTCCGAGAACGAACGGCGCCGCATCGCCGCGGACCTGCATGACGGCGTGGTCCAGGATCTCACCGGTGTGTCCTACGCGCTGGCCGCGCTGAGTCGCCGTGTCCTACCGGGGGCACCACCGGAGCTCAGGGCCCAGGAACGGGCGGTGGCCGAGGCCGCGGAACAGGTGCGGGTCAGCGTCCGGGGCCTGCGTTCGATGCTGGTGGACATCTATCCCCCCGACCTGAACAACGACGGGCTCGATTCGGTGCTGGCGGAGCTGATGTCCCGGTTGGCCGGCCGTGGGATGGTGGTGTCCCTCGACGTCCAGCGGGACCTGTACGGTTTGCCGCCAGCTGATGCCGCGTTGCTGTTCCGAGCCGCCCAGGAGGCCAGCCGAAACGTGTTGTCCCACGCCAGTGCCCGCCACGTGCATCTCGAGGTTCGCCTGGACGAACACGTAGCGTCACTGAGAATGGAGGATGACGGCCTGGGGTTCCATCCAGACGCCGCAGGCTCGGTCAGCTCCGACGGTCACGTGGGGCTGCGGGTGTTGGGCGACCTGGTGGCCGAGGCCGGCGGCACACTCACCATTGCCTCGGCGCCGGGTGCGGGCACCGAACTGGCCGTGACCCTCCCCCGCCGATGAGCATCGACCCCACGATGCAGCCCGACGCTGCAGGTACTCCAGCCGTGGCCGGCGCGGCGCGGTCTGCCGGGGAGGGCCCGATACGGGTGGTGGTTGTCGACGATCATCACGTCGTGCGGGCCGGTCTGGAGCAACTGTTGGGCACGGCGCCGGGCATCGAGCTGGTGGGCATGGCCGCTGACGGGCTCGAAGCGATGCAGCTGGTGGCGGCCCTGTCACCGGATGTGGTGCTCATGGACCTGTCCATGCCCAACCTCGACGGTGTGGGCGCCACGCGACAGCTGATGGACGCACACCCCGAGCTACGGGTGGTGGTGCTGACCTCGTTCAGCGATCAACGTCGGATCCTGGACGCCCTCGATGCTGGTGCCAGCGGCTATCTACTCAAGCACGCCTCCGCCGAGGAGTTGTTCGACGCCATCCGGGCCGCCGCGCTGGGTGGCGCGCCGCTCGATCCCATGGCGGCCAGGGTGTTGCTCAACGCCAACCGTGACCGGCGCGTCGACAACCAGTTGAGCGATCGGGAACAGGAGGTCCTGCACCTGGTGAGCCAGGGCCTGGCCAACAAGCACATCGCCCGCCGGCTGGGCATCACCGAACGCACCGTCAAGGCGCATCTGACCCACATCTTCCAACGCATCGGGGTCACCGATCGCACCCAGGCCGCGCTCTGGGCCCGAGATCACCTGGCCCGTCCGCCCGGCTGAGCGCCCACCGACCCAGCCAACGCCAGGCCTGCCTGAACACCGGCCTCGGCCACCATGGCCGGCGCTGCGGGTGGCCACGCAACGTCGCCGTCCTTCAGTAACGGCGCCATGGTAAGCAGCCGCACCCGGGATGCCTCGCCCCAGGCGGGACGGCCCCCACGCCAGTGGCCACCATCACCCCCGCTTGGGGTTCAGGACCCCGACGAACCCGAGCCAGATGACCCGGACCCCGACGAACCCGAGCCAGACCCGGACCCACGACCCGATCTGGAGCCGTTGTCGATTTCGGTCTCGACGTCGGGAGTGGTCGGCACGGTGGTCTCGTCGTCCACGATGGTTGACCCAGTTTCGTCGCCCGATAAGGCGGATCCGGGACCGGAGTTGGCACCGCCCTTACCGCTGGTGTTCACGTCGGTGGTGCTGGCGACCTCCACGACGGTGGGGCTGCCCCCGGTGGCGGCGGAGGACGTAGGGTCTGATGCGCCTCCGCCCGAGCCTGGGTCGCGGTAGATGCCGGGTCCAGTCCCGGGGGGCGTGTTGGACGTGATGGTCGGGGACCCACCGCGAGCGTCGGTGCCCGGTGGGACGGACACCAAGTCCGCGATCGTGGTGGTCGTGATCGCCGTGGTGACCTGTTCCCGCAACGGTGACGTCGGGTCCGGGCCCAGGGACAGCGCCGACACCGGCCGGGCGGGATCGGGCTCGGGAACCCACAGCGAGCGGGCGATGCTTCCTGGTCTGGCGGGAAACAGGATGCCGTGGATGGCCAGCAGACCGATGACCAGCACCACAGCGACCAGCAACGTGTTGCCGCAGTCCCACCACAGACCTCGATGGCGCTGCCTTGGACCGCCACGAGGGGCACTCTTGGACGGGTCGCGCAGCATTTGTCGGATGGTCACCACGTCCGACCTGGGTACAGAGGGCGCCCCTAGCACGACCACCTCTCGCAGCGGAGGCGTTCCCGCCAGCACCAGCTCACGGCGGACCGCCGTTCCGGCGACCCCACCCAGGCCAAGCTCAGCTCCGGTCACCGGTTGCCACTGCGGGTGTGCCACTGCAGCGAGGTTACCTTGGGGGGGCGCCGCGGTTTGAGGGGTGACAGGCACGGTTCCCAGTCTGGTCGCTACCACCGGGCTGGCGCACCTGCTCGATAGTGCTACGACCTTCGATCGCGTACCCGCCCAAACGGCGGTACCGACGCCCGACGCTGTAGCCCGCCGAAGTCCAGCCGGCTGCTGGTTGATCTCGGGCTCAGCTGCCCGCGGCGGCGAGCCGGACGTGGCCCGACTGGAACTGGTAGAGCCGCGAGTACAGCCCGCCGGCGGAGGCCAAGTGGTGGTGGGGGCCGGTCTCCACGATGCGTCCGCCCTGCAGCACGATGATCGTGTCGGCGTCGCGGACGGTGGACAGGCGATGCGCGATGGTGATCCGCGTGCGGCCCTGCGGCAGGTTCCGGAGCGCCTCAACGATGAGCTCCTCGGAGGCTGCGTCGAGTGCGGAGGTCGGCTCGTCGAGCACGATGATCGGCGTGTCGCGCGCGATCGCCCGCGCGATCGCCACCCGCTGACGCTGGCCACCGGAAAGGTTCACGCCGCGCTCGCCGACGTACGTGTCGAGCCCGTCGGGTAGGCGGCTCGCGAACTCGTCGACCAGAGAGAGTCGAGCAGCACGCCGAACGTCGCGGTCGCGCACGCCGGGACGGGCGCACATGATGTTGTCGCGAAGCGTGCCCTCGAGCAGAACGGTGTCCTGCAGCACGAGCGAGATCTGCGACCGCAGCACCAACAGCGGGTGATCGCGGACGTCGATGCCGCCGACGAACACGTTGCCCTGCTCGACGTCTGCCAAGCGCGGCACGAGCGCCGCGATGGTGCTCTTGCCAGCGCCTGTGGGGCCAACGATTGCGACCGACTCGCCTGGGGCAACGCGGAACGAGACGTTGTCCAGCACCGGCTCGCGACCGTAGGAGAACGTCACGTTGCGCAGTTCGACGCCACCCCGGATGGGCATGGCCAGCGCACCGGGCCGGTCGACGATGTCCGCCGGCGTGGCCATGATCTCGCTGATCCGCTCGGCGGCCGCGTAGCCCTTACTGATCACCTGGGACAGCTTCGACAGCGACTTCACCGGCTTGTAGAGCGAGCCGAGATAGGTGAGCAGCATCAGCAGCTCGCCGAGGCTGATCCGGTTGTTCAGCACGCGGGTCGCGCCGAACCACAGCACGACGGCGGTGGAGGCGGCGCTGGCGAGGTCCACGAGCGGAGAGAAGCGCGCCTGCAGGCGCACGGAGTCCAGGCCCGCCCCTAGCGCCTCGTCGGACAGGTCGGCGAACCGGCGGAGGCGGTCCCGCTCCATCGTGAAGGCCTGGATCACCTGCACGGACGCAAGGCTCTCGGTGGCGGAGGAGGCGAGCGCACCTTCCGCCTTGCGTAGACGGCGCGCCGCGAGCCGCAGCTGGGTGCGCGACCGGTGCGTGGCGAACACGAGCGGCGGTGTAACGACGAGGGCGAGCAACGTGAACAGCGGGTCGACGAGCATCATCACCGTGAACATGCCGGCCACCAGGACGAGGCTCGGCAGTAGCGTCGACAGCACCTGCACGAACATGTCCTGCGTGTAGGAGACATCGCTGGTGACCCGGGCGACGAGATCCCCCACCCGGTGCTGCGAGTGGTAGCGCAACGACAGGCGCTGGAGGCGGTCGAGCACGGCGATCCGCAGGTCGCTGGCGATGCTCAGACCTGACCCGCTGAGCAGCCGCGTCGCCCAGTAGTTGACCACTGCGCCCATGCCGATGGTGGCGACGAGCACGAGGACCGCGAGACCCAGCTTGAGCCCCGCGCCCGGCGGCGTGACGGTGGGTTGCAGGATGTCATCGACGATGTACCGCATGGGCAACGGCTGGGCGAGACTGAAGCCGACGGCGACGACGGTGAGGAACGCACCGAGGCCGAGTGGACGCCGGTACGGCCACACGTAGCCGCGGTATTTGTGAACGAGCGCGATCAAGGGGCTGGCACCGCCGCCATCGACCGGAGCACGGAAGCGGCCTCGTGGGCGCCGTCGATGCGGAGCCCATTGGCCGCGAGTTGGCCGGCGCAGAGCTGGCGCGACCGACGGACCAACCAGGCGACCTCGTCGGCCGGTGCGTGCTCGTCCACCACGTCGGCGAGACCCATCGAGGCCAGGCGGGACGCCCGGATTGCCTGCTCGCGCCGCGGGCTGCGGCGCGGGACGAGGACCGGTCGCACACCGGCGGCGAGGGACTCTGCCGTCGAGTTGTAACCGGCCATCTGCACCACCGCCCCGGCGCGGGCGAACAGCTCGACGCAACCCGGTACGTCGCGAACGACCGTGAGACGCCCGTCGAAGTCGCCGTCGGCGCTGGCGTCGTAACGCGTGGCGTACGGTCCGGCAACCAACATCACGCGGTGATCCAACAGCACGTGAGCGAGACCGAGACCGAGCCGGAAGACCGCCTCGCCGTCGCCGCCGCCGCCAGCGGTGACCACTAACAGTCGCTCGTCGCGGGTGGTGGGGGCCGGCCGCTCGACAACCCACCCGCAGTAGATCGGGATGAGCGGTACGCCGTACTCCACCTCGTGATCGCACAGCACCTGGTCGCCGTACACCAACAGCGCGTCGAAGGCGTCGGCCACGCCGGCCCAGCCTTCTCCGGCCAGCTCGTCACGCACGTTCGACGGCTCGTCGAGCACGTCACGCAGCCCCAGCACCACGGCCGCTCCCTGGCGGTGGGCGAGATCGAGACCCCGCCGCAACTCGCCGGCGATGCCATATGGGTGACGGTCCACCACCACCACGTCGGGCCGGAACTCCTCAACAGTGCGGTGGAACATTCGGGCGCGGCGCCCGACGGCCACCTCAAAGGGCAACGCCTCGTGACGGTACGCGCCGTCCTGGTCCTTCAGCATCGACGGCACGTGCACCACGCGGACGTTGCCGGCGCCGAGCCATGAAGGCCGCACCGCCACGCCTGTGACCAACACGATCTCGGCGTCCGGTTCGTGCACGAGGATTGCCGCGGCGATCAGGCTGTTGCGGCGGACGTGGCCAAGCCCGAAGCCATCGTGGGACCAAAACAAATATCGGCTCCTCATCGTGCCAAGGTCGCACCGTTAACGGGAAGTCCGCCATCGCACCTTGGTCGTAGCACGCCACACCGGGAATGGCGCACCGTTTCAACCCGTGGCACTAGCCCGTAAGTACAATTGTGGGCCGCGCCACGAAAGTCCGATGGTGGGCCCATGCATGCCATCGTCACCGGTTGTGCCGGATTCATAGGGTCCCACCTGTGCGAGCGACTCGTCGCTGACGGGTGGAGGGTCACCGGCATCGATGCCTTCACCGACTACTACGACCCGCGTGAGAAGCGGGCCAACCTCGGTGGCCTGACCGACAGCAGCCGCTTCGATCTCGTCGAGGCCGACCTCAACCGGGCCCCGCTCGACAGGCTGTTCGCCGATCAGCCGGCCGTGTTCCACCTCGCCGCCCAGCCGGGTGTGCGAGCCAGCTTCGGCGATGGGTTCGCCCGCTACTTGCACGACAACGTCCAAGCGACGCAGCGCGTGTTCGAGGCCGCGGCCGACGCCGGCGTCCGCCGGGTGGTGTACGCCTCGTCGTCCTCGGTGTACGGCGAGGCCGCGTCGTACCCCTCTGCAGAGGGCGCATCAACGGCTCCCCGCTCGCCGTACGGGGTGACCAAGCGAACCTGCGAGGACCTCGGACGGATCGCCCGCCATCGTGGTGTCCAGACCGTCGGGCTGCGCTACTTCACCGTGTACGGCCCGCGACAGCGACCCGATATGGCGATGCGCCGCATCTGTGAGAGCGCTCACGGCGGCCCCCGGTTCCGGCTGTTCGGCGACGGCACCCAGTCTCGTGATTTCACGTTCGTCGATGACGCAGTTGACGCGACGGTGCGAGCCATGGTGTTCGCCGATCCCGGCCCGCTGCTCAACGTCGGCGGCGGCCAGGAGGCCACCATGAACCAGGTCATCGGGATCATCGAGGGGTACATCGGCCGTTCGCTCGATGTCGAGCGTACGAGCGGCCAACGCGGCGACGTGTTCCGCACCTGTGCGGACACCACCTTGGCCCGTCGCCTTCTCGACTGGCAGCCGTCCGTCGATTTGGTCACCGGTCTCCGCGCCGAGCTTGAGTTCGTCGCCGCTCGGCGCCTCGCCACCGTCGGGGTGGCGGCGTGAGCATGGACATCGGCGCCGCGATACACAACAGCACCAAGGTCCTCGTTGTCGGACAGGGCTACGTCGGCCTGCCGCTCGCCATGGCGGCGGTCGACTCCGGCTACGACGTGGTCGGTTACGACGTCTCCGTCGACCGCGTGAAGCGCCTCGCCGACGGTGACTCCTTCGTTGAGGACATCACCACCGACGTCCTGCAGGCAGCGCTCGACTCGGGCCGATACCGGGTTACTGATGATCGTCTGGCGTGCGAGGCGTTCGACATTGCCGTCATCACGGTGCCCACGCCGCTCCGCGAGACTCAGCCCGACCTCAGCTACATCGAGTCGGCCGCATTCGACCTCGCCCCGTACCTCACGCCCGGCGCGATGGTTGTGCTCGAGTCGACCACCTACCCAGGCACCACCGAGGAGCTTCTGGTCCCGCTGCTCGAGGCTGGTTCGGGCCTGCGCGCCGGCTCGGACTTCGCCGTCGGGTATAGCCCCGAGCGGATCGATCCGGGCAACCAAACCTGGACGTTCGCGACCACGCCGAAGGTCGTGTCGGGCATCGACGCCGCTTCGCTCGACCGGATCGATGCCTTCTACTCATCGATCGTGGATCGCACCGTCCGCGTGTCGAGCACCCGGTCCGCCGAGATGGCGAAGCTGCTCGAGAACACGTTTCGCCACGTGAACATCGCATTGGTAAACGAGCTCGCAATGTTCGCCGCTGACCTCGGCATCGACTTGTGGGAGTCAATTGACGCGGCCTCCACCAAGCCGTTCGGCTTCATGCGCTTCAACCCCGGCCCGGGCGTTGGCGGGCACTGTCTGCCGATCGACCCGAGCTACCTGTCATGGACCGTGCGTCAGCGGCTCGGCCGCTCGTTCCGATTCGTCGAGTTAGCGAACGACATCAACGACCACATGCCCGACTACGTGCACGCCCGCCTCGTCCGCGGACTGAACGAGCGCGGCCTCGCCATGTCGAAGGCCCAGGTGCTCGTGCTCGGTCTCGCGTACAAGGCCAACAGCAGCGACGCCCGCGAGTCCCCGGCGCTCGCACTGATCGAGCACCTGCGCCGCGACGGTGCCACCGTGAAGGTCTGCGATCCGCACGTGCGTGAGGATTTCCCTAGTCCCCCCTTCAGCGGGCCGATGCGGAGCTCGTGCGCCGAGCGTGTGGAGCTGACGGTGGAAGAAGTCTGCGCCGCCGACGCGGTGGTGGTGGTCACCGACCATGCCGCGTTCGACATGGACATGGTGATCGCCAACGCCAGCTACGTCCTCGACACCCGCCACCGCCTGAATGGCTCCAATGTTGAACAACTCTGATAGCGGGGCTCGGTCGCTCTCAGAGGAGACCGACCAGCTGCTCCGCGTCGTCGACCAACCGGTTGGTGCGGGCCGGCCAGTCGCGCTTGTAGCGGCGCAGGCCGCGGTCAAGGCGGCGCAGGACCATCGCCGCGAGGTACCAGTCGAGCGCGCCGTCGTCCACCTGAGCGAGCTGCTGGCCGAACCGGCGCAGCACTCGTCGCGCGTCATCGAGATCGCCCGGGCGGCCCGCTATCAGGTTCGCGGCATAGCTCGCAGGGTCATAGGCCGCGGATGCGGCGCAGAGGGTGTCGGTATCGACCACTACGAGCTCGCCGTCGCCGCGCCTCAGCAGCTGGCCGACGTTGAAGTCGCCGTGGGCGGCGACGACGTCGTTCGCCATGGGCTGCGCGTCGTCGAGCCGGCTGATCATCACGTCGAGCCGGGCGGTGGTGTGCGGGGCGATGAAGCCCACCAACTGGGCCACCTGCCGACAATGCGCAAGCAGATCAGAGGGAGCGTGGCGCACCAACCCAGCCGGATCGAGCGTCAGCAATCGGTGGAGCAGCTCGCATGCGGCGTCGATCCCCGGCTCCGCGTCATCACGTTCGAGTGGGCGGCCGACCACGCGGCGCTGAACGTGGACTGCTCGGTCGGCGTCCACGCGCAGCACATCGGGCACCGGCACCACCGTGCGCACGGTGGCAGCGCGCGAAACGGCCTGCTCGGTCTCATCGCCTCGCTGGTGCAGCTTGATGATCAGGTCGCCGTTGGCGGCGACGAGTCTCCGGTGCGGTACCCACGTGAGCCGCTCCGGATCGCCCGTTGGCAGGCCGAGGGCGGCAAGCAGGCCCGCCCATCCATCGCGCAGTCCGGGCAGCGCTGGATCGTCGGGGTACCACGCAACCTGCAGACCTGCGTCGGCCGGAGCGGTGCGTCCGACCGAGATCGCCACCAGGCGAGCGTCGAGGGCGACCAACACCAAAGCGGACTCCCCGGGCGAGTGCTCCACGTAGCGCAACCGGAGCGCCGCGCCGTGGGGGGCACCGAGGATCATGCGCAGCGCGTCGAGGTCGAACAGCAGCTCGGAACCCGGCAGGGCGTGATCCTGGGGTGGGCGAGCTGATGTTCGGTTCATCGAACCGGCCACTGTACCGGTCCCCGGCCCGCGTGCTCGTGGTTGTCTCTGGATGGCCCCGTATCTCTGAGACGTTCGCCGTGAACGAGATCGCGGCCCTGCATCGCGCCGGCATGCTCGCCGGCATCGCGGCAACCAAGGCCGGCGACGCCGCGCTCGTGCAGCCAGGCTTGGACGCGCTTCAGCCGTTCACCACCTACCTGTGCGATGGCGACGCCGCGACCCAATCGGACGCCTTGGTCGAATTGGCGCACCGCGTCGTTGGTGGCGTCGATGCCATCCACGGCTACTTCGCGCACCGCCCGGCCGAGGTCGCGATGCTCGCTGCGGAGCGGCTCGGACTGCCGTTCGGGTTCAGCGTCCACGCGCTCGACATGCGCAAGGTGGAGCCCGCCGAGCTGCGCCGCCGGGCCGCCGCCGCCGCCATTGTCCTCACCTGCAACACCGACGCGTTGGCCGCGCTCGGCGCCGAGGGCGTGAACGCCCACCTCGTGCCGCACGGTGTTGACCTCGACCGGTTCGCGTCGGCCGGCTTCGCCGAGCGGACCAAGAGCGGCGTGCGCTTGCTCGCCGTGGGCCGTCTCGTGGAGAAAAAGGGCTTCACCACACTGCTCGACGCAATGGCTCTCCTGGGCGATCTCGACATCTCGCTCACGATCGTCGGCGATGGACCCGAGGGCGAATCACTGCACGCGCACATCGAGCACCTGGGCATCGCGCACCGCGTCCGCCTCCTCGGGCGCACCACCCACGACGAGCTCCCCGGCATCTTCCGCAACGCCGACGTTGTCGTCGCGCCGTCGGTCGTGGACCACAACGGGGACCGCGACGGCCTCCCCAACGTTGTGCTCGAAGCCATGGCGTGCGGCCGGCCGCTGGTGGCCAGCGACGTTGCCGCCATTGCGAGCGCCATCACGAGTGACCACAACGGCATGCTCGTCCCGCCCGCCGACCCAGACGCTCTCGCCCGCGTGATCCGCTCGCTGGCCACCGATCCAGCCCGGCGGACCAGGCTCGCCAGCGCGGCCCGCCGCACCGCCGAGCAGCATTTCGAACTCGGCCACTGCACCACCCAGTTCTGCGAGTTGCTCACCGGCGCGTTCACCCCCCTCCTCGCCCAAGGCGCCCGGTCATGACCGCCGGCCCCAACCACCGTGACGACGACGGCGTGGTTGCCTACCTACTCAAGGGATACCCGAGGATCTCGGAGCTCTTCATCGCCAGCGAGATCAGGCGGCTCGAGCAGCTCGGCGTCCCGCTTCGGCTCTACGTCCTCAAGCGATCAGAGGAGACCACGCACCATCCGGTGGTCGACCACATCCGCGCCGTGCCGACGTATTTCCCCGACACGGCGTCGCTGTCGGGGACCGGGCTGGCGAGATGGCTCCTGCGCAGCCTTCCGACGTTCCGCGCCTCGCTGCTGCACACCGCGCTCCGCCATCCGCGTGGTCTCGCACTGGCGGTGGCAGCGGCAACCACACAATCGGTTCGCGCCCGCGAGGGGTGGCGTCCGCGCATCATCTACGTGAAGGAGTTGTTGGAGGCCTGCGAGCTCACGAGTCAACTCGATGCTGCCGGCGACGTGACCCACCTCCACGCCCACTTCGCCCATGGCTGCACCACGGTCGCGTGGCTGGCCTCGATGATCACCGGCATCCCGTTCTCCTTCACCGGCCATGCGAAGGACATCTACCGCGAGTCGCTGAACCCGGCTGGGCTGCTAGCCCGCAAGATGCGGGCCGCCGCGTTTTCCACCACCTGTACCGGCGCCAACCTCACCCACATGCGCGAGGTCGAGCCGCATGCCCGCGTGCACCTCGCCTACCACGGCCTCAACGCCGAGTTCTCCGCCCTCCTTGCCGACGCTCCCGCCGCTCAGCCACCAACGGACATCGTGCGGATCATCTCAGTTGGCCGGTTGGTGCCGAAGAAGGGCTTCGATGTGCTGGTGCGAGCGGTGGCTGACCTGAGCGAGCGCGACCTCGACGTCGAACTGGTGATCGCTGGCGAGGACGGGTCGCATGCCCCGGTGATCCGTGAGCTCGCCGCCGAGCTCGGGGTCGCGGACCGCATCGTGTGGCGCGGCATCCTCACCCAAACTGAACTCCTGGCCGAGTACCGCACCTCGTCGATGTTCGTGCTCGCCTGCCGCGTCGGCGAGGACGGGGACCGCGACGGCATCCCGAACGTTCTGATGGAGGCGATGGCCTCGGGCCTGCCGGTTGTTTCCACCACGGTGTCGGGCATCCCCGAGATCGTCAGCCACGACGTGAACGGCCTCCTCGTTGCACCCGAGGATCCGCACGCGCTCGCCGACGCGATCTGGCGGATTGCCAAAGATCCACAGCTCGCCGGATCGCTGGGCAGCCGCGCCGCGGCCACCATCGCCGAGAATTTCGACGGCGACCGCCTCGCGGCCGAACTCGCCGTACTCTTCGCCCGGAGCCGCACGTGAACAGCGCCAACCTCCTCGCCTTACGCCCGGTGGTGTGCGTGATCGACGCGCTGCACCGCGACCTCAACGTTGCTGACGACGCCCGCCGCGGCCTCTTCACGCACGCCGGTGTAACGCTCGATCTTGGCCTGCGTCCCGACTGGCTCCACGATGGGCTCGCCGCCGACGAAGAGTGGCGGATCGAATGGGTCAAGCTCTACGAGGGCCTTGACCTCGGCCACGCCTACGCGGCCACCGGCAACGTCGCCCATCTCGACGCCTGGCAGGACCTTGTCGATTCGTTCCTCGACCAGGTACCCGTGGGGCACGACACGTCCGACGTGAACGCGCGTCGCATGCAGAACTGGATCTATGCGTGGCAGCGATTCGCCGCGGCCAAGGGGTTCGCCGGGCTGCGCCCCGGGCTCCTAGGACGGATCGTGGAGCGGCTCGCCGCCGACGCGGACTACCTCGCCGACCACCTCACGGCCGAGCGCAACCACCGCACCCTCGAACTGTACGCACTCCTCGTCGTCGGCATGGCGCTCGGCGACAGCGTGCGCACCGCCGCGGCACTCCGGTTACTCGCCGAAAACGCGACCGTCGACATCGGCGACGACGGGGTCCAACGCGAGCGGTCCTCCGACTACCACATGATTGTGTTGCGATCGCTCATCGGCGCGATTGCCAACTGTCGCGCTGGGGGTCTGGCCACGCCACCGCTGCTGGTCCACCAAGTTCACCTGGCCTGCACATTCGGGCTTCACCTGCAGCGACCGGACGGCACGACACCGGCACTCTCCGACGGCGACCAGGCCGACTTTCGAGCGATGCTGCTCGATGCCGCCGACCTGCTCGACCGCCCCGACCTGCGCTGGGCGGCAACCGGCGGCCGCGAGGGCGAGCCGCCCCATGACCGCCACGCCTCCTTCCCCAGCGGTGGATACGTCACGCAGCGCAGCGGCTGGGGCGACGGCACCCGCGCCTACGTCGATGAACGTTGGGCCGTGCTCGATTGCGGCCCGCTCGGCGACGGCGGTCACGGCCACTACGACCACCTGAGCGTCGAGCTTGCGGCGGGGGGACATCGGCTCGTTGTCGACCCGGGCCGCTATACCTACGCCGACGGTCCGTGGCGCGAGTGGTTCAAGGGCACCGCCGCGCACAACACCGTCACGGTCGACGGCCTCGACCAGCAGCCGTACCGGAGCGGCCGACCGAAGGGACCTCAGTCCACCGCGACGCTGATCGCCCGACACAACGTGAACGTCCCGTGCCAGTCAACAGATGTCCCGTTCGACCTCGTGATCGCCCGCGCCACCAGCCCGCGGTACGACGCGGTGCACACGCGGACCTTGGCGCTGCTGGACGAGGACTATTGGGTGGTCCACGACCACCTCGACGCGCCGACCGAGCATGACTACGTGTTGCGCTGGCACCTCGACGTGGACGCCGAGGATGCGACGGAGCTCACGGTTGCGGCCGGGTGTGCCATTGTTCGCGCCCCTGGCGGCACCATCGCCATGGCACTGCTCGACGGCACCGACGCCACCGTCGAAACGGGTTGGGTGTCGCCCACCTACGGCGTCAGGCACCCGGCGCCGGTGGTGGCCCTCACCAGCCCGCGGGCGTTCCGGGGAGCGTTCGTCACGGTGGTCGTCCCCGGCGATCGGAGACCCGTCGCCGTCACGCTCGACACCGCCGGGCCGCGGACCGGGGTGAGCGTGCACTGGGACAACCACATCGATGCCATCACCTGGACCGAGCGGCGCGCCCGTGCGGAGCGGCTGCCGTGCTGACAACCACCCCGACCACCACCCCGACCGCACGCGGGCTCCTCGCCTCCGACGCCCACCTGCCCACCCGCGACGAGCACCTCGACACCGCGTGGGTCTGCCACCGGCTCGCCGAGCTCACGCCCGGTGTCACGTTCGAGCCAGTGCACCTCGTGCGCTCGAAATACCGCATCGGCGAGAGCCTCCGGGTGGTACACCGGATCATGCGCGACGGTGTGCCGGCCACCGTGACCGGCCGGGTGTTCCCGGGCGGCACTGCTGCAGTGGCGGTCCGGTCGCCGGCTGCCTTGCGCGACACCGCGCACGACAGCGTCTGGTGGACGTTCCCCGACGATCGCAAACTGTGCGGCGTCGAAGCGGTCATGCAGGCCGATCCCAACCTGGCCCAAAACCTCGGCGTACCCGCCTGGGCTTCCAGTGAGGTCGCCGAGTACGCCCCGGAGCGATCGCTGACCGTGCGTGCCGAGGACCATGACGGCGGGGTGGTGGCATACGTGAAGCTCTACGCCGCGCACAGCGTCGACGTCGATCGATTCGCGGCACGGTACGAACGGGTTGGCCAGGCGCTGGCGGCGGCGCCGTTGGTCTCCGTGCCCCGGGTGCTCGGTCGTTCCGACACGGCCATCGCCATCTCGGGGATGGCCGGTGTCATGTGGAACCGCGCCGAGGGAGATGCCGTGGCCATCCTCGCCGGGCTCGGAAGCGCCATCGCCCACTTCCACGGCACGCCACCCGATCGGCTCGCAGGGCCGTTCGGACGCCTGCACGTGCCACGGGTCCTGCACAGCGCCGAGCTCGTCGCCGTCGCCCGTCCGGAGCTCGCTGCCTCGCTGCAGCTCATCGCCCACCGCCTGGCCGCTGGGCCGCCCGCCGGGGACCCCGCAGTCCTGCTGCACGGGGACTGCCATCCCAAGAACTGCCTCGTCGACGGCGAACGCCTGGCGCTCATCGACCTCGATCAGGCCGGCATCGGGTCCGCCGCCTGTGACCTCGCCAGCCTGTTAGCCGGCCTCCACCACAGCGCGATCCTCGGCGAGACCGACGCGGCCCAGGCCGATCGCCTCGGCGCCGCCTTCCTCGACGGCTACGCCGCGGTCCGGGCGCTGCCGGGCGCGGCGAGCCTGCGGTGGCACTACGTCGCGGCCCTCGTCGCTGAGCGCTGCATTCGCTCGGTCAACCGCGTCAACCTGCGTTCGCTTGAGCGACTCGACGCACTCGTGCAGCTCGCGGTCCACGCCAGCGACCCATCCGTCGCCGCCGATCTTCCTGGCGTCTCCAGCCGCGCCTTCCCCACTTCGAATGGACCCCGATGAAACGTCCGGCCCTGCTGTTCTGGTGCCAACACTCGCTTGGCCTCGGGCACCTCGTTCGGTCCCTGGCGCTCGCCGAAGCGCTGCGCGATCGGTTCGACGTCATCTTGCTCAATGGCGGGCGTTTCCCCGGCGGGATGCACACCCCGGATGGGGTCACCGTCGTCAACCTCGTACCGCTCGGTCACGACGACTCCTACGAGCTCGTCACCCACGACCCCGACCACGACGTCGAGTCCGCCAAGCGGCATCGGATCGCGACGATCCTGGCCACCATCGAGCGTCACCGCCCTGCGGTCGTGCTCCTCGAGCTCTACCCGTTCGGCCGCAAGAAGTTCGCCTTCGAGCTCGACCCGATGCTGGCAGCCATCGATGCCTTCGGCGCCCACCGCCCGAAGGTCGTGTGCAGTGTGCGCGACATCCTCGTCAACCAGCGCCATGATCAGGCCCGCCACGACGAGCGCGCCGCGCGCGTCGCCAACGCGCATCTCGACGCGATCCTCGTCCACTCCGATCCGGCCTTCGCGTCGCTGTACGAGTCGTTCGCGCCAGCCACCCCGCTGGAGGTGCCGGTGTACCACACGGGTTTCGTCACCAGCCGCCCGACCCCGGTACCGGCCGGCGAACACCGACAGGCGCGCGTCATCGTGTCGTCGGGCGGTGGCATGGTCGGCGAGCCGATCGTGCGGGCCGCCGTGGCCGCTCACCGCCGGGTCTGCGTCACCACCGGGCTCACCACCACAATCGTGGCCGGACCGTTCCTCCCCGATCACATTTGGGAGTGGCTGGTCGAGGAGGCCGCGCACTCACCCTGGCTCGACGTGACGCGCCAGGTCGCGGATCTCGCCGGCGAGATCCGCCGTTCCGCGGTTTCGGTCAGCCAGTGCGGGTACAACACCACGATGGACCTGCTGCGTGCCGGCACGCCTTCGGTGGTAATCCCGTACTCCGACGGCAAGGAGGACGAGCAACGCCGCCGAGCCGACCGCCTCGCCGCCCTCGGCGTGCTGACATCGATCGACGCCGCTGAGCTCGGCCCCGACCGTCTCGCGGCGGCGATCGCCGCGGCACGAGACGCAACCCCCGCGCCCGCGCCATTCTCCCTCGACGGCGCCGACATCTCCGCTCGCATCATCGCCGAGCTCGCTGGGCTCGCCACCCCCGATCTCACCACCCCCGATCTCACCACCCCGGCGCCATCGCGGCCGGCAGCGTTGTTTCGGGGAGTGGCGTGAGTGACTGGCTCGTACCCGTGCGCGCTGCGCTCGACATGCGCAGCACACCTATCGCCACGTTCGTTCGCGACGACGACGCCGGGTGGGCCGACCACCGCCTTCTCGTGATGCTCGACGTCTTCGAGCGGTACAACGTGCCGATCGATGTAGCCGTCATCCCCGACGCGCTCGGTGCGCCCCTGGCCGATCAACTGATCGAGCGGCACGCACGTGGATTGCTCCACCTCCATCAGCACGGTCGCGCTCATGCCAACCACGAGCCCGCCAGTGGCCGCAAGTGCGAGTTTGGCGAGGCGCGCACGGTCCCCGCCATCCACGCCGACGTCGCCGCCGGCTGGCAGCGGCTGACCAACTTGCTCGGGGACGCGGCCGAGCCCGTGTTCACGCCGCCGTGGAACCGCAGCGTCCACGAGCTGGGAGGGGCGCTCGCCGCGGTGGGCCACGTCGTGCTCTCCCGCGACCGGTCGGCGGGCAGCATCGGACACCCCGCCGTGACCGAGGTGCCGATCACCGTTGACTGGTTCGGTTCCACCAAGGGCAAGCGATGGACGCTCAGGGAGCTCGGCCGGCGCGTCGCTATGGAACTGAGCGGCGGCGAACCGGTCGGCATCATGCTCCACCACGGTGTCACCGAACACGCTGAGCTGGTCGAAATTCAAGCCCTCGTCGCATTGCTCGCCTCGCACCCGGCGGCCGCGCCCACGTCAATCCTCGCCCTCGCCGCCCGGCGGGCCGTGCCAGAGCCCGCTCAGTAGCGTCGAACGTGCCGTCAGAGCAGGTAGCTACGCCCTCGGGCCGGCGGGTTCTCGTCGTCCGTCACCGCGAGTCCACCTGGAACGCGGCCAAGCGCTGGGCGGGGCAGGCTGACCCGCCGCTGTCCGTCGCCGGCCGGGCTGACGCCGAGGTGATGGCCGAGTTCATCGCGCCTTTTGGTTTCGCGACCATTGTGTCGAGCGATCTTGAACGGGCGGTGCAGACCGCTGATGTGGTGGCCGCTCGGTTATCCGACGCCGTCCGGTACCAGGACTCCCGGCTCCGGGAACACGATGTCCCCGCCTGGGAAGGTCTGACGCGTGACGAACTGGAGTCGGGTTGGCCGGGGCTTTACGCGGCGTGGAAGCAAGGCGAAACCAACGATCTGCCGGGAGCCGAACCCTGGCCCGTCATGGAGACCCGGATCCTCGCTGGATTGTGCGACGCAGCCGATCGGCCGGGCCCCGTCCTGGTCGTCGTCCACCAAGGCGTTTTCCGGGTTCTCCGAGAAGCGCTCGGCGTCGAACGGCCATCGCGCTCACGCGGTGTCTGGCTTGAGCCGGATGCATCGGGCGCCCTAAGAACCACGGGGACCGCCCGCCTCAGGCCCGCGGGCGAGGTACCAGGTGGAGAGTGAACACCAGCGCCACCGGGCTGAGCTCGTTCGGCTGGCCGACCCGTCGTTCTCGGACTTCGTAGTATCGAGCGCGCCTTCGGTATCGAAGTGATACCGTACGGGCGTGGCTATGACGCTCCGGCTTACCGATGACGAGCAAGCCGCGCTCCGGGAGCGCGCTGAGGCAGAAGGCATCTCCATGCAGGAGGCCGCCCGCCGTGCGGTACGGGAGTTCGTGGCCCGCGGCGAACACCGCGACCGAGTCAGCGCCGCCGCCCGGCGTGTGATGGACCTCCACGCTGACGCGCTGCGCCGTCTCGGCGAATGATCGACCCCGTCGAGTTCCTTGACCTCGACGACGCCGTCGAGCTCGCCGCCGCACTGTTGGGGGACCCTCCACCCATTCGCGATCTCGGGCTGCTCGGCTCTGCCGTTGCCCGACCCCAAACGACGCGCTTCGGCCAAGACGCCTACCCCGACCTTTGGTCAAAGGCCGCGGCCCTGCTGCAGTCCATCGTGAACAACCACGCACTCATCGACGGCAACAAGCGACTCGGCTGGCTGGCCACCGCCGCTTTCTTGGAAATCAACGGCGTCGAGATCTCCCGCGCCGATAACAACGACGTCTACAACCTCGTGCTGAACATCGCCACCAACAACCCACCAATCGAACAGATCGCCACCCACCTCGAACAACTCATACACCCACAACGCTGACGACGGGCCACCCTGTGTGCGCGGGGTGAGCGCCGACCGGGTTCTCGTTCCGGGCGGCCGGCAGGCTGTGGGATCGCGATGTCGAGCGAGCTTCCCAATAACCGCAGCACACCTCTGGCCGTGTATTGCCGGTCGGGCAACATGTCCGCCGACGCCGTGGATGACCTCGAGGCCCTGGCCTACACCGACATCGTCGAGCTCGACGGCGGGTTCAACGCCTGGACACGAGCTGACCGGCCCCTCGTACGGCCGAGCTGACGTCCCGGCCCGGCGCCGTCGTCTCAGCCCGCGTCGGCGGTGAGCAGCAGCGGACGTGGCTATCGGCCCCCCGCTGTTCGTCCGCGAAACCCGCGCCCACGCCCGCCACGAAGCCACCAATCACACCCCAGCCAACGCCACCCACCACGAAAACCTCACCACCGGCGAGATCTTCCGGCTCACGTCCTTCAGCGACAAAGCGCTGTCGTCGTGCTCACAAGCCGGTCTCGTCAACAACCTCAACGACGGGCTCGCCTGGGGCCTGTTCCCCATCTTGTTCGCCAACGCCGGCCTGTCCATCAGTCGCATCGGCATCCTCGCCGCCCTGTACCCCGCAGTATGGGGGCTGGGCCAGCTCTACACCGGCGGGCTCTCGGACCGCGTCGGCCGCAAAGGACTCATCGCCGGCGGCATGCTCACCCAAGCCGTCGCCATCGCCTGGATCGCCGCCACCAACGCCCTTTGGGCCTGGGCCATGGGTGCGGTGATCCTCGGTGCCGGCACCGCCATGGTCTACCCCACCCTTCTCGCCGCCATCAGCGACGTCGCCCACCCCCAATGGAGAGCCCGATCCGTTGGCGTCTACCGCCTCTGGCGAGACGCCGGCTTCGCCATAGGGGCCCTGCTCGCCGGGATCCTCGCCGACCTCATTTCCATCCAAGCCGCCATCTGGGCCGTCTCCGCCGTCACCGCGGCATCAGGCATCGTGGTCGCCGTACGCATGTACGAAACCCACCCACCAGCCAGGCGCCAACGACCCGCACCAGCCCAACCGAACAGCGACGTGCCGCCGGCATGCGAGCCACCCCTCCGTTGAATTCTCCACACGCTGATCGAACCCGATCCGACAGTTCGGCTGCGTGCCACCGCTGCGGTAAGGACCAACGCCTCTGTGCGAACGCGTCCCGACCGGGCAAGCTCGAACCAAGGAGACCGCGATGATGTATTGGAACAACGGCTGGGGGTGGGTTGGGTGGCTGACCATGATGATCTTCATGGTCAGCTTCTGGGGACTTATCGCCTGGGCCGTCATCGCTGTTGTCCGCGGCCTATCGGGCACCCGACACCAACAGCGCTCCGCTGAAGACATCCTCGCCGAACGCTTCGCCCGCGGCGAGATCGACCACGACGAATACACGCAACGCCTCGACACCCTCCGCTCCACCCGCTGAACCCGCATAACCGTCCCGGGACCACAGCGCCCGAAGCTCAGCGGCGCGCCGGCAGCCACGTTCCTAATCCCTGACCCGAACCGTCCGGCTTTGCTCTGTCGACGCCATCTCAGCGCCCGAGCTGAGAACAACGGCCGACACCGCTGGTCAGAGCATTCGTAGGGTCAACTCGTTGGGACGCCGCCAAGGTGCGGTCGAGTCCTCATCTCCGAGCAAAGTCAACCTCGGTCGCGGCTGCTTACGGACGCACGATCTTCGGCTTTCAGCTCACGCAGGTATTGGCGGACCGTCGGTCAGCCAGCCGACGGCATCGGTCCCTCGTTGTAGGTCGGCCAACGTTCCAAGCCACGGTCCGCCATGGGCTGCTCGCAGCGTCGGTGCAGATCGGCTTATGCGCTAGTCAACGCTCGTTCAGCGATCTCGCTGGCGAGGGCCAGCATCTGGTCAGCGTCCGTCGTGCAGTTGTGCAGGTCGAGGAACACTTCGTCGGCTCCGGAGGCCATGCAGCGATTGATGTCGTCGCGGACTTGCTGAAGGGAGCCGGTGAAGTCCGGTCGTCCCTCCGGGAGTTCGCCGACGAGGTGCACGATGGCGCGAATGATCAGCCGCATTTCGGCGGGGTTGCGGCCCGCCCGTTCCGCCGCAGCGAGGACGTCTCGCCACATCGTGGCGGCGATCTCGACGGGGATGCCGGCCACGTTCCATCCGTCGGCGCGTCGTGCAATCCGGTCGAGGCCGGCGGGGGTGAAGGCGGCCATGCTCACCGGTATCCGACCTCGCGTCGGCTTGAGGCCGACGGTTGAGGGGGCGATGTGTTCGCGAGTGGTGGTGATCGAGACTGCGTCGTCGTTCCACACCGCGTCGAGCACGTCGAGGATCTCCTCCATCCGTGCTCCGCGGTTGGTGAAGGGTGTGCCAAGGGCGTCGAACTCGTCCACGGACCAGCCGACGCCAAGACCCAGGGTGAAGCGGCCGGCGCTGAGCCGGTCAAGGGTCGTTGACGATCGGGCCAGTAACAGTGGCGGGTACCAGGGTGCCACGAGCACGCTTGTGCCGAGGCGGATGGTCGAGGTGACGGTCGCTGCGGCGGCCAGTTCGATCAGCGGGTCGGCGACATTGCTCATCCAGCTGGGGAGCTCGCCGTCGGCGCTGGCCGGGTACGGCATGCGGGGGGCGAGCGGGGCGAGTATGCGGTCGGCGGCCCACAGCGAGCCGAAGCCAGCCCGTTCGGCGGCGATGGCGAACGATGCGACGGCGCTCGGGGCGGTGTCGCCGCTCTGAGGCAGGCAGATTCCGATGTCCATGGAGTGTTCCTTTCGAGTTGGGGTGTCGGGCGGTCAGGCGGAGATGCCGAGGCGTGCGGCGAGACGGAGTACTTCGGTTGCAGGCAGCACGCTGCGGGTGAGGTTCCAGATGCCCTCGAAGGCGTCCGTCGGTGCCGTGGCGCGGATCCCGCCGAGCATCCCGGTCTGGTCATCGATGTTGAGCACGGGCAACATCGTCGCCAGCCCGCGCATCAGCTCGTCCGGCGCCATCGTGCCCACGATCGCCATGTGGATGCCGACAACCGCGTCGACACCGATTGCATCCTCCAGCGCCGGCATGACCATCCGCTCCTCGAGGTCCTGGTGGGCGAGGTATGCGCTGGTGAACAGAGCCAATTCGACGTACATTTCGTGCGCCATCTCGCGGCGTGCGACGACGGGACGGGCGCAAAGCTCGCTGGCGACAGCGTGGATCTGGGCGAATCGGGATTCGAACCGCCCGTGGTCGTACTCGATGAGCTCAGCGATGTTAGGCAGATGAGCGATGATCACCGGTTGCACGTGGGTGTCCTCGTGCTCAGCATGTTCGGTGAGCAACTGGGACACACTCGCCACGTGACCGGTGAGCGCAGCGACGTCGAGTTCGTCGGACACGTCTGTGCGTCCGGCGGAAGTGGTGACCGCGAACAGTTCGGCGCGGATCGCCTTGTGGATGTCGCTGTATGCGTTGAACGTGACGGGCCGCAGTCGTGGGCGATCGAACTCGATGCCGGCGAGTGAGGACACCGCAGTGTTCGTTCCAGAGGTGGTGTTCATGTTGATCCTTTCGTGAACCGCAGGAGACGCGGCTAGGGGTGATGGGATCACTGTGCAGCCCCCTTCGGATCGCCGCTCCGAAATGACCGGTACGCGTTCGCTAAGAACGCCGCACCGACAACTAAGCGATCACTATCCTCAGATCCGAAGCCAGCTGCAGGGCAGCGCCAGCGACCTGAACCAAACGCGATGCGCGCACGCCCATCGGATCGACGAGGTCCGGGCCAGCAAGCAGCAGGGGCGTAGTACCGGCACCCCGCGAGAACGCTCGGTCAGTTGTGCTGTAGTTCGAACGCTGCGGGCACTTCGAGCGTAAATCGACCGCGGCCGGGGCGGTGGATGCGGATCGGAGCGTCTCGCTCTTCGAGCCGTCGCTTGAGCAGGATGACCCGCGTGTCGAGGTTGTCGCGGAAGCCTGGCAGCTCCAACGACTTGTCGAGCCGCAGTTCCTTCAGCGTCACATCGGTCGAAGCAGTCGACTCGAAGCGCTTGAGCATGGACCACAGCACCCGACCGGCAACGCCTCGGATCAGATAGTCGTCCCCGAGGAAGACACTCCCGTCGGACTCGAAGAAACGCACCTGCAACACACCGCCTGGTACGTTGACAGGTGTCGAAGTCGGCGTGGCGACGGGACTTGCGAGCACAGCCTCCGACTCGACGGTTCGTTCCTGGTCGAGTTCGATGAGACCAGCGAGAATCGAAGCGACAACCCCGACAGCCTGCTCGTCGTCATCGTCGAACGCTGATGCCAACGGGCTTTCGACGACGACCACTCCAACCACCTGCCCTCGCGACATCGCCGGCACCGCCAGGCGGCTGCGGGTTTCCCGCTCGAACGGCAGCGGAATCTCGGTATCCAGCCCGCTCGGTGCACTCGTGTCGAACCCACGCCTCACGTTTCGTCCGTACTTCTCCATCTGCTGCAAATCGGTGACCCTGATCGCTTGGCCACGTTGAGCCGCCAACCCGGCGGCACCCTCGCCCACCGCGATCTCGGCGCCGACACCTTGCGCGCTGAACCCTCGACTCGCCAATGCCACCAACCGATCACCCGTCTCGCCAAGGACGAAGACCATCGAGTGCGTGTATCCGAGCAGTTCATCGAGGCCGTCGACGGCGAGGTCGAGCGCGTGCTCCAGATCGGTCGACCGGCTGAGCCGCTGAGCCAACAGCCCAAGGCGCCCGACGTGAATCGGCGGGTGACTCCCGACAGCGACCGGATTCAAACCGTAGAACTGATGCTCGTCGCGTTCGTGAATCACGTCGACCCGTTCGAGCCGGAAGATGTCAGCGGCGCGCAGGCGAAACACGTCGTGCATGCCTACCAACGAGGCGATGTCGTCGACCTCCCTGCGCAATCGCTCGAACGTCGGTCCGCGCCGCTCCGTGCGTTCGAAGGTCAGCGACAGCCGATACTCGCTGACCGACACGGGGTCGATGATCATCAACGACAGACGAGGGTTCTCGGCAAGATTCCGGGACGTCTTCGACATGAACTGGTTGGACACTGCCAGTCGCTCGTGGTCCACGATGTGTAAAGCTGACAGATACGTGACGTTCGGCGTGCCGTCACCGGCAACGGTGGCTGCAACCTTGGGTATCCAGCCTTCGATCGCCCGGCGAACATGATCAAGGGTGAGGTCGCTTCCGTTGTCGGTCTCGCTTGATTCGTCGCAGAAATCGGCCGCGCCATCTCCGCGAGCCAACTCGACGTGAGCTGAGGTTCTCACGTTGAGCTGGCGACCCGCCTTCGGTCCCGGGGCTTGGTCGAAGAGTTCAAAGACTTCGATCTCGGCCGCAACGCAGTTCGTCTGACGCCACTGCTCGAGCGCCTCACGGTCGTAGCCATCGAACGCGTTGATGGCGTCGAGGAATCCCTTGGCCCACTTGTCGGCTGCAGCGACGCTGCTGGCCGTGTTCGAGTCGACCCGCGCCGCCCGCCCTTTCATCTGAAACGTGAGGTGTGTTTGCACCTCGCTGGCCGTGAACGCGACACGTCCACCGCGAGCGACGTTGGCGATCGTGCGCGAGTCTTCAGCATCCAGCAACACGCGCAAACGGCCTGACAGATCAAGCACCTCGACACCCCAGACGCGACCGGCATGAGGCGCCCCATCAACGCAAGCCGTTCCGATCAGCAGCGACATTCCGGCCACCATTCGGTCAGCGAACTCACGCGTCAGCACGGCTTGGACAATAGTCTCGAGCCCAGGCCAAGGATTGCGTCCCGGTCAGCATCGGTCGGCCGGGGACCGCGAAAGGTGAGCGGGCGCCGTTCCCGCAGGTTCGGATGGTCGGGCTGGTAGAGGTCGGGACCCACGCCATCATCGACGCGGCGACCGGGCCGTACTCCACGAGCGAGCCGGAGTTGTCCCGGGAGCTGCTTGGGCGGCTTCAACCGGGCATGTTGTGCCTCGCTGACCGGGGGTTTCACGGGTTCGCCGCCTGGCAAGCCGCGTCGGCGTCGGGAGCGGACCTGTTGTGGCGGATGCGGTCATCGCAACGGCTGGACCCGCTCGAGTTACTCCCGGACGGGTCCTACCTGTCCACGGTGTATGAGGGGCCGAACTGCAAACACCGAGGTGACGGGCTCAGCGTGCGAGTGATCGCACGTCTGCGGGACGTCTCGACCCGAGGAGCCGCGACGGGGGTTGGCCGGCAGCAGGCAAGCCGCGTTGGCCGCGGGTGGGCAGATCCTGCTGTCTGCCGGCGGTCGGCACTTTATTGAGGAATGGAGTCATCGCGATGGCGGCCGATTCGCGTGGCGCACGCGTGGTAATCGTTTGGTAGCGTCAGGTCCCATGCGTCGATGTTGATCCTGTGCGCGTGCGCCTCCTCGGCTGACGGTAACCCGGTTCGTACCCGTTTCCGTCGCCTTCGTGAGGAGCCACTCCATGCCTGTCCGTCTCATACGCACCTCCCGTGCATTGTTCCGCCTGCCCGCCGGTGTCATCCGCGGCGCGCTCTTGGTGCGCGTCCTCGACGAGTGGTGGTCGTACCTGCCCGCCGGCACCATCGAAGACCAGCACCGCGATCTGGGCTTCTCCTACACCCAAGCCGGCTGGCTGCTGGCGTTGCTAACCCTCGGCGGTCTGGTGGGCGGCCCATTGGGAGCGCTCGCGGACCGCGGCCACCGGCGGCTGCTGGCCACCACCGGCGCCGGCGTCCTCGCCGCCGGGCTGGGAGCCTTCGCCGCCGGGCCACCGTTCCCCGTCCTGGTTGTGGCGGCCACCGCGCTCGGCGCCGCCAGCGATCTGGTGATCCGGCCGTTGGAGTCCTCCCTGGCCGAGCTCGCCGGCGACAACCTCGACCGTCTGCTGGGCCGCCAGCACCTACTCACCTGGCTCGGAGACTTCATCAGCCCCGCCCTCCTCGCTCTCGGGGCGGCCACTTTCATCGGCTGGCGCGGCGTGTTCGCCATCACCGCCGCGGTGTTCCTCGCCGCAGCCGTGGTGCTCGCGGCCACTGAGTTCCCCCACCCGGCCGGGCCGGACGGGAACGACACCGAGTCACTGTGGCGGTCGGCCAGGCACCTGGCCCGCTCGCCCGAGGTTCTCCTGCTCGCCGCCGCAGAGTTCATCCTCTTGCCGCTGGATGAGGCATTCCTCGGGTTTGCCGTCGCCCGCTTGGCCAGCGGCGGTGTGCGCGCCGCAGCCCAGGTACTAGCGGCGGGGATCGTGGTGGGCGGCCTCGCAGGAGCCGCCATTGTGACCCGGCGTGGCATCAACCGGCGCCTGATCAGAACCGGCGCCGCCGCCATGGTCACCGGCGCCTTCGCCGCGGCGACACCCGCCCACGTCGCCGTCCAGGTGATGGGCATGGCCTCCCTCGGCTTGGGCACCGCCATCGTATGGGCCAAGGTGCACCACCGGATGCTGACCGTGGTACCCGCCCTTTCAGCCACCGTGCCCACCCTGGTCGGCGTGCTCAGTACTCCCGCGCTGGCGGTACCGGCGCTCATGGGCATCGCGTCCGACCGGATATCGATCACCGCCGCCGTCATCGGCACCGCCGCGCTCACCGTGCCCCTCGCCGTTGTCGTCCTCAAACTCGGGGGCGGAACCCTGTCCGCCGCTTAGCCGTCCTATGAATCACCAAGTGGATCAAGGCCAGCCGGGCGGTGACCGCCTTTCCGACCTCGGCCACGTCGCCGGAAAACTCACTTCCCAAGATCGTTCGGCGCGGTTTGGCGAGACCAAAGCTGGCTCTCCCGATCAGCCAGAAGGCCGACGGCATGTGGAACGCCCGAGGGGAGACCGCCTTGAAGTTGCGCACCAGCGTGTCCCCGAAGTTCACCGATGTCGCATGCACCTTTATGAGCACGTCTCCGTCGCCCGGAAGAAGTTTCGCGACCTCTTCAACGTGTAGCACCTCCGGTGGCCCATACTCGTGGAGCACTGCCGCCTTCATCGTGGGTAACGCTGACCATGGACCGCCCCCAGTGTTCTCAGTGTTCTCAGTGTTCTCAGCCGACATCGCTGGCCACGGCCTGCTTGGTTGGGTCCTGCTCCCCGCTCAACGATGCGAGCGTGACCACGACCTTTCCCAGCCCATGCCCCTCATCGGCGTCGCGCAACGCGCTTGGGGCCTGGTGCAGTGGGTACGTCTTGCTGATGAAGGGCTTTACCTTGCCGCCCTCGATGAGGCCTTTCAACACCTCCAAATCCTCCCGGGGCTCACGGGAGATCAGAGAGCACAACCGTTGACGCACGAACCGAGAGACCACCGCCGCCCCGAGGACTTGGCGTTGAAACCCACCGGTCCACCGGCCGCCTCCCTCACCGCCAACGATGACCAGCGTCCCTTTCGGGGTGAGAGCCTTACGCAACTGCGACAGCGACCGCCGCCCCGCCGTGTCGAGCACAAGGTCATACCGCCCCCCGCCGGCGAAGTCCCCCCGGGTGTAATCGATCACGTGGTCAGCGCCGAGAGACCGGACCATGCCCACCTTGGCGGTGCTGCACACGCCGGTCACCTCGGCGCCGAATGCCTTGGCCAACTGCACCGCGAACGAACCCACACCCCCCGACGCACCGATGATCAACACCCGCTGACCAGAACGGAGTTGTCCCTCATGGCGCAGACCGCGCAGCGCCGCGCAGGCCGAGATCGGCACCGCGGCCGCCTCCTCGAACGTGAGATTGGACGGCTTGATCGCAAGCTCATCGGGGCGGGCGCAGGCGTACTCGGCGAAGGCGCCGTCACAGACACCGAACACTTCATCGCCGGGACGGAACTGCCTCACTCCCCCGCCCACCGCGGTCACGGTGCCCGCGACGTCACCGCGTAAGAGAGGGGACTTCGGAACGCGCAAACCGAACCCCATACGAGCCAGATAGGGCAGGCCGGTCAGGGCATGCCACACGTTCGGTCCGATGCCTGCCGCCCGCACACGCAGCAACACCTCATTGTCCCCGACCACTGGCATGGCCACTTCGGTGAACGCCAGCACATCAGCAGAGCCGTACCGGTCTCTCGTCATCGCCTTCACGGAATCCTCCTCAGGCTTTGGGCGTGCTTTGGCCTGACGGCTGCACCCACACCGTGGTCGGGGGCAACGGCGACCGCACGACCCGCGGTCCATCCCGGCGCCCGGCCCCCGACCGGCGCGCGCAGCGAATCCACATCCACCCCGCTGCGGGTGAGGGCCCACGAGATGACCGAGTTCGAGTTCCACATGTCACCGGCATCGGCCTCATCACGGCCCCAAACCAAGGTCGGAACCTCCGGCAACAACGCAACGATCCGCGCTGCGACCTCGCCGTTGGTGCTCACCCGGACCGGGCTGTCCACCGCGTCACCAATGTCCGGGATGATGCCATTGCACCAGCACCTGACCTCATAGCGAAACAACCGCAAGCGCCCGGCGGCACGGATCCCCACCGGGCCTGTGGCGACCACGCCCCGGACCGCACCGTTGTTGTCAGGGACCGGGGCCTGTTCTATGGCGAAGCGGCCCTGTGGAAGGAACACGTTGAGCGCGGCGTGGTAGAGATCGCAACGGGGTCGCCGCTTGATCCGCGCCGAAACGGACTCGAAGAGCCGGCCGCTGGCTTGCACCGCCGGTGAACCCGCACCCAACGGGATCCAGTAAAGATCAACCGTCGATTCCTCGTCATCGGTTGCCTGTACCGCATCCAGGCTCGATGGTCTCCCGGCGAGTTCCATCAATGGGTTCCTTTGTCCGATCTGTCCCGACACGGGGCGACGGTGATGCAGGCGCAAACCGCTCATTTCAGACTTGTCTGCGATAGCGGCGACGGCACAGGGCCAAAAGTCCTTGCGGGTCGGGCAGGCAGAGAGGATCAAGGTCACCCCGATCACGCGGAGGTGGGGTCGCCGGCGGTTCGGGCGGGCGGACCAGCAGCACCGAGCTGACCGAGCCCAGCAAGATCTTGGCGGGACTGTGCCGGGCGTGCGCCGCCAGCACCGGTACCACCCCGGGCCGTTCCCGGAGATACGCGAGGATAGCTCCTACCGTGCGCGCAGCACCTGTAACGGCACCCCCAAGGCGGCGGCGGCGACCGCGGAAACCTCCAGCAACGAGCCGCTCGAGGTTGACCCGTCACTGCAGACCACCACCTCCCGTATAGTGTTTCCAATGGTGCCGACGGCATCGGCCGCACCCGCAGCGAATTGGTTCGACTGGAGTGATGCCCCGGGGTCGTTCACCTCGTAAGTGGTGGCGCTGCTGTGGCTGTCGATCCGCTGACCGCGCCCGCACATCGCAGGTGGACACGAACGGTCTGTGGATCATGGGGACCCTCGATCACCATGCCCCGGTGCCGTACCAACGCCATCATCTCCACGTTGTCCGTGCGGATCTCCGCCTCGAGCTCAGCAAGTCCACACTCGCCGCCAACCCGTACCAGCGCGTCCAGCAGATACGCGCCCAACCATCCCCTCCAATCCGCCGCCACGCAGATCCCGAGCTCGGCGCTGCCGCCAGCGGTTGCGTTCGCCTGCATGGGACAGAACATGGCGTGGCCCACAAGCTCCTCGCCGTCCACGGTTCGCACAAAGGCACCGAGATGCCGACAGCCTTTGGTGAACCAGCGTCGCAGCGCTCGTGGGGACGGCACGCTTTGGGAAAAGAACCGGTACCGGCGATCACGCTCCGGCAGTTCCCGGAACAAGGAGCTGAGGGCCGGGCAATCAGATCGGGACAGGTCGCGCAACACCAACGTGCGGCCATGACCAAGGTCGACCTCGTCCCGAACGCCGCTCGGCGCGGCCACCGGTCGGGTCCGGGCAGCGTTCGGTGACGTCCATCGCACGTGCTGTCTCCTCTCGTCACCGGGTTGCGGCGCGCTGCAGTGCGGGTCGCTCCTTCATCCCAACGGATTCCCACCCCAACGGCACCGGCCAAAGGTCCCTGCCTTGGTGGTCGCAATGCCCTTCGGGAACCATTCGTGGCGACATTCGGCCCTAGCGGACACTCGCAGGTGCGTGAAGGCTCTGATCATGAACTCTCCGTCGTCCGTCGTGCGCGCTGATAACCCCGACACCGTCGAGACCCCACTTCCGCGCCGCGCTGACCGGTTGGTCCGTTGGTTCAAGGACCTGTCCCTCGCCGATGAGGATCTGGTGGGAGGCAAAGGTGCCAACCTGGGCGAGCTGACCCGGGCCGGGTTGCCGGTGCCGGACGGCTTCGTGCTCACCGCGGCGGCGTACCTCGATGCGGTGGACCAAGCCGGTGTGCGGACCCGGCTGCGCCAACTTTTCGACCGCGCCGCTCGCACCGAGGAACTCTCCGGGCGCGCCGCGCAGGCCCGTGACCTCCTCGACGTACCTTTTCCGGACGCGGTGAGCACGGCGTTGATCGACGCCTACCGGCGGTTGGGCGCGGAACATACCGATGGTCATGTCGTGGTGGCGGTGCGCTCATCGGCGGCGGGTGAGGACTCCGCTTCGGCGAGCTTCGCCGGGATGAACGAGACTTTTACCAACATCACCGATGAGGCCGGGCTGGCCAGCGCGGTGCGTGCCTGCTGGGTGTCCCTCTACGGCGAGCGGGTGGTGCACTATCGCGCCGCCCGGGGATTGCACAGCGAACCAGCGATCGCCGTGGTGGTGCAGCGCATGGTCAACGCCGCTCGTTCCGGAGTGATGTTTACCCGTGACCCCACCGGCGCCAGTCCCGACACGTTGATCATCGAGGCCGCCTGGGGCCAGGGCGAGGTCGTGGTGGCCGGCGAGGTGGAACCGGACGCCTACGTGGTGCAACGAATCGCCGATGGCGGCGTGACCCTCCGACAGGTTTCCGTTGGCATCAAGGGGTTCCAGATCGTGGCCGCAGCGGACGGCGGGGACCAACGCCAGGATCTCCCGCCGGACAAGGTCTACGGTCGCGTGCTCGATGACGCCACGGTCCTGCGCCTCGCCGAACTGGGCCTGCGCGCCGAATCCCACTACGGCCGACCCCAGGACATGGAGTGGTGCATCGAGGACGACGAACTGTTCATCGTGCAGTCCCGTCCCATCACCACGCTGGCACCGCTGTCGGCGCCGGCCACGCTGCACCAACCGGGCCCTTCGAGCGGCCCGGGCGAACCGACCGCCATCCTGAGCGGGCTGGCAGCCTCCCACGGCATCGGTCGCGGGGTGGCGAGGGTCTTGTCCTCACCCCGGGAGGGAAACCGTCTGGCCGCCGGCGAGGTACTGGTGGCGACCATGACCAAACCGGACTGGTTGCCGATCATGCGCCGGGCAGCGGCGGTGGTGACGGACGGCGGGGGTGTTACCTGCCATGCTGCCATCGTCAGCCGGGAGCTGGGCATCCCCTGCATCGTCGGCGCCCGGACCGCCACCACCACCCTGCGAGACGGCGAGATGGTGACCGTGGACGCCGACCGGGGAAAGGTCTACGCCGGTTCAGTGACCATGGGCAGCGCCGGCACACCATCAGCGTCCGCCGTCACCGCAGGGATGGGCACGCCGATTCCCACCATGGCGCCCACCGCGACCGCCACCAAAATACTGGTCAACATCGCGCTGGTCGAGGAGGCGGAACGAGCCGCCAAAGGGCCCGTCGATGGCGTTGGGCTGTTGCGGGCTGAGCTGCTGGTGATCGAGGCGTTGGGCGGCCGCCATCCCCGGGCTTTGCTCGAAACCGGCCGCGGCCAACAATTCGTGACCGCCATGTCCGACGCCCTCATCGCTATCGGGCGGGCCTTCGGAGAACGACCTGTCACGTACCGGACCATTGACTTCCGCACCAACGAGTTCCGGGACCTGATCGACGGTGACCGTTTCGAGAGCGTTGAGGCCAACCCGATGATCGGCTACCGCGGCTGCTACCGCTACGTGCGAGAGCCGGACCTGTTCGCGCTGGAACTGGAGGCGCTGGCCCGAGCCCGGACCGAGGCCCCGAACATCCATCTGATGATTCCCTTTGTCCGCACCGCTTGGGAGCTTGAGACCGTCTTCGGATTGGTCAACGCCAGCCCATTGGGAGCGGATCGCCGTCTGCAGCGTTGGATCATGGCCGAGGTGCCATCGGTGGTGTACTGGCTCGGGCGTTACCACCAACTCGGGGTGCACGGCGTGTCGATCGGCAGCAACGATCTGACCCAGCTGATGTTGGGCGTGGACCGTGACTCCGAGGCCGTCGCCGAACTGTTCGACGAATCCGACGAGGCGGTGCTCGACGCCATCGAGTCCATCGTGACGGGGGCCGCGGCGTTGGGGATGGGGACCTCATTGTGCGGACAAGCGCCCTCCCGCGATCCCCGCTTCGCCCGGCACCTGGTGAACTACGGCATCGACTCCATTTCCGTGGACCGGGCGTCGGTGGATGCGGTACGGGCCAGCGTGGCCTCCGCGGAACAGCGCCTCCTGGTCAACGCCGCCCGCCGCGTTTCAGCCGTGTGAAACGAGGTAATCGATCATCGCTCTGAGGGTATGGAGCCGGGGATAATCCCGTTCCGGAACCGATACCCCGAGAAGTTCGTCAAGGGCCGTCACCACGTTGAGAAAATCCATGGAGTCCAAGTCGACGCCCTCGATCAACTCCGCGTCGAGGTCGATGCCATCAAAATCAATCTCCGGTGCGACGTGCTCCAGCGCTTGCCGTACGGCGCGCTCCACGTCTTGTTGGGACCGGTTCGGGCTCAGCGCGCTCATGTGGGTGCTTTCTCAGTTGCCAGGTCGTTCAGTTTGGTGGCCAGTGTGGTCAGGAACCGGGCGCCGACATGCCCGTCGCTGGCACGATGATCAGCCGCCAAGCTCACGGTGACCACCGATCGCACGGTCAGCATGCCCTCAACGGCCCAGGGACGCTCACGGATCTGCCCGAAGCCCACCATCGCCACCTGGGGGGGGTAGATGATCGGCAACACGCTGTCAACGCCGGCGGCGCCGCCCAGCGTTCCCCGGGCGCCGGTCGCGCCACCGAGGTTGGTGACCGTCACTGACGGCATGGCCAGATCCGAAGATCGCAAGGTGTTGGAACGGGCGCGTTGCACCAACACCCTCAGCCGCTCCATCAACTCCTCAAGCGACGCTGCTTGTGCGGCGGCCAGCACCGGCGCCACCAGCCCGCCGCCTCGCAAGGACACGGCCACACCGAGATCAACACCATCTGCGGGATGGAAACCGTCGGCCAGCCAGTGCCCGTTGAGTGCCGGCGCCTCGGCCGCGGCCCGCGCCGTGGCCGCCAACAGCGCCGCCGCCGGCAACAGCCGCGCCGCGGGCGGGCGCGCCGCGTTCCGTTCGGCCAGGCGGGACAGCAGCGCGCTGAGGTCAACATCGAGGGTCAGGTAGTAATGGGGGATCTCACGATGGGAGCGGGCCATGAGTTCCGCCGTGGCTCGCCGAATCCGCACCGTGCGGTCCTCCCGGCCCGGGCGCGGCGCAGTGCTCGCGTTGGCATGCTCCACGGCGGAAGACTCCCCCGCAGCTGGGACATCGCGGGCCAACACCGCTCCCGCGGGTCCACTCCCGCTAAGACCCCGCAACGCAACGCCGGCGTGGTCCGCCAGGCGACGGGCATAGGGAGAAGCTCGAACGAAGCAGTCCTCGCCAGCCGCTGGAAGAGGCGCCAACCCCGAGGACAGCAGATCCTTTCGCGTCACCGCTCCTCCCACGCCGCTGCCGTGCACCCGACGCAGATCCACCCCCAGGCGCTCGGCGTCGTGTCGAACCAACGGCGAGAACGTGGCGGCCTCGTGGGACGGTTCGGCAAGGGTGAGCGGGCGTTCGAGCACCGGGGACGTGACCGGTGCAGCAGCGGGTTGTGTGGCGTCGCTGAAGGTCGGCTGTTGCGTCCTATCCGGGGCTGCGATGCGAGCCAGTGGCGCGCCAACGGGGAGCCATTCGCCCGGTTGGGCCAGCAACGCCACCACGACTCCTTCCATCCAGATCTCCGCATCGACTTCGGCCTTTTCGGTGTCGATGCGGGCCACCACGTCACCGCGATGCACCGCGTCACCGGGGGACACCAACCACTCCAACACGGTGCCCTGCTCCATGTCCGCTCCCATCGAGGGCATGGCGTAGACCAGCTCCGCGCTCACGATCCCCGAACCCCCGACACCGTCGCCCCTACCCCCATACCATCTGGTACCGCACGGACCGCTTCGGGTCCCCCACGGACAATCGAGGTTGCCGCGGCCACGATGGTGTCCACCTGGGGCAGGGCCGCCATTTCCAGGTGCGCGGCGTAGGGAACAGGAACCTCAGCGCCACAAACCCGCCCCACCGGTGCGTCGAGGTCGTAGAACGCCCCCTCGGTGAGCCGGGCGCTGATCTCGGCGGAGATGCCACCGGAACGCCAGCCTTCGTCCACCACCAGCGCACGGTGGGTTCGGGTCACCGATTCGAGCATGGTGGCGTCATCCAACGGTCGCAACGTTCGCAGATCGATCACTTCAGCGGAGATCCCAACACCGGCCAACAACTCTGCGGCGCTGAGCGTTTTGGCCACGGAGCCCCCGTAGGTCAGGATCGTCAGGTCCCGCCCCGGACGGCACACCATGGCCCGGTCCAACCCCACCGGTCCGGGGCCGGGTTGACCCTTGGTGTTGTACAGCCCGCCGTGTTCGAAGATCAGCACCGGATTGGGATCCTCCAACGCCGCCGGCAGCATCCAGCGAGCGTCTTGCACCGTTGCCGGCGTGAGCACCCGGATACCGGGGATGTGGGCGTACCACCCCTCGAGGCTGTGGGAGTGCTGCGCCGCCAACTGCCGCCCAGCGCCCGTGGTCATCCGGATCACCAGCGGCACCGGGCACTGCCCACCGGACATGTGTAGCAATGTGGCCGCGTTGTTGAGGATCTGATCGAGGGCCAACAGGCTGAAGTTCACCGTCATGATCTCCACGATCGGACGCAAGCCGGCCAGCGCGGCACCGATGCCCGCACCCACGAACGCGGACTCGGACAGCGGTGTGTCCCGCACCCGTTCCGGCCCGAACTCCTCGAACAGCCCCATGCTCACCGCGAAGCAACCGCCGTAGGCCCCAACGTCCTCCCCCATCAGAAACACCCGGGGATCGGCACGCATCGAGTCCCGCAACGCCTCACGAATCGCCTCCCGATAGGTCAACGACGGTTGGTCAGACTGTTCGACGGAAGACATCATCACGGTCACGGCACGATCACGGCACGGCCCTGGAGCGTACCGGCCCGCATGGCCTCATACGCGCTCAGGGCATCATCGAGCGCGAAGCGTTGGACACGCGAGTGAACCCGGCCCGCTTTGGCCAGCTCCAGGAGTTCCATCAGCTCTCCGATGGTGCCCCAGTACGTGGTGGCGATGGACAACTCGTAGGGAACCGTGAAGAACCCCACGTCCAGCTGTCCCCCGCCAATACCGACGATGCTGAGATGACCGAGTGAACGGGACGCCGCCACCGCCAGGCGCAGTGTTTCGGTGCTGCCGACGAGATCGATGACCACGTCCGCACCCCGCCCGTGCGTGGCTTGCGCGATGTGCGCCGCCGCGTCCTCATCAGCGAGTACCGCATGCTCCGCGCCCAACTCCCGGGCCAGCGCCAAGGCCGATTCCCGTTGATCCACGGCGATGACCGTGGTTGGGGTCATCGATTCGAGCAGCTGGATGGCCATGTGCCCCAGGCCGCCGGCGCCGATGACGACGGCGCTGGAACCCGGCACCAACAACGGCAGGGATCGCTTGATGGCATGGTATGGGGTCAAACCGGCGTCGGTCAGGGGCGCGGCCTGCACCGGATCCAGATCGCCCAGCGGTAGGAGATGACGCGCCGAGGGCACCAACATGAACGGCGCCATCCCACCGTCGCGTCCCAGTCCTCCACCGGCGGCGTTGATGGTGGCCTGGGCTTCGCAGTAGTTCTCGATGCCCCGACGACAACGGACGCACCGCCCGCAACCCCACGGTCCGTACACCGCCACCGCCTCGCCGATCTCCAAGCCATCCACCCCGGCACCGAGGGCGTGCACCCAGCCGGCGTTCTCATGGCCCAACGTGAAGGGGACCTTCCACGGCAACAAGTCGGCGGGGAAATCGTGCATGAGGTGCAGATCCGAATGGCAGGCGCCGGCGCCAGCCACCTTGATCACCACCTGGCCGGGAGCGGGATCCGGTTCGGGGACCTCCCTGAACTCACCGGTTTGTTGCCAACCGGTCATCTGCAACGCGCGCATGGCGCCTCCTTCGGGTTGATTTCCTGCAGCCTCGCCCGACCCGTGCCGCACCGCCAGGGTCCTTGGCCCCTTCTCAGCTGGGCTTCAGTGGCGTTCGGGCACGAGTGACGGGACGCGGTCCGCGGCGCGAAGGTCTACGGACCCCTCCGGCGCCGGTGGGTTGCTCGGCGGTGTGGGCGCTCCCGGTTCACTCGGGCCCTGATCCAGCCGGAACGGCGGATAGCGGTCCGT